>JALORE010000408.1 GCA_025459125.1 Planctomycetota bacterium | reverse complement strand
AGCGCCGCCCTGCTGCGACTGATCGAGTGCCAGGGCATCTCCATCCGCAACTGCCATCCGCCCACGGGAACGAGCATATTCCTCTCCCTGGCCGGCAAGAGAACGACGGCGGTCTCGCTGCATGGCAACGACTTCGAGAACGTGGGGACGATCTGCAGCCGCAGCCCGGAGGTAACCGACTCCGCTGTGCGCCTGTGGTCGAATGACCCCAACGAGTAACCGCGACCAATACTGGAGCCAACCCAAGACGATGGGTGGCAGCGGCAAGGCCGGAGGCTTTGCGCAGGGCTTGCCGCTGCCGAATAGGCAAGACCATCGGCAAGCTCCGAAGACTGCGCTTGCCGCTGCTACTCTGTCTGGACCCGATTGGCTCGGAGCTTCCAACGGCATGAGTGTTCGCCCCCTCTGTCACCCCCGCGCAGGCGGGGGTCCAGGAAATGCCGAGGCTCGACTGGATTCCCGCCGGCGCGGGAATGACAAAGGCCAGTAGCCATCTATAGAGCGGTCATTGTGCTGGAAGCTCTCGTGGTCTTACGGGCGCGCTGCAAACAGCTGGCCGAGGTCCTACGGTGTCGGCCCGGGACTGGAATTCGGGTCTATCGCGCAGAGGCACCCGATCGGCTGGGTCGAGACGACGAACGAGTCAAAGTAGCGTTCCTGCAGCTTGGTCGAGCCTGCGTTCCAATAGTTCTCGAGGAACACGGCGTTGATGCCATAGTCCGTGTACGTGCCCACGAAGTTCAGGTCCGTCCGCCGGGCTTCGAGCTTGCCGTCAATCCAGAACTCCTGGACACCGTTGGACTGGCCGGGATCGTTCAGACGGACATGGGCCTCGATACAGAACCACCGATTCGCGTTTGGCGGCGCGAAGATCGGCGTCACGCCACGCTTGAGGCCGAGCCAGCGCAGGTTCTCAAAATCATTGTACTTGGTCGTCACGACCTTGCCGCTGCTGTCTACGCCGCTGGCCGGATCGATCACCAGGACGTTGCCACTGCTCCAAAGATGGGCGATCATCGCATGGGACCAGTTGGAGCCGGCGAAGACCGTGGCCCGGGAGAGCTTGGCCGGACTCCCCTGCCAACCAGCCTGGTTCCGCATGTACACGCGGTAATAGATATCCCGGAAATCCTCGCCCGAGCGGATGCCCATGTCGAAGTAACTGCTCGGCACGCGCCCGAAGGCCAGGTGCAGGGCGCCGGCGCTCACCTCTTTGGCCTGGTATCTGGCCCGCAGGCCCCGCGAGCCATTGAGACCGACGCCATCGACCACGACAAAGTCGCCGCCGTCGTTGTCATGCTCGAAATACCGACCCTGCCGCCTCAGGGGCGTCTTGTCCTCGAAGTCATCGCAGAAGATCCACTCCGGATGCAGGATCTGCCAGTCCGTGCCCTCATTGCCCGGCGCAGCGACCGGCGCGTGCCACTGCTGCGCGAACAGGGCCAGATCCAGTACATCGATCCGATAGGGATCGGCCAAGTTTGTGACATCGTCGACTTGCAGCCAGCGCTCGGCGAGGACCGCCAGGTCGCGTAAATCCACGCAACAGTCTTTCGTGAAGTCCCACAGGAGCGGCGGCGCGTACGACTGCGCCTGGGCAGACGCGACGTGCGGCCCCAGTTCCCACGCCAACACGATGCCCGTCAGTGCGAACCATAGGATGACACGGTACTTCGGCATGGACACCTGATTCATATGCACGTCCTTCATCTTGGATCACCTCTTCAAGATGCCATCCGGGCCGTTTGTGTTCCCGCGGTGCGTACGCGGCAACAATAAACCTTGACACATCAGGGCCCATCCGCTATGATTTCCTACGAATTGACTTGTCTTTGTCCACCCCTGATGGACATGGAGCAGGGCCATACGGAGCACGGTGACGAGGGTTTGGGGTAGCGAATCATCATGAGCATCACACGCCGGGTCTTTCTCAAGCATTGTGCCACCTGCGCCGGCGCAATCGGTCTGGCGCCACTGGGTTGGGGGCGTTTGGAGGCGGCTCTGACGAGCAAAGCCGGACCCACAATCGTCTGGCTGCACGGGAGCGGTTGCCAGGGAGACTCGATCTCCTTTCTCAACCGGATCGATCCGGCGGCGGACGCGGGCCAACAGACCGCGGACGACATCCTGATCCACTCGGTCGATTTGGCTTACCACACCGTCCTGATGGCTTCCGCGGGCGTAACGGCGGTCGGGATGGCCCAGGAAGCCCGAGCCAGGGGCGGGTACATCCTCGCCCTTGAAGGCGGTGTCCCCCGGGCCTTTGGCGGACGGGCCTGCCAGGTCTGGTCGCACAGCGGCCGGAAGGTGACCTATGAGCAGGCCGTCGTCGAATTCGCGGCTCACGCCCAAGCCATCGTCTGCATCGGAACATGTGCCTGTTTCGGGGGCATCTCCCGCGCCGGGGCGAATCCGACCGACGTGGTCAGCATCCAGGAGGCCACGGGAAAGAGCGTCATCAACCTCCCCGGCTGCCCGGCTCATCCCGACTGGATCACCTGGGCGATCGTCCAGTTGCTCCTCGGCAATCCCGTCCCACTTGACGTCCATGACCGCCCCGTTGCCCTCTACGGCCGCAACGTGCACGATCACTGTCCACGACTCAAGCATCAGTATGCCACGACTCTCGGCCAGGACCATCGCTGTCTGCTGGAACTCGGCTGTCGGGGCAAGACGACCCAAAGCGACTGCCCCGGTCGTAAGTGGAACAATGCCGTGAACTGGTGCGTGGATGCCAACGGCCTGTGCCTCGGGTGCACCGAGCCCGCCTTCCCCGGTGAGGGTTTCTATTCCTGACCGAAGTTCCAGCAGGCAAGGGAAGTCCCTTCTCTTTGACAAGGATCGCGTGTGAAGATCACAGCTTCTTTTGATCCCGTATCCCGCCTCGAAGGCCACCTGGGCGTGGAGGTGGAGTTCGACACGCTCGACGGCGTGCAGCAGGTGGTCGACGTCCGTGCCAGCGGTCTGTTGTTTCGAGGGTTCGAGAACATCCTTATCGGCCGCGATCCGAGGGACGCCCCGCTGATCACGCAGCGGATCTGTGGCGTCTGTCCGGTGGCGCACGGCCTGGCAGCGGTCAAAGCACTCGATGCGGCGTGCGGGGCAATCGTCCCGACGAATGCCCGGATCATGCGAAACCTCGTGCATGCCGCCAACTTCATCGAGTCGCACCTCCTTCACTTCTACCTGCTGACACTCCCGGACTTCATCTCGGGTCCGGCGAAGCCTCCCTGGCAGGCCGACTGGAGCATCGATCGGCGCTTTGATCCCCACGCCACGCAGGCCCTCATGACCGGCTACCTCAAGGCCCTCGAGATCCGACGCAAGGCACACGAGATGGGCGCCTTATTCGGCGGCAAGATGCCCCACCCGGCGGCCTATGTGCCTGGCGGATTCACGGCGATGCCCAGAGCGGAGCGCATCCGGGACTTCCGGGGCTACGTGGACGAGTTGATCGCATTCATCCGGGAACGCTACCTGCCCGACACCGAATTGCTGGCGGCCAAGTACGGCGACTACTTCGCGATCGGACGGGGATATGCCAACCTCCTCGCCTTCGGGGCTTTCGACCTTGACGATGTGGGCCTGCGGAGGTTGTTCACCGGCGGCCATATTTTGGAAGGCTCCCACGACCCCGAACCGATCGAGGCGGCCTCGATCACCGAACACGTGACATATTCGTGGTATCAGGCCAAGACGACCGGCCTGAACCCGGCCGCCGGCAAGACTACGGCCGTGGACCCGGCTTCCAGGACCAGCGCCTATTCCTGGCTGAAAGCTCCGCGCTACGCCGGCAAGCCTTACGAGGTGGGCCCGCTGGCCCGGATGTGGATCAACGGCGAGTACACCAACGGGATCTCAGTCATGGACCGCCATTTGGCCCGGGCGAAAGAAGCCATGAAGATCGCCCAAGCCGCCCGGGATTGGCTCGCAGAGGTGGCTCCGGAAGGCCCGGTCCATCACCCGCCCACCCTCCCGCCTTCGGCCGCGGGCCTCGGCCTGACCGAAGCGCCGCGCGGGGCCCTGGGCCACTGGCTCGGTATCGCCGGTGGCGTTATCTCGCAGTACCAGGTGATCACTCCCACAACGTGGAACGCCTCACCACGGGATGACAAAGGCGCTCTCGGTCCCTTGGAGGAGGCCCTGCTGGGGACACCGGTGGAGAACCCGGACGAGCCCGTGGAAGTAATGCGGGTAATCCACTCCTTCGATCCCTGTCTGGACTGTGCGGTACATTGACCATTGGAGTGCGACCATGAAGGGATGTGACGTCCTGAAGAGCATTTTCGTCGCGGCGGTTCTGGGCTTGGTCTTGACGTGCCTGGGCGGGACCCGGACGTACGGCGGCTGGCAGTTGGCGGTGACCTTCACCACGACCTCGCCGGGAGGGGACCTCCGCTTCGATCCCCAGCATGTCCACGCCGTCTGGGTCGAGAGCGCGACCGGGACCTTTACCAAGACAATCGGCCGCTGGGGCGTCGTTGAGCATCGCCATCTGACGCAGTGGGTGGCTGCCGACGGCACCAATCTCGACGGCTGGACCGGGGCCACGCCCAAGGCCTATCAGCAGCACACTGCCACCTGGAATCTCAAGGACCGCAATGGCGCCGAGGTGCCCGATGGCCTCTACTACCTCCGGTTCGAGTTGACAAACCACAATGCCGCCCAGAATCAGTATCGCCGGACCCGGGTTGCCTTCGTCAAGGACGGTGTGCCCAAGTCCCAATTCCTGGGATCGCAGGATGGCTACCTCAACCTCACCCTCGATT
>JALORE010000407.1 GCA_025459125.1 Planctomycetota bacterium | reverse complement strand
CTCCTGCTCGTCCACTCGGCCGGGGCATTTCACAGCGCATCGGCTTCCCGACACTACACACCTCCGGCGCGCCGCACTACTGGAGAAACACCTCTTTCGGCCTGAATGGATAGTCCCGCAAGCTCGTGTAGAGCTCCCCCAACGTCTCGCCCTTCGCATAGATGGACCCGCAGACGTGACAAAAGAATACGTGGATCTCGCCTGAGCTGTCCCGCGCGACGATGGTTCCCCCGCCCGGCTCGGAATGACTATCCGCGTAGGCACAGGCGATCCACGGGCCATCCAAAAGCCCTTGCGCAGCGCCGAGGGTCGTCCCTTCACGGTCTCCGTTACCCTGACTGTCCGGCCGCTCCCATCGGCATCCCACTCCATCACAACGCAGCTGAAATACTGCCGGACGTCATCCAACGAACGCCAGGCGAGCAGTTACTCGCGCCACTGCCGTGTGTATTCCCAGGAACCCGCTTTCGTGCTGTCCGTTCCCGATGTCACGTAGCTGCCGAAGGTCTGGTGTGCTGCCTCGATCCATTCCGTCGTGGCCTCAGACAGCTCCGGCGTGGGATGATCGACCGTGTCATGACACGAACAGGTCATGGCCACGAAGAGACATGCTACGGCTATGCTCATCTCAGTCACTCCATACGCCAGTACCTTGCACAGCCTTGCGAGTACCAGGATAGTGTACCGTGAGGAGATCTCAAGCCCGAACACCATGCGGATGGTCCAACCACGGAGGTCCCAGCGCGGCCGTCGGCCGCAAGCAAAGACCAGTGAGCCACCAATTTCACCGATTGGCAGAGATTGGTTGAACGGCATCAGAACGCCTTTTCGCACTCCTACTTGAATCTGCGAAAGTCGGCGAAATCTGCGGCTTCCCTGACTCCTTTGCGTTGGCGGACTTGTCCCCGTCGGCCGGCGCGGGGACACAATCCTCCTTCGCTATCCACTTTGACGGGTTTTTTTCTTGACAGGGCGGTAAAGAGCCGGTATATGTCAGACTAGTGAAGCTTGTGCCCGCGCCGTCGGGCGTTGGTGGTTTCAGGTCCTCCCGCGGGTACATCGCTGGGCGTCTTCGGTCAAGGAGGAATCGATGCGCGTGGTGCGAGGGACAGTGCCCCAACCGGCGATTTTCTGCTTTGCCGTTCAGATGTATCCATTTCAGCTCACGGGTCGTTTCGTTTGTCGGAAGGAGGTGTTGGCGGGCCGCACACGGTTACCTCGGGCAAGAGCGCTGGAGCCGCGGTGGCGAACATCATCGGTTGATCTGTGCGGTCGTGAAAGCACAGATCGCAGCGAGAACGTTCTTTTGAAGGAGGACTGTCATGGGTAAGAATTGGATTTGCTCAGCTCCGTTGGTGCTGGTGCTCCTGGCGCTGGCGAGCGGAGTCGAGGCGGCCGATCCCAATCTGGTGGGGTGGTGGTCCTTGAACGAAGGCACCGGGGCCGTGGTCATCGATTTGTCCGGCCACGGCAGCAACGGCACGGTCAACAACCCCACTGGCGGCCTGGGAGTGGACGGCTCGGTCTGGCTTGCCGACGCCAAGCGGGGCCTGGTCATGAGCTTCAACGGGGCGGCGAACGGGGCGTATGTTCGCGCCGGCACCATTCCCCAAATGACCCTGAAGAACGACTTCACCTGGGCCTTCTGGGCCAAACAGGACGCCGGCCAAACCGGGATCAACGACATCATTGTGGGCAACCGCAAGGACGAGAACGCCGTCGATTTTGTGCCGCGGCAGTTCATCAAGTTCACCCCGACGAAGTTCGAGTGGCACATGAACGGCAACGGCAACGACAACCTCGAATATGACGATATTCCCGCCGACGTCTGGCTCCACCATGCGGTCGTGAAAAAGGGCGCGCAGTTGACCTATTACCGCAATGGCGCGGTCGCCAGCTCCCGCACGATCACACAACCCCTGGATTTCCCGCAACCCCTCTTCCTGGGCGGGGACAACGAGAACGCCGAGGGCGAGAACTGGCGGGGCCTGCTGAGCGACGCCCGGATCTACAACAAGGCCCTGACCAAACTCCAGGTCCTGGCGGCCATGGCCGGTCTCGAGCGGATCGATCTGGAGGTCGCGTACGCCGTGGAGCCCCCGGTGCTGGACGGGCAGGTCGATGGCGTCTGGGCGGCCGCCTCCACGCATACCTTCGTCCCGCTGGCGGTTCCGGCGGACGGCTCCGGCACCTGGAAGGTCCTGTATGATGACCAGAATCTCTATGTGCTCGTGGAGGTCACCGACGACAGCCTGAAGAACGATTCGGCCAGTTCCTGGCAGGATGACAGTGTGGAGGTCTACTTCGACGGCGGCAATACGAAGTTGAGCACCGCGCTGTCCGGAGACGACCACCAGTACACGTTCGGATGGACCGCGACCGACATCCAGGGAACCAACATCACCGGATATACCGCGGGGATCGAACAGGCGCAGGCCACCACCGCGACCGGCTGGCGGATCGAGATCAAGATGCCCTGGCTGTCGATCCAGGGCAAACCGCCCGTGGCCGGCGACTTGATCGGCATTGACTGCTACTACAATGACGACGACGACGGCGGTGACACGCGGGAAGGCAAGATGCTCACGTATTCCACCGTCGAAGGCTGGAATGATGCCTCCAAGTGGGCTACGGCCATCCTGGCCGCCGTGCCGGTGCCGGTGGACCCGGGCGCCACGGGTCTGGCGGCGTATTACACGCTGGAGAACAACGTGAACGACAGCTCCGCCAACGCCAACCACGGGACCATTGTCGGCAATCCTGCCTGGATCGCCGGCGTGCAGGGAGCGGCCCTGGAGTTCCATGGCCTGGGCAAGTCCGGGGGCGGCGGGGACTATATCAATTGCGGCAACGCCGCCAGCCTGAACATCACCGGTCCGATCGCCTTGGCCCTCTGGATCCGGCCCGGCGCCGATGACCCGGAGGGAAAGCGCACCGAGACCGCGGTGATGGCCAAGGCGCTGAGCACCGCGAGCCCCAGTTGGAGCTACCAGGTTCGCTATGGCTGGGGCAGCCCCAAGCCCTACATGGCCTTCACGTTCAATACCAAGCCGCGGGCCTGGGTCTATGTCGGCCAGAAGCTGACCAAAGGCGAGTGGAGCCATATCGCCTGCTCGCACGACGGCACCACGCTCAAGTGCTATCTCGACGGCATCGAAAGGGATGCGACTCCCATGGGCCTGATCACCAGCAGCCCGGCTCCCATTCTCATCGGCTCGGATGGATGGGGCTGCGACTGGATCGGCGCCATTGACGAAGTGGCCGTCTACAACCGGTCGCTGTCTCCGAATGAGATGCTCTACCTGGCCGGCTACCGCGCCGGTGCCGCCAAGTAAGATCCCTCTGTGGTCCTCCACAGACAGAGTCGTTGACTAACGACTCTGTGTCATTCTCCGGCCTATACGGAGCGTTCTCCGTATAGGCCTTTTTTCTGCCCTGCTCGAACCATTCCGCCCTGCAAGCTGGACCACCGATCTGGAATCTGTCCTGGGGTTCGGCGCTTGGCACTGGACCGATCCTGCTCCCCCGCGATCTGACGGCGGTTTACGAACTCCTGGCCCGAAGGTACAATGTCCCATGTGATGACCGGTGCGAACATGGCAGGGTCGATGCTGTAGCAGGACGACAGGCAAAGCGACTCCAATGGAGCGCAGAGTCTATGAAGAAAGCCACGAATAAGGCTGGACGGGCGAAGAAGAACGAGATGCGTGCGGAGCATGACTTCTCGCACGGCGTACGCGGCAGGCACTGTCGAGCCCTGCAGGGCGGGTATACGGTCACCGTCCGCAAGGCGGACGGCACGACGATCGTCAAGGACGTAACGCCCCAACGTAACGCGGTACTCTTGGAACCGGATGTCCAGGCGCATTTTCCCGACTCCCAGTCCGTGAACAAGGCCTTGCGTTGTCTGATGCCCCTGCTGCCCAAGAAGCGTAGAGCCCTGTGACTGGGCAAGAGCGCCACTGCAAACTG
The DNA here is from genome assembly GCA_025459125.1 of Planctomycetota bacterium. Taxonomy (GTDB): domain Bacteria; phylum Planctomycetota; class Phycisphaerae; order Sedimentisphaerales; family Anaerobacaceae; genus PLanc-01. The sequence goes on along the minus strand of JALORE010000407.1, from coordinate 798 downwards.
ACAACTGCGCCCTGTGAACCGCCAGAAGATGTAGTCCAGCCGCCTCCGGCTGGGGAACAATGGTCGCGGCGCAGCCTCCCCCCTACGCGCCTCGGACGATCCCTCCCGAAAACGAGAAACTGGACTCCTTAAAGCTTAAAACAGGGGCTGCCCCTCACCCCGCCGACCCTCACCCCGCCGCTTGATGCTATAGATGAACCATGATCCTCGTTGGAAAACCTAGTGCTTCCATAGCATCAGCGGTAAGTCTGTTGGAGTTGCCGCATTGATCAACAAGAAGAAAGTGCTCGATCCGCCAAGAACCAGTTTCAGCAAATAGAGGGAACTCCACTGTCGAATGATAGCGTCCGTCGCGGGCGGTCCCAGCCACGAGGTTCTTGCCCGCGCGGAAGATTGCGGTAGCGGACTGATGCCCAGTGGGGCTTCGAAACCGAACCTGGGTCGGCGGGTTATGGTAGCTTGCGCCGGCAACTCCGGAGAGATCGCCGACAAGACGCACGCGCAATTCCACCTCTGCACGTCCCGTCCCCACGTCAGCTATTGGGGATGGCATGTCGAAAGCAATTGGTTTGGGCCGTTCTGTATCCCCGGCATTTTCGCGGTTCCCTTCACCCTGAGTAAGAGGCGCATGCCTGGAAGCCATGGTCGCCGCCTGGTTCATCTGGAGCCCGTCGGCCAGTTCCTGTTGCGTCAGGCGCCGAGCCTGCCGTAACTCCTGGAGAGCCATCTCCGCGTGCATTTGCCCCGTGCGCCGGCGGATTCGCTCCCGGCTTTCCGGAGACATCCTTTCCACGAGAT
>JALORE010000140.1 GCA_025459125.1 Planctomycetota bacterium | reverse complement strand
TGTGCTCAGATTCGGCCGATTCATCTTCTCGTTCTCCAAACGCCTTGTTTTCAAGCTTCAAATCATCTTCCTGCTTGACTGTCTATAGCAGGTCTTTCCGTCCTGCTGATCGACCTGCACGCCGATACCTGTACCGCGCGTATACAACGATATAGACGTATGAAGAGCGCTTCCATTTACCGGTTTCCCTGAAACGTGTGTGAAAACCGACGTCCGGCACGCCATTGCGGGCGTAACAAAGCCCTCTTCCCTCCGCAGGGTTGAGATTGCTTCGTCGCTGCGCTCCTCGCAATGACATCCACCGTTTTGACATAATTCCTCAGCGTGCCGCGGGCACCAGCGGCAAGAAACGCCGATCCGGAGGTACCACGGGAGTCTGCCCTTTCCGGCGTACCGACCACCTTCGGTCCCCTCCTCGCTGGTACCCTAAATGCGATAAACGTCATCTTCCTCGTTGTCTGTTCCTGTCTTGCACATTGAATTTGTCCGCCGGCCGGGCGGGACTATCCTGCGGCACGGGCGCGTGGTATACTGCGGTGGATGACCTTCGCAGTCCGATGGCGCACGGTGTAACATGACGAGGAATGAGGACGGGAGGCTGACCATGGAGAAGGCGACAGCGACACGACGGCAGTTCCTGCAGGCGGTGACGGCAATGACGGGAATCACTCTGGGGCAGTCCCGGGCGTCCGGGCAAACGGGGCCGGCGCTGAGGATCGATGAGCCGGTGCACGGTGCGGTGCTCCATCGACGGCAGGGCCAGCCGGTGGAAGGCGGCTTGAAGATCGCCGTCTCGGGACAGGCGCCGGTGCGGGATCGCGTGACGGTCAACGGTATCCCGGCGCAGCGCGCGGGGGAGAGCTTCCGGGCCGAGCTGGTCCTGCGCGAGAAGGAGACCGAGATTATCGCGGCCGCGGAGGGCAGCTTCGGCCGGCGGGAGCACCGCGTTCGCGTCCTCTGGGACCGGCATTCCCAGCCCCGCTACCGTTTCTCCGTCGACGACAACAGCTTCTTCTTCCGCGACATCGCCCGCAAGAAGTATGCCTCCCTCTTCGACTGCTTCTACCTCAAGGGCCTGCGGGACCTGCACGCGAAGTACGGGGCCCGCTTCGTCCTCAACAGCTACTACACGACCGACGACGGCTTCGACCTGACCCAGTTCCCCGACCGGTACCAAGGCGAGTGGCGGGACAACGCCGACTGGCTCAAGCTGGCCTTCCACGCCCGCGCCAACCTGCCCGACCGGCCGTATCAATTCGCGGCGCCGTCCCAGCTGATCGCGGACCTGGACCAGGTCGCCGAGCAGATCCTCCGCTTCGCGGGCGAGCCGACCTACACGCCGCCGACCGTAATCCACTGGGGCATGGTGCCATCCACCGCCCTCAAGCCGCTGTACCAGCGCGGCGTCCGCACCCTGAGCGGGTACTTTCGCCTGTCCAACGGCGTCTGGGACGTCAACTACCGCTTCGACGAGGCCCGGTCCGAGTACCTCTCGCGCCACGATGCCTGGATGGACTTCGACAGCGGGATCGTCTTTTCCCGCGTGGACATCGTCTGCAACGGCACCCCGGTCAAGCAGATCGTCCCGACGCTGGCCCCCCTGGCGCAGGACCCCAACCATGCCGAGATCATGGACCTCTTCACGCATGAGCAGTACTTCTGGCCCTTCTACTCCCACTATGTCCCCGACCACTTCCAGCGTCTCGACACCGCGCTGCGCTGGGTGACCGAAAACGGCTATAAGCCGGTCTTCTTCCACGAAGGCCTCCTGGGCGGACCGGCCTGACGGGGAGTTTGGAGTTCCGCGTTGACGCGGGTCCGATTCTTCCGAGCCGCCTTCCTCCGCTACGCCAAGCACCTCCCCATCCGCCTCTGCGGCACCCGTATCTCATCTTCAGGGCGGGGGAGGGAATGGTTGAGCACAACACGCTTGGCGCAGCGTGCCTGCCTCCAATAGAATGACGTCTATGGCCACAGACTCTCTGAGACTTTCGGAGGAATTGGAGACGCGGATCCGGGATAGCTTGGCACCGCTGCACCCGGAGAAAGTGATCCTTTTCGGCTCGTACGCCTGGGGCCAGCCGACGCCGGACAGTGATATCGATCTCTACGTCGTTACGCAGGATGATTTCCTGCCGGCCACGTACGAAGAGAATATGCAGCACTATCTGAAGGTGGCTTCCCTTCTGCGCGAGATCAACAAGACGGTCCCGATCGACCTGATCGTCCACACCAAACCGATGCATCAGGCGTTCGTCCGACAGGATAGTATGTTTGCCAGGGAGGTGATGAACCGAGGGCAGGTTTTGTATGAAAGAAATCTCTGAACAATGGCTGCGCGCCGCGGAAGATGATCTGCGGGTGGTGGCGCAGATCGCCTCCGATGTGCACCTGACTCACATGGTGGCCTTCCATTCCCAACAGTGTATCGAGAAATCACTGAAAGCCCTGATTGACGAATACGCCTTGGGCCATGTACGAATCCACAACCTGAGCCGCTTGTTTGAGATCGTCAGGCCGGTGGCGACGTTGGAGACCGACATGGTCCTGATCGAGAAACTGGACAAGCTGTATATTGACGCGCGCTACCCTGGCGAGTTGGGCCTGCCTACCTGCAAAGGTCCAGGACCACGAGCGTGGCGGAGAGAATCGTGAGCACCCGTGCGGGCCAGGCAAGGTCAATGGACGTGTGGCCTAGCCAGTTGTCAGCAAACCAGAACAGCAGTGCCAACCCGAACAATAGGCCCGCCAAGAGCAGCATCGGCGTGTCCTCCCAAAGTGCTTGGTGCGTCAGCAAGTGGTTCCATCTGCATCGGTTCTCGGTCTGCACAGCGCCACTACTGCGGCTGGGATTTCTGGATGATCTGCAGTGCCACCAGCAATACCGTGAACGCCGCGAAGGCCAGGATCGCTGAGTTCAGGGCCAAAGAGTCCGTGTCGGTCACCCAGCGCAATGCGCCCAACAGCAAAGCCACGCCAAACACAATACCGATCGCGATCATTTTGGTAGTCTCCCACCGTGTTGCCACTCTGGTCTTTCCTCGGTTGTGACGGCTTGGGGGCTGGTGCCACCGCGGGTACCGGTCTTCTTTCACCTATCAATACGTCAGCGGCGCGCCGATCTTGCGCGCGATGATCACATTTTTTGCGGCCCATCCGGTTTAAGCTGCTTGGCCCGGCGCAACAGCATCACAGAAGAGGCAAGAAGAGAAGAGGCGGTTCAAGGGCGTGGGCGAATGGTGGCTCGTGCGTCCCGGGAGCCGTCGCTCTCGGACGGCCGTTGAGTCCGCAGGGTTCCCGGGCGCAAAAACACCGTGCCCGGAACACCCTGGAAGAGCCGGGCACCAGCGGACGAAACCGGGACCCGGAAGGCGCAGCCCATAAACCAGGTCCGGTACGGCGGCGGTAGCCGAGAAGGCCTGTTTCCGAAGGAATCCGCTGATGGGCCGCTCTGGGCCAGGATTTCGGCCCATGACGGATCCTGTCATTTAGGTCGATACTGCAGGTGGTCGTACGACGAAGGGCGGGGCGCAGGGAAGCCGAGGCCACGATGGTGTATTCCCTGAACTGCCTCTTCTCTCTTCTTGGATTTGGGGCCTCGGAGGCTGACCTGGATGGCGAAGCACGCTCAAGCCGGATGAGCCCCAATTCCGCCTGATTGGTGTCATCCGCCGGGCTGGTTGGTGCCGAAGCGGGCGGTGCGGGTGTCGGTTTCGCGGCCGGTGGGGGTGGTCAGGGGGCCGTAGAGCTCGGGGCGGCGGCTCTTGATCCAGCGCAGGCCGGTGCAGCTGTCCCGCAGGGCAGGGTCGAGATCGGCGACGATCATGTCGTCGTCGGCTTTCCCGGTTTCCACCAGGATGCAACGTAAGGGTCGAGGATCATGGCCGCCGGCCCCGTCAGGGGCGGGCACACGGGCGCTGAATGGAGAAGACCCGCTCGGGGTAGCGGATCCAAAGGTCGAACAGTTCAAGAATGCCCTTGCGGCCAAGCAGAACGATGGGCAAGCTCTCCGAGCAGTGCACCGGGGCATCTGGAATCGTATGAAGCACCCGCGCCAGACTTGGGCGGCCGTCCGGCAGCACACCCAGAATCTCGATTCGGCACGTATGGGGGTAGGTGTTCGCCTTTCCGGACGCCGTATTGACCGACAACGGCTTGACCGCCGTCAAGTCGTGTCCGAGCCGGACTGCTACTGCGCCGGGGATTATACACTGGTCCGCACCCGTGTCCACGCAAGCGAGACTGACCGCCGACAGATTGGAGTCCGAGTGCGGGTTACGTATCCTGACCCACAATTGCGGCTTGGAATCCGGCGTGCGGACAGCAAAGGTCCGCCCGCCGCGCACAGCAATGAATGGATAGTCCCGTATGGGCATAAGGTTAGTAGAAGTACGTCGCTCCCTTTTTCGGGACGAAGACCACGGCCGGTCCCTCTACGCCCTGCTCGCGGGCGCGGTCTATGACCTTGCCCATATCTCTCCCTGACGCGATGACCTTGACCTTTTTGGCCGGATCGAAGGCGATGAACTTGCCTTCATATTTCCTCTTGGTCGTAGCGCGCTTCGCAGCCATACGCGTTCTCCTTGTGGTTCCCCGGTGTTCCCGCCGGTGTTTCATTCTTCCTAAAGTCTATCGACCTGACCGCCACAAGTCAAGGTTAGCACTACCCAAACTAACGTGCCAGGTGCAACAGGGTCTGGGAGAGCCCCGCGGGTCCGCCTGATTCATGTCATCCGCCGGGCTGGTTGGTGCCGAAGCGGGCGGTGCGGGTGTCAGTTTCGCGGCCGGTGGGGGTGGTCAGGGGGCCGTAGAGCTCGGGGCGGCGGCTCTTGATCCAGCGCAGGCCGGTGCAGTTCTCGCGCAGGGCGGGGTCGAGGTCGGCGACGATCATGTCGTCGTCGGCTTTCCCGGTTTCCACCAGGATGCGGCCGTAAGGGTCCAGGATCATCGCGTTCCCGGTACGGACCTCGTTGTCGTCCATGCCGACACCGTTACTGAAGATCAGGAACAGGCCGTTGTCGTGGGCGCGGGAGGGCAGCCAGGTCATCAGCCATTGCCGGCCCTTGGGACCTTTGAACTCGGCCTCGATGGCGGCGGGATCGGCCCGGCGGTTGGCCCACAGCGCCGGGTCCACCAGGCCCATGCAGCCGGGGCTGGGCGTCTTGCAGCCGCCGGTCTGGTGCGGGGCCAGCAGGACTTCGGCGCCCTGGAGGGCGACGATCCGGACGTTCTCGCTGAGATTGTTGTCGTAGCAGGTCAGCACCGCCATGCGGCAGCCGAGGGGCGTGTCGAAGACGGTGAACTCCGAGCCGCAGGAGAGGTGCTTATTCACGAAAGCGTGCAGCTTACGGTGCCGGCGGAACTCACCGTTGGGCAGCGCGGCCACGTAGGTGTTGTACATCTGCGCGCCGTCCCTTTCGATGAAGCCCCCGCCGATGGTCATGCCGTACTGTTTCGCCAAGCCCAGGAGGGCTTGCGAGGATGGCCCGTCAAAGACCGGTTCGGCCACGGCGGCCAATTGCTCGCGCGACAGGTTCCGCAGGAACCAGTAGCCCGTGATGCCGCATTCCGGGAAGACGATCAGCTCGACGCCCTGCGCGGCGGCACGCTGGACGAAGCGTTCCATCTTGGCGAGATTCGCGCCCTTGTCGCCGGCGGCGGACTCCATCTGCACAGAGGCCACGCGAATTCTTCTCATAATCAAATCATCCACCAATCGCCGGGCCTGATCGCCGGCAGATTGAACGATCTCTGGTCGGGCGCGAGGGATTCGAGCAGTTCCTTGGCCTTTTTACCAATCGCCTGCGCGGCGAGCTCGACATTGCGGCGGCCGACTTCGGCGGAGGCAAATTTGCGCGGGTCCTGGCCGCCAATGCCGTCGGGCGGCTTCATGTTCGGGGCCAGCGGGCCGTCGCCGAGCGTGGCCATGTCCACCAGGCCGGGGTAGAAGAACATCATGTTCGAGGTCTCCCACTTGGCGGCGTGGTCCGTGCCGGACTCGGGGCCGCGGCTGAGCGTGATCTCCCAGAGGCCCACGCCAGCCACCGTCTTATCCGCCACCACCGGCGCCAGGGCCTGGTCGATCATGTCGATCTGGCCCTGGACGTTGTGGCCGGAGACGCCGAGAATGACGCGAGCGCCGGTGCGCTTGAGCCGCTGGAAGAGCGCCGTCAGGATCGGCACCAGGTGTTCCTGCGGGAAGCCGTTGTGGAAGTACACCGGCGGGTACACGACGCCGCCGAACTGCTCGGCGGTCTTGACCAGGATGGCGTGCGCCTTGAGGGCGTCGTTGCCCAGCGGCAGGTGCCGGCCGTGCCACTCGATCAGCCCGAAGGGCACGTAGACCGCCGGAAAGGCGCGGAGGGCCTTCTCCAACTGCTCGGGACGCAGAAACTGCATCTGGACGGCCGGGGACAATCCCGGCTTGATCGTTGCCGCGTCTTCGGCTTTGCCGACCGTCGATCCCCCGCCGGCCAGACAGAGGGCCGCGGTGGTTCCCACCAAGTCCCGGCGGGAGAAACAAGTCGGCCTGGACGTTGCAGACGGATCGTCTTTCATGCTCTCACCCTTTCCAGTCAGGGATTGACATGGGACAATTCTACCAAGCCCAATGCGTAGCAGGAAGATCGGCCTGCCGCGTTTTCCCGCACGAGGCTGGCGAATGCAGGCCCGCTCGGGTATTCATGTGGTCGCAGGTATGCAGGACCGTGCGCATGTCGAAGGGCAGAAGATGGTGCGTGGTACGCACCCAGTCCTGCAATGGTCGCGTTTAGCTTTGCTTGTATTCAAGGCTTACGATGGGTGGCAGCGGCAAGCGCAGCTTGCCGATGGCTCGTGGGATGGACACAGACGCCAGCGGCAAGCTCCGAAGACTGCGCTTGCCGCTGCCACCCTGTCACCCTATCGAAGGACAGAAGATGGTGCGTGGTACGCACCCTACGGGAGGCTGGATCATGATGAATCGAGTGCTGGTGACGGTGGCTGTCGTGCTAACGCTGGGCTCTGCTTCTGTGGCGGGGCAGGCCGTGCCGGACTGGGCGGCGAAGATTCGGAAGGACCATCCCCGACTGTTCTTCAATCGCGCGACCTGGCCGGCGGTCCGGGAGCGGGCGCTCGGGGCGGAGCGGGCGTGGTACGAGCAGTTCCGGAATCGGGTGGTCAAGCTCGAAGCCCAGTTGCGCGGCAAGGAGAAACCGGCGGCGCAGGAACTGGGGCCGGAGGCGGCCTGGGCGGCGTTCGTATTCCTTATGACGGACGAGACGAAGTATCTCGATCTGGCGAAAAAGTGCCTCGAGACCTCGATCCGCTACTACGAGCAGTGCTTCGCGGAGCGTAAAAGCGTCAACTGGTACTCGACCTCGCGTGTGCACGCGACGATGGCTTGGGACTGGCTGTACAATCACCTGACCGAGTCCGAGCGATCCGAGTACATGTCCCGGCTGGTCCGGGTGATCGACAACGTGATCAAGGTCAAGCCCGCGATCTACCGCGAGAACATGTCGGGCTACAACACCGGCTTCTATGGCGTGCGCAACAGCCAGTGGTTCATCGGCTGCACCGCGTACGGGACCGGCATCGAGCCCAAGCTGGTCAACGAGTGGCTCATCTGGGGCCACGATGAGAACCTCAAGATGCTCGCCCACCGCCAGACCGCCTGCGGCGACGACGGCGGCGGGGCCTCCGCGACCCTCGGCTACATCTTCGGGGCCTATCCCTGGGCGGAGCAGAACTATTTCTATACGTGGCTGTCCAGCACCGGTGAGAATATCGCGGGCGACTGGCCGCACAGCGCCATGCTGGCCAACTACGTCCTGTGGAACTGGATCGAGACCGGGGCCCAGCCGCTGGAGTTCGGCTACGGGGACACGCCCCACACACAGAACCGGCTGCCCATCGGCCAGTTGTACACGCACATGGCCAACGTCCAGCATCTGTTCACCGAGACGGCCCCGCAGGCCGCGGCCCTGGCCCGTTACCTGCAGCAGAGGCTGCCCAGCAAGTCCTACGCCTCGACGTGGTTCATCTATCCGTTCCTGCTGTCGGGAACGGATCATCCGCCCGAACCGTTCGCCCCGACGAACCTGCCGCACGGCCGGCACTTCGAGACGATGGGCCAGGTGTTCCTCCGCAGTGGCACGGGGGCGGACGACACCTATTGCCTGTTCTCCTGCGGCGGGATGCTCAGCCAGCACCGGCACTACGACGCCCTGAACTTCATCATCTACCAGCGGGGCTTTCTCGCCCTCGACTCCGGCACGCGCTACGAGGAGTTCGACAACGGCGAGCACCTGGCCAACTACTACGCCCAGACCGTGGCGCACAACTGCGTCCTGATCCACCAGCCGGGCGAGCCGCCCGCCCGCTACTGGGGCGGCACCGTCACCGGCAACGAGGGCGGGCAGCACAAGGCTTTGGGCTCGGTCCTGAAGGCGTTCGAGACGAACGAGGATTACGTCTACGTCGCCGGCGACGCCACCGCGTCCTACCTGCACGGCCCAGCGAAACCCGCCCTGCCCGAGAAGTGCAGCCTCGTGACCCGCCAGCTCGTGTTCCTGCCGCCGAGTCATTTCGTGATCTTCGACCGCGTCGAGGCGACGGACGCCGGCTATCGTAAAGACTGGCTGATCCACACGGCCTACCAGCCGGACATCGACGGCAAACGGCTCCGGGCGGACCACGGCCAGGGCCGGATGTTCTGCCGGACGCTCCTGCCCCAGGATGCGGTCCTCACGCCGGTCGGCGGTCCCGGCAAGGAGTTCTGGGCCGCCGGCAAGAACTGGGACATCGTCACGAAGGGCCTGACCGCGGAGAACCTGGCCATGATGGGCCAGTGGCGCATCGAGATCAGCCCCGGCGCTGCACGACAGGCCGATGTCTTTCTCCACGTGATCCAGGTGGGCGACCAGAAGCTCCAAGGCATGGACAAGACCGAGCTGTTGCAGGAGGGCCGGCGCTCCGGCGTCCGTCTGCATGCCAACGGCCAGACCTGGGAAGTGACCTTTGACACGACCGGACCTTTGGGCGGCCATATTCGTCGCACCGGCGGCTTCGGCGTCATGGATCGCCCGCTGGCCACGACCGTCCAGGGCCAGTCAGGCATATGAGAGCCTCTAACACAGTGAAGATGACTCCTACCTTCTGTCATTCCCGCGCAGGCGGGAATCCAGAAACCCCTCGCCTCTTGTGGACCCCGCCTGCACGGGGGTGACAAGAGAGGGCTGTATGCTCAATAAAAACGGTGCGTGATAAACAAAGGTCGTGCATAGACTCCTTTGCGGGTAAGGCTTACGATGGGTGGCAGCGGCAAGCGCAGCTGGCCGCCGGCTCGTGGGATAGACACCAACGCCATCGGCAAGCTCCGAGGACTCCGCTTGCCGCTGCCACCCTGTCTCTCATCTGTGCGGGACTGGCGGCGCGTGTCGAGGGCGTCTCGCCCCCGGATCGCAGGCATGATGCCCGCGACACATCTTCTATGCTCTGACGAGCACACTACGAACCTGCTGGCTTGACGCCAGCGCGGGCGGTGGCTACGATCGCCTTCCGTCTGGTAGGAGACACGCACGATGGGTAAGAGAACGGCAATCCTGATCACAGCATCGTTGGTCTGCACGTTTTGGCTGGTCACATCCCTGGCGGTCCAGGCGCCGACGCCGGAGGAACAGGCGCAGTCGATCCTGGATGCTGCGGGCGTGAAAGGCGGCCTGATCGTTCATCTCGGCTGCGGGGATGGGCGGCTGACAGCGGCCCTGTGCCGGGGTCCGGCGTACCAGGTCCACGGCCTGGACACCGATGTCCGAGACATCGAAGAGGCGCGCAGGCGGATTCGCGCGTCCGGCCGGTATGGGCAGGTGTCCGTCGAGCAATGGGAAGGGACGCGCCTGCCTTATGGCGACAACCTGGTGAATCTGCTGGTAACGGAAGATCTGGGGCAGATCCCGATGCGGGAGGTCCGGCGCGTGCTCGTCCCGCAGGGCGTCGCCTTCGTCAAACAGGGCAAGAGCCCCTGGGTGAAGGAGATCAAGCCCCGGCCGCAGAACGTCGACGAGTGGACGCACTTCCTGCACGACCCCAGCGGCAACGCAGTGGCGCATGACGAGGTCGTGGGGCCGCCGCGCTACACCCAGTGGATCGCCGAGCCGCGGCACACCCGCAGTCACGAGCACACGCCCAGCATCGCCGCGGTCGTTTCTGCCCAAGGCAGGATCTGCTACCTTGCGGATGAAGGGCCGGTGGCCTCGCTCCGGCAGCCGCCGCGCTGGCACCTGGTCGCACGCGATGCGTACAACGGCATCCAGCTCTGGCAGCGGTCCTTCACGGGGTGGTTTCCCTACCTGATCAGCTGGGGCGCGGCCCCGCCGCAACTGCAGCGGCGGATGGTGCTCATCGGCGACCGGCTGTATGTCACGCTGGGGCTGCACGCGCCGGTGAGCGTCGTGGACGCCGCGACCGGCAAGACGATCCGGATTCACGAACAGACCGAGGGCACGGAGGAGATCGTCTGCCACCAGGGGGTTCTGCTGCTGGCTGTGCGGGAGGTCACGAAGGAGCGAGCCGCTGAGCTGGCCAAGTGGCCGCAGCTTGCCGAGCAGAAGAAGTCTCCGATCCACGTGCGGGAGACGGCGCAACCGCTGGTGGACGGCTTCCGTTCGACCGAGAACAAGGCCCCGAAATCGGTCCTGGCCCTGGACGCCGAAACCGGTCGGCTCCTCTGGAAGAAGACCGGGGCGGAGGCCTCGGGCCTGCGGCCGCTGAGTCTCTGTGCCGAGGGGGATCGGGTCTTCTATCAAAACGGCAAAGACGCGGTTTGTCTCGATCTCAAGACGGGTCAGGAGCAGTGGTCGTCGCCTGCCGCCGGGCTGAAATTCGTGTTTGACGGCCGCATTGTCTGTGTTGAAGGCCAGACCATCACGGCCCTGTCCGCCGCGACCGGCCGGACCCAGTGGACGCAACCGTCCGTGCTCGTGGACACGCGGGATGTCTTTGTGGCCGGCGGTTCGCTCTGGCTGGGCGGGTTCAAGCCGTTCCCCCAGAAGCGAGGACCGGCGTGGGGTCCTTACTTCGCGGTCCAGCATGACCTGAGCACGGGCAAACTGCTCCGGCAGATCGAGCCGGAGAACCTGGAGCACCACCATCGCTGCTACCAGAACAAAGCGACTGATCGCTATATCCTCGCGGGCCGGCGGGGCGTCGAGTTCTTCGATCTGGCCTCCGGCGAGATGCGGGAACATAGCTGGGTCCGCGGGGTCTGCCGTTACGGCGTCATGCCCTGCAACGGCCTGCTTTACGCCCCGCCGCACGCCTGCGCCTGTTACATCGGGACGAAGATCAACGGCTTCTTCGCGCTCGCGGCGCAACTGGAGCCGGGTGGCAGCGTCAAGGCCGAAGGCCTTGGGGATGAGTCGACAGCATCCAAGGAAGACCATCGCCAAGCTGCGCCTGACGATGCCACCCTGCGTGCACTGTCCGTCACGGACTGGCCGACGTATCGGCACGATGCCGAGCGCAGCGGCGGCACCCGGGTTGCCGTGGCGGCGGTGCTGAAGCCGAAGTGGCAGATGCAACCCGGCGGGCGTTTGAGCAGCCTCACGGTCGCCGACGGCAAGGTCTTCGTCGCCGCGGTGGAGCGGCACGAAGTGCTGGCGCTCGATGCCGATTCCGGCGCGCTCGCCTGGGCATTCACCGCCGGCGGCCGGGTCGATTCCCCGCCGACCATCTGCGGGGACCGGGCCCTGTTCGGCTCGCGCGACGGCGCCGTCTACAGCGTGCAGACCTCCGATGGCACCCTGGCGTGGCGTTTCGAGGGCGTCCGCCCTGCACGCCGTGTTATGGCCTACGGCCAGTTGGAATCGACCCTGCCAGCTTACGGCAGTGTGCTGGTGCAGGGCGGTGTCGCCTGTGTCACGATGGGCCGGTCGTCGTACCTCGATGGCGGAATCGATCTCTACCGGCTCGATCCGCGCAGCGGCAGGATGTTGTCCCGCACGCCGGTTTACAGCCCGGACCCCGAGACCGGCCGGCAGCCGCGGCAGTTCGCTCCGTATGCCATGCCGGGTGTCCGGGCGGACATCCTCTCGGGCGACGGCGACCACATCTATCTGCGGGACGTGGTCTTCGACCGCCAGGGCGCGACCCAGGCGCAGGGCCGGGCGCATTTGTTCACGCTGACCGATTTCCTGGATGACGCGTGGGCCCACCGCTCCTATTGGATCTTCGGCACGCACTGCACGATCTCGGGCGGCTGCAGCACGCAGGAGAAGGGACTCATCTTCGGTCGACTGTTGGCCTTCGACGGCGCGACGATTTATGGTTATGGACGCACGAGACTCCACTGGTCCAACCAACTGCAGGATGGCCCCTACCGGCTGTTTGCCACCAAGCGGGATGAGACGAAGCCGCAGTGGGAGAAGGCCCTGCCGATCCAGGTTCGGGCGATGGTCCTGGCGGACCAGACGCTGTTCGTGGCAGGACCGACGATGAGCGAGGATCGTCCGCAATCCTCAACGCCGGGCGCCCAGCTCCTGGCCGTAGCGACGTCCGACGGCGCTGTGCTGGCGAGCTATCGCCTGGAGGCTGGGCCGGTCTTTGACGGCATGGGCGCCGTCGCCGGCCGCCTGTATCTGACGCTGGAGAACGGCAGCGTGGTCTGTATGGAGGAGAGCCGGTAAGGGACCTCCCGTGACAGGTTCGTCGTGTGCTCGTAAGAGCATGAAGATAGCGTCTGACGACGCCACTACGAACGCGCGCCCCAGTGCGCAGGGCGTCTTACTTGGCGCTGGGTTTTTCGATCAGCAGGATCGGGCGGAGGATGCCGCCGAGGAACAGCTCCGTAATCCGGCGGTGATCGACCTTGAGGGCCACGACATTCCGGCCCGGCGCGACCGCTGCGGTGACATCCACGTCGAACGGCTTGCGTGCGGCTTCTTTGCCCAGGGAGGCAACCTCCCTGCCGTTGATATAGACTGCTACCGCCTGCCCATCCACTTCGGTGAAGAACAGGCGCAACTGTCCGTGCTCGGTGGGCACGTTCAGCGAGGTGCGGTACCACAGAATCGACTTGGCATCGGGCAGACCCTGAGCGTTCAGCGTGTTGCCGTATGTCGCTGCTTCCCGCCACGCGGAATCGTCAAATTCCGGTTGATGCCAGCCCTTTTCTGCACCGTCGTCCTGCTTGTCGTACGCCAGCTTCATGCGATCGGGCAGGACCTGGAGGACCTTATTCGGCGCGGCGGTGGCCGTCGCACCGGCGGCCACATGCTGGCCGACGAAACGGTTCAGGTAGGCGGGTGTGTAGCTGTTGCTGTAGCCTTTCGCCACCTCCGCCTCATTGCGCGCGCGCAGATCGTCGTAGATCCGCTTGGCGACCGCGAAGTCACCGGTGTGCATGGCGGCGCGGATTTGCATGTATTGCCGGGCGTTCTGGAGACCTTCGGCGGTCATGGCGACGCGCGCGGCGTACTGCGGCTCATCCCGGGCGGCGTCCGTCGCTTGCCGGATCAAGTCCCCCAGCTTCTCCAGAAATGCCGGCGTGTACACCAAGTGCAGTGCGTAGAAGCTGCCGGACGCGCACTTCATTGCCGCGAAGGCCCGGTCGATACTCAGCCAGTATTCCTTCAGGAGCGCACCGGCGCGCGGGCCGTAGAACTTCAGGAAGTAATCCTCCATCAGCGCCTTGGCATCCGCGCCGGGATCGTAGGCCAGGCGGATGCTCTGGTACATGTGCGGGCCGTAGATCTCCCAGTTCGCGAGCGACTCCAGGTTGATGGCGAGGCAGCCCTTCGACTTGAGATAGGGGATGTCGTGAGCCCAGATGGAGAGCTTGGAGAACGGCACGAGGCACTCGGCGAGATTGTAGTTGTACGTGCGGTAGGCGAGGTGCCGGGCCGCGGCGGCCCACTTGTCGATCACGTGGGCCAGTTGCGTCGTGCTGGGCGAGTTGGGACTACCGATGTGGTGGAAGCGCGAATAGCGGATCGGCGCCAGCCACGCCACCAAATTGGGCGGGAGCTTGACGCCGGTCGTGGGCGGCTGCGTGTAGTCCGCGTAGCAGTAGAAATTCAGCAGCCATTCAGGATGCGCCCGGGCCACCTCTTTCGCCACGGCGTCGAAGAAATCGACGTAGCGATTCGTCACGTTGACCATGCCCGACGACGGTTCGATACTGTCCGGGTCATCCTGCGCCCGGCAGGCATTGCACTGGCAGTAGCCGGTCCCATCCGGCGGAGAGATCGAGGGATTCAGACCGCCCTTGGCGATGACTCCCTGCGCGAAGATCCGACGCAGCTCGGGGTTGGAGGTGCAGTACCAGTCGCCTTTCTTGCGTACGCCGTCACGCAGGGCGAAGTACTCGGGGTGCGTATCGAACAGGCTCTGGTCCACGTAGGCGCCCCAGGCATGCTGGGTCGAGAGCGGGACGCCGCCGTCACCGTTCCAGACCTTCCAGAGAGTGGGGCCGGACCACTGCGAGCCCCAGATCTTCCGCATCAGGAAGCCGGGCTTTTCGGTGATGTCGAGCCGGCCGGCCGTCAAAGTCCTGGTCCGCGGATAGACCTCGCCCAGCGGATTATCCATGAAGTACCGGCAGCCCAGTTGCTCCAGGAAGCGGCAGGCGGCCTTGACCGTGGCCACGTCATTCTGTCCGCCGAGGAGGATTCTGGTCCGGCCGTCGCTGACGAGGCGAAGCCCCTCCCGGCTCGGGCTGTCGATGTCGTCCAGGCGCAGCCCCGCCGCGACCGCAGCCTTTCCCACGTAGAGCGCAGGCCCATTCTCCGGTGCCTTGGGGACAATCGGCAGGCGCGCCTCCGTGATCTTCTCGATCCAGTCGGCCAGCACGCCGGCCGCCGTCAGATCGCTACACGCGAAGCCGCTGCGCCCCTTCGCCGGCCGGCCCTTTCCCTGACTGGGCGCCGCGGCTTCATCGACCACAAGGACCGCGACTGCCCGGCCGTCGCGAACGAGGTCAATCTCCTGGCTCCGCGCCGACACAGCCAGGACGGCGAGAACCGCCAACACGGTCCAAGCAAGACGGGTGGACATCATGGCCTATTCCTCCATAACGGAGTTAAACGATGCGTGGTACGCACCTTACGCGGAATGCCGACAGGGTGGCAGCGGCAAGCGGAGTCTTCGGAGCTTGCCGATGGCGGTTGCGGCTGTCCCACGAGCCATCGGCAAGCTGCGCTTGCCGCTGCCACCCGTCGTAGTGGTCTTCCCGAAGGTTGAACGTACGATGGCGCGGATCATCGTACCAGGATTCCTTGAAATGCCAAGCCGGCGTGATAGGATTGTGTCTTCGCAGGGCGAGCGTCACTACGAACGAAGACGCGGCTCGATGGAGGTTACGGCTATGAGAAGACGGGATTTCCTTGCGGCTACGACGTTTGGCCTGACCACCTGGACGGCCGGCCGACAGGTGACGGCGGCCGCCAAGGGTGACAAGTACCGCGTGGCGCTCATCGGCCGGACGGGCGGGGGCAACTACGGCCACGGGCTGGATGTCGTGTGGAACGATATCGAGCAGGCCGAGGTCGTGGCGGTGGCAGACCCGGACCCCAAGGGGTGCGCCGCCGCGGCCCAGCGGGTGAAGGCTCCCAGAACGTATGCGGACTATCGCCAGATGCTCGAAAAAGAGCGGCCGCAGATCGTCAGCGTGGCGCCGCGCTGGCTGGACTGCCATCGGGACATGGTGCTGGCGTGCGCCGAGTGCGGCTGCCACGTGTTCCTCGAAAAGCCCATGTGCCCGGACCTGGAGCAGGCGGATGAGATGATCGCGGCGATGGAGAAACGGAACCTGAAGCTGGCCATCGCCCATCAGACCCGCTACGGCCCGGCCCTGGCCCACGCGAAAAAGGCGATCGCCGACGGTATGCTGGGGGACATCCTCGAGCTCCGCGGCCGGGGCAAGGAGGACGCCCGGGGCGGCGGCGAGGACCTCATGGTGCTCGGCACCCATATCATGGACCTGATGCGGTTCTTCGCGGGCGATCCGCAGTGGTGCTTCGCCCAGGTGCGCGCCGACGGCCGGGCGGTCAC
>JALORE010000139.1 GCA_025459125.1 Planctomycetota bacterium | reverse complement strand
CCGTCTGGACCGAGTGGCGGATCTCTCTGAGCAGCCTGGCGGGCATCAATCCGGCCCGCGTGAAGAAACTGTACCTCGGCGTCGGCGACCGCGCGAAGCCGGTAGCCGGCGGCAGCGGCCGCCTCTTCCTGGACGACGTTCTGCTGGTGAAGTCACCGGCAGCGAACTAACGACTCCAGCGCGTAAGGACGCCTGGAGACAGCGATGGGCAACTTTTGAAGGAGAACACGTATGTACCGAAAACCGCTTGTTCTGCTGTGTATCGCAGGTCTGTGTCTGACGGCGGGAGTCGCCGGTGCGGCTCCCTTGACCGTCAAGGTCAACTTCCAGTCCAACTCGCAGGGAGATCGGTCGATTCCCGCCGGGTATCTGCCCGACTACGGCCTGGCCTTCGGCGACCGGGGCAACGGTTTCAGCTATGGCTGGAGCCGCGACATCTCGGCGGATGCCCGCGACCGCAATTCCGCCATCGCGCCCCGCGGCGATCAGCGCTACGACACGCTGCTCCACCTCCAGAAGGGCGCCAATGCCATTTGGGAGATTGTCATCCCGAACGCGCAGTACAATGTGCTGATGGTCTGCGGCGACCCGGACAACACCGATCAGACCAACACCCTGGACGTGGAAAACGTGATTTGCACGGACCCCAACGGACAGACCGGCAACTACGACAAGTACAACGTGTTGGTAGCCGTGGCCGATGGCCGCTTGACCATTAAGCCGGCTCCCGGCGCGTCCAACTCCAAGATCTGCTTCGTGGACATCGTGATGGCCGTGCTGCCGACCAACGCGCAGGAACCCGTCCCGGCGGACAAGGCTACAGATGTGCCGAAGGACGTGGTCCTGGGCTGGACAGCCGGCGA
The DNA here is from genome assembly GCA_025459125.1 of Planctomycetota bacterium. Taxonomy (GTDB): domain Bacteria; phylum Planctomycetota; class Phycisphaerae; order Sedimentisphaerales; family Anaerobacaceae; genus PLanc-01. The sequence goes on along the minus strand of JALORE010000139.1, from coordinate 17,734 downwards.
CTTCGCCCAGAAGCACAATGTGTATCTGGGGACCGACGTCGCGGACGTCAACAATCCTGCCGCGACGAACACCCTGGTCAGCCAGGGCCAGACGGCGACGACCTATGACCCCGTGAGCGATCTCGATTACGGCAAGACCTACTACTGGCGCGTGGACGAAGTCAATGCCCCGCCGGATGCCACCGTCTTCAAGGGTGATGTCTGGTCGTTTACCGTCGAGCCGTACGCCTATCCGATCCAGAAGGTCACCGCCACCGCGTCCAGTGCCCAGCCCAACATGGGGCCGGAGAAGGCCGTCAATGGTTCGGGACTCAACAAGCTGGATCAACACTCGACTACGCCGGAAGACATGTGGCTCAGCCTGGGCACGAAGCCCAACTGGATTCAGTTTGAGTTCGACCAGCCCTACAACCTGCACCAGGTGTGGGTGTGGAACTCCAACCAGATGATCGAAACGTTCATCGGCTTCGGCGCCAAGAATGTCAAGATCGAGGTCTCGCTCGACGGCGCCGCCTGGAGCAACGTGCCCAACGTTCCGGAGTTTGGCCGGGGCACGGGCCTGCCGACCTATGCGGCCAACACGACGGTCAATCTCGGGGGTGTCGCCGCCAAATACGTGAAGTTTACGGTCGAGAACTCGTGGGGCGTGGCAGCGCCGTGCGGCTTGAGCGAAGTACGGTTCTTCTACGTTCCGGTCCAGGCCCGTTCGCCGCAGCCGGCCAACGCCGCGACTGGTGTCGGTCTGGATGTCACGCCGAACTGGCGGCCGGGACGCAAAGCGGTCTCGCACAAGGTCTACTTCGGCACGGATCAGCAGGCCGTGACTGGCGGCACCGCTCCCGCGCAGACGGTCACCGACCACAGCTTCGCTCCGGCGTCCCTGGCCTTCGGCACGACCTACTACTGGCGCGTCGACGAGGTCAATGATGCCCAGTCCTGGGCCGGTCCGGTCTGGAGCTTCACGACCGTCGAGTACGCGCTGGTGGAAGATTTCGAGAGCTATACGGATGATGAGGGCCGCCGTATCTACGAGACCTGGGCCGATGGTTTCGGCTCCAGCAACAACGGCTCGCAGGTGGGCTACGCCCAGGCGCCGTTCGCCGAGACGAAGATTGTCCACGGCGGCAAACAGTCCATGCCGCTGAACTACAACAACGCGGGCGCGATCACGTTCTCGGAGGCCATCCGGACGTTCGACAAGACCCAGAACTGGACCGCCAACGGCATCAAGAGCCTTTCGCTGTGGTTCCAGGGCACGGCCGGCAACGGCGGCCAGTTGTACGTCAAGATCAACAACACCAAGGTGCCGTACCCCGGCAATGCCGCCGACATCGCCAAGCTGGCGTGGGTACCCTGGAACATCGACCTGTCCAGCGCGGGCAATGTCAGCAATGTGACCAAGCTGACGATCGGGGTCGAAGGGGCGGGTGCCAAGGGGCTGGTGTTCATCGATGACATCCGCCTGTATCCGAAGGCTGCGGCGTTCTTCACGCCCGCCGATCCGGGCAAGACCAACCTCAAGGCGCTCTATGCCTTCGAGGGCAACGCCAACGACACCTCGGGCAACAACTTCAACGGCACCCTCAAGCAGGCGCAGTTGGTGGCGCTCAAGCAGGCGCAGTTGGTGGCCTCGGGCCGGCCCAACGGCGGCTCGGCGGTCAAGGTCGAGAAGGTCGGCTATGTCGATCTGGGCAACCCGCCGGCCCTGGATTTCAGCACGACGGACTGGTCGGTGACCGCCTGGTACAAGAACGCCATGACCGGCACGGGCGATGCCAACAAGGGCACGATCTACGGCAAAGGCGGCGACACCGCGGGCGGCAAGCGCTACTGCCTGATCCTGAGCGAAACCGCCGAGGGTGTCGTCACGCTGGTGACCGATGATGATGTGACCAAGTACGTGCTGGACTCCAAGAGTAAGACCAACAACGACGAGTGGCATTTCGTGGCCGGCCAGCGCGAGGGTACGACCCTGCGGATCTACATCGACGGGCAACTGGAGAATTCGATGACGATCCCGGCGGCGTACAATCTGTCGGGCACCTCGCAGCATAATGCCTACGTTGGCGCGATCACCGACCACACCAACAACGTGCTGTACAAGCTGTACAACGGCTTGATCGATGACGTGCGGGTGTACAACAAGGCCCTGTCGCAGGAAGAAGTCCTGTGGCTGGCGGGCAATACCGCGCCCGTTGCCAAGCCGTTCTGAGAGGGTATGTAATACCGATGTGGATTGATACGTGCGCTCTTCTTGTCATCCTGAGCGCAGCGAAGGATCTGGCCTGCGAACGGGAGAAACCTCCCTTTCGGTGCCCAGAGCCATCGGCTGCGTCTCAGGATGACAGAGTCCGTAGCGCGCACGAGTCTCTCCGAATCCGTATAGGAAGCTCAGCATTGTCCGGGTGGCACGTGAGGCTAAACCGGTGCACGGCTTGACGATGGCGGGTGGAGGAACATCCTGCCTGGGGCGTCGTTGCCCCGGGGGCGGCGCGGGGGGTTTCTCTTGCGGTCCGGCGGGCGGGAGTCTACAAAGGTTGACCATGGAGGGCTCCGGGCATGCGGGCGAAGCCGGAACACGGACGCCGGCCCAGGGCAACTGCTGTCTTCTGAAGGGAAAGTGGGCATGAAACTGGTGATGGCGTTCGTAGTGGGACTGGTTTGTTCGGCGACCGTCCTGCTGGTGGCAGGTCAGACCTCCTCAGGGCTGGGCCGCTACCAAATCGTGGCCGGCTCGGATATCGGCGAGGGAAGAGTCCTGCAACTCGACACGTACACGGGTCACCTGTACCTGCGGGATTGGCGTGGGGGCCAGATCTGGGATCTGGGCACGCTGGGCAGGCCATTCGCCATGGGCAAGCCGTTGACCATGCCCCAGGACATACCGGCCGCCGCGCCCGCGCCGAGCCCAATCCCCGCCGGCCCGGCGGTGCGGTAAATACCAGCGATCCGCAGGTGTATGCTTCTCATACCGACCACTCTTGAGGATTTCGTAGTCCGGGTGGCTTGGAATGCGAAAGACCCAATCGCAATCGGTATCAGCTCGGCAGCCTGCCGCCCTCCCCAACTCCGCACCGGCCGGCCGCAACTACCGGAGGATGCATGACAGCCATGACAACAGGGTGGCGGATGGCATCGTCAGGCCCGCCGGGGCTTGGCATGGTTGACCGCGGAAATCGGCCGGGATTCGGTCGTACGCCCTGTCCGCGGATGCCGATAAAGTGCGGCTTGACAGGGATTTCCACGCGGAGTATATAATCGCGGCTTGTGATGGAATTGACGGTTTCGGTTTGTTCTGAGGTGACGATAGTGAAAGCAAGCGAAATGCGGCCGGGCATGGCGTTTATCATGGACGGACAGTTGTGCATCTGCACCGTGGCAACGCACGTAACACCCGGCAACCTGAGGGCCTTCGTGCAGGCCAAGCTGCGCCGGCTCTCCGACGGCACGACGATCGAGAAACGCCTGCGCTCCACTGAGGATGTCGAGCAGGCCTACCTCGACCGCCGCGAGATGGAGTACCTCTACAGCGACAAAAGCGAGCACATCTTCATGGACAGCAAGAGCTACGATCAGGTCTCCGTCTCCGACGAGTTGCTCGGCGAGTCCATTCGCTATTTCAAGCCCAACACACCGGTGGTAGCCCTGACGCACGACGGCAACGTGGTCTCGCTGGAATTGCCCAAGGTGGTGGAGCTGGCGGTCACGGAGACGACGCCCATGACCAAGGGCGCGACGGTGACGAATCAGATGAAGGACGCGGTGCTGGAAACCGGACTGCGGGTCCGTGTGCCGCCGTTCATCGAGATCGGCGAGGTCGTTCGGGTCAACACCGAAGACGGCTCCTACGGCGGCCGCGCCAAGAGCTGAGGCGTCGCGGGATCGGCGGTCGGTGGACCTCCGCGCGCCACGGGCCGCCGACAGGCACGGTTGGGCGCGCGGTCTTGCGAGACGTTGGCTTCACGTTCTACTGCCGGACGGCGTACGACCTGTCCGGGCTGAGCGGTTCAGGCACGTCCCACGTCCCGGGATGACACGCCAAGAAACGTCAATTCAGGGGTCCCACCGCCGTTGTGGATAGGTGCGCGGCTTCTATCCACATGTGTCACGCACCCCGGCCGCCTGGACCGGTCTACCGCGTCTCCCAGTACTGATAAGGCCGCAGACTTGTCCCATTACAGGCTCGCACCATGCACAGGTTATCCACAAGCGGCACTTGCGACGTGCATAACCTGTGGGGAACATTTTTTTTTCGTACGTAAAGCCAGTGTCTTCCAGTGACTCGGACAAGTGGAAAAGAATGCGGGGCGATGCGTATTGATTTGGCCCCGTTTCTCTCCATAATGGTCCCCAGATGTGTGGTTTTTGCGGTAAGACTTTTTATCCCTTTATTGCCGCGCTGCGGCCCTGGACGTGGACACTTCGCGGCCTTGGGGGAGATTTCCATGCAGGGCATGGTCACGGATGGAAGCCCCGGTACGACGACGTTGGATACAACGGCTCTGACGGAGGCTCTCTCCCGGCAGATCGGGACTGAGAAATTTAAGATCTGGTTCCAGAGTTGCGCCCGCTTCACACTGGCGGACGGCTACCTGCGCGTGGGGGTCGCGAACCCGTTTCTGGCCACGTGGCTCGAGGGACACTTTCTGCGGGACATCAAGGCGGCGGCCCAAGCCACGCTGGGGTCGGTCCCGGAGATTTCCTTCACCGTGGACGTGGAGCTGGGCGGTTCCCGTCGGCCGGCATCCGGCGTGGGCGGGGTCCCGGTGCGAGCCGGCGCCTCACTCAGCGCCGCGCGGCCCGCCGCGGCGCTCCCCGGACGTCCGGGCCTGGGCCGTAGCGGTGAGAGCGAGGTGCCCGGCGGCGTCGCGCCGCGCCTCACGCTGGACACCTTCGTGGTCGGTTCATCCAATGAGCTGGCCTACAATGCGGCCCGAGCGGTGATCCGGGAACAACAAAGCCCGTTCAATCCTCTGTTTGTTCACGGCGGATACGGGGTCGGCAAGACCCACCTGCTGCAGGGCATCTGCCACGGCGTAGCCCAGGTGCGCCCGCAGACCCAGTGGCTGTACCTGTCCGCCGAAGATTTTGCCAATCAATTCGTGCTGGCCTTGAAGTCGAAGAAACTGGAGGTTTTTCGGCGTCGGATCAGGCAAACGGACTTGCTGGCAATTGACGACGTGCACTTCCTGGCCAGCAAACCATCAACCCAGGAAGAGTTCCTGCATACCTTCAACACGATCAGCCTGGCCGGCAAGCAGGTCATCCTGGTTTCCGATGCGCACCCCAAAATGATCGGGCAATTGTCCGAGAAGCTCGTGAACCGGTTCGTCTCCGGCATGGTGGTCAAGATCGACGCCCCCGATCTCCAGACCCGGTGCGAGATCTGCCGGCAGTTCGGCCGCCGGATGGCCCGCGCCGCCCACGGCGGCCTGGGGCAAAAACCGGCCGGTGAAATTCCCGAAACGGTCATCCGGTTCGTTGCCGAGCGGGTGCGAACGAACGTCCGCGAACTCGAGGGCGCCCTGCTGAAGCTGATCGCCTACGCCGGCCTCCAGGGCGAGCCGCTCTCGCTGGCCACCGCCGAGGCGGTTTTGGCCGAGCATATCGGGCGCTGCGACCCGATCGTCCATGTCACGGACATCGAAGCGGCGGTCGGCGCTTACTTCGGCGTGACGCCGGCCCAGCTCCATTCGGCCAGGAAGGGCCGCACCGTCTCCCTGGCCCGGCACTTCAGCATGTACCTGACCCGCAAGCACACCACGATGTCTTCCTCCGAGGTCGGCCGTTACATGGGCAACAAGAACCACGCCACGGTTCTCGTGGCCTGCAAGAAGATCGAGGAGCTGCTGGGCCACGACGCCGAGCTCAACTGGGAAGGCCCGCACGGCAACAAGGTCGCCCGGACCAAGGCTATCCTCGCCCATCTCGAAGACAGCATCGTCCGCTGAAACGTGGTAAAGGCGCGAACGCCCTTGCGTCTCGCGAGCATCCTGGCCCGCTTTGCTCCTTGACAATTCCTGTTTTTGGGGCAATACGTGGCTTTCATGGATGAAGAGAATCTCCCCGTACCCGTCGATCCGCCGTCGGAAGACCCGGGCTTTGAGTCCTTGAAGTCCGTCAACGAGCACGGCGCGGAGTTCTGGAGCGCCCGTGATCTCCAGCCGCTGCTGGGCTACAACCACTGGCGCAACTTCGGAAAAGCGGTTGCCAAGGCCATTACCTCCTGCCAACGGTCAGGCAATGAACCAAACCACCATTTTGCGCGCGCCAAGTGGTCGCCCTGGGGTCAGGGAGCGAACGTGAAGTGGTCGATTTTCATCTCTCCCGCTTCGCCTGCTACCTGATCGCCCAAAATGGCGAGCCGCGCAAGCCCGAGATTGCCCTGGCCCAGAAGGACTTCGCCATTCAGACCCGCCGGCAGGAGATCAGCGATGCGCGTCAGCGGGACATGGAACGTCTGGAGCTGCGGAAACAGACAACCCAGGAATTCAAGGCTCTCTCCGGCGCAGCCCGCAACGCGGGCGTGCACAGCACGAGGTTCGGCGTCTGGCCAAGAATCCCTGAGTCAGGCGAAATGCAGCTCGACGGTGTCTCTGTCGTGCAGGACGTGGGTGAGGTGGACGCTTTGGCCGTCGTAGACGCCGGTGCCCCAGATACGGGCGGACTTGAGCTTCTGGGCCAGCTCGCGGTGGATCGTCACGGCCAGGTCCTGGACCGTGGCGCCGGCCGGCAGCGTGAAGGGGTCCTTCGTGTCCGCCGGCTTGCCGGGCGGCTTGGCGTAAATGCGGATGATGTTCAACTGGCGAAAGAGCAGCTCCCCCAGTTTGTCCAAGCCTGCGCCGGTCTGGGTGGAGAGCTTCAGATACTCGATGGGTTTGTCGAAGGACTGGCGGGCCAGCTCGAAGGTCCCCTCCGGGACGAGGTCGGCCCTCGTGCACAGGCACACGGCCTTCTTGCCCAAGGCATTGCCGGCACTATCCAGGGCAGGGGTCTTCTCATCCAGCAGCAGCCGGCGGGATTCGAGGAAGTCCAGCAGCACCAGGCATTGCTCCTCGATATCCTGTGACAGGTCGATCACCACGCCGATGATATCGCCGTTGCGGTAGGTGCCGACCTGGCCGGGGGCGCTGTAGTCGGACGTAATGGGCGGCATGTCCACCAGTTGGATCTGGATGTCCTCGTACCGCACCATCCCGGGCACCGGCACCTGCGTCGCAAACGGGAAATCGGCGACGACGACCTTGGCCTTGGTCAACGCGGCCAGGATACTGCTTTTGCCGGTATTGGGCATGCCCAGCAGGACGACCTGCCCGGCCCCGCTCCGCGGCACATGAAAGATGTCCACGTGCCCGCCGCTCTTTTTCTGCTGGGTGGCTGCCTCCTTGAGGCTGCTGAGCTTGCGGCGGAGGTCCGCCCGCAGGCCGTCGGTGCCCTTGTGCTTGGGCATCACCGCCAGCATCTCTTCCAGGGCAAGGATCTTCTCCTCGTTGGTCGGGGCGCTGCGGAACCGTTCTTCCGCGGCAAAATACGCTGGTGTCAAATTCGCCGGCATACCTCAAGAAGGTAAAAGGTAAGAGGTCAAAAGTCAAAGGTATGTCGTGCGAATCACCTGTTCACCTCTTCCTTTCATAATCGTCTTTTTTGTGGAGGCGGCGCCGATTTCCGGTGCCGGACCGGGACATAATGGTGGACCGACAGAGCGGCTCTGAACGATACATGACCAACGCAGAGGACGACATCCTGGTCCGGCAGGCCTTGCAGGCGGACGCGGAGAGCTTCGGCCAACTGTGCCGGCGGTATTACCCCGCCTTGGTGGCGGTGGCGGATTCCATCCTGCTGGACCACCATCTGGCGGAGGACGCCGCCCAGGAAACCCTGGCCGAGGCGTGCCGGCAACTGGCCCGTCTGAAGGAGCCCGGGCGTTTCGGCCCCTGGGTCACGGCGATCTGTCGCAACGTGGCGAAGGACATGCTACGCGAGCGTCTGCGCCGACCGGCGCCGCTCGACCCTGGCGCTCCGACGACGGCAGACCACGGGGAAGAAGAGCCCAGTGAACTCCTGGCCAAGGCTTTGCAGCAATTGCCACAGCGGCTGCGGGAGGTCGTCTTCTTACGGTTCTACAACGGGTGGAGCTACGAGAAGATGGCCCAGGTCCTCGGGGCGACGCCCGGGTCCATCGACGGCCGGCTCCGGCGGGCCAAGAAGAGAATCGCCGGTTACCTGGCCCGGAACGGTTTCGGAAAGGGACGAATCCCATGACGCACGACCCCGACAATTCGTGGCTGGATTCTCTGCTCTCCCGGCAGATCCATCGCGCGCCGGCCGAGTTCGATTTCCCTGGATGGTTACGGGAACACCCGAACGAAGCCCGCCGGCTGCAGCGCGGATTCGAGGCGGTCGAGCGAAACAAAGAGAAGGACACTCATCCAATCTGGAGGTGCATTATGACAAGCAAGATGACGAAATACTCCGTCGCGGCGGCCCTCGTTCTCGCAGCGGCCGCGGTCCTTCTGAACCCCCTGGGGACCTCCCCGGGTGGGGTGGCTCTGGCGGCCGTGCAGGAGAAGGTGGCGCAAGTGAGCACCATGGTCCTGCGGGGCGAGAAGGTCTTCTCCACCGTGGCCGAGCCCAACCTCGTGTTCCGGATCGACGTCGTCAAGAATTTCTCGCGACCGTACGGCTATATGGAGGAGGGCCGCATGAAGGGAACCCTGACGTACCGGATGACCTGGAACCTGCCCCAGAAGCAGTTCCTTCTTCTCCTGCCCCCGTGGAAGAAGTGTCTGAAGTTGCCCTTCACGGAGGAACAAATGCAGATCATGGAAAGACTGACGCCCACGCGGGTCATGGACCTGCTGCTGGAAACCGAATCCCGCAAGCTTGGACCCGCGCAGATCGACGGCCGCGCCGCGGAGGGCTTCGAGTTCCAGGACATCCAATCCATCCAGAACATCGTGCCCAAGTACCTGGTCGACATTCAGCAGGGCTCCGGGACCGTCTGGGTCGGCACGAAGGAGCTCCTGCCCATCCGCATCGAAGGCGATCTTCGGATCGGCAAGTGCATGATGACGGTCTCTGCCGACATGCGTCTGCACGAAGTCGCCGTCCTGGAGAGCCATGATGTGGAGCTCCCGGACAGCATGTTCGGCCTGGAGATCCCGGAAGGCTACACGGAGTTCCAGCTCAGCGACGTCCCTTCCGCCGGACTGGCTCTCGTCGACGTGATCATGTCCCTGTCGGGCACGTCGCCAAGCGCCAAGTGAGACAAAGATAGCGCTGTGTCTCGTCCATGAAGGAGAGTTCTTTTCGCTCCCGCGCAGCGACCCTGAGACGCAAGGCCCCGCCGCTTTCTGCGGGGCCTTTTCGTTTCCGTGGAGCGTCCTCGGGCATAGAATGGCCCCGTCCATATCGAGAAGCCGTCTTGGCAGTTTTCGCGCCCGAGCGGACTGGTGGAAAAGGACATATCTGCAGAGATGTGACAGAGAACAGCGAAGCCAACTTGGTGGCGGCGGCCCGGAAGGGGGACGCCGAGAGCTTCAGCCGGCTGTGTGAGCAGCACTATCCGGCCCTGGTGGCGATTGCCTATTCGCAACTGGCGGATCGTGCCCTGGCCGAAGATGCGGCCCAGGAAGCGCTGCTCGTGGCGTATCGTGATATCGGGAAACTCCAAGAGACCGGCCGCTTTCTGCCCTGGCTGGCGGCGATCTGCCGCAACATCGCCGTCGATATGGTCAAGGCGCGGGCCCGGGAAAGGCGGATCGGCACGCGGGATAGCAGTTTCGCTGTGGTAACGGGCCACCATGAGCAGGACACCGTCGCCATCGTACGGGAGATCATCGCCCGGCTGGACCCGGATGCCCGGGGCATCATCCTGCTGCGGTACTACAACGGGATGACCTACGGGCAGATTGCCGCCCTGCTCGGCGTATCCGAAGAAGCCGTCAACGGCCAGCTCCGCCGCGCCCGGCACACGATCCGGCAAACACTGCAACGATGCGCGTCGAGGGAGACAGAGCCATGAACGACAGAAAGGACCAAGACGGGCTCGATCGGATCATCCGTCAGGCGGTCGATCTGGGTACTGTCACGTTCGACCGCGCGAAATGGCTGGACCGGCTGGCTGCCCAAGCACGGGAGCCGGTTCCGCCCAGCCGGCAGACCCATCACCCCGAACCTGGAAGACGCAGGAGAATCTGGAGGATCATCATGGAGAGCAAGGCCACAAGATATTCCGTGGCCGCCACGATCGTGGCTGCGGCGGCGCTGATTCTGACGAACCCGTTCGGCTTCCTGGGGAGATCGCACGGCGTGGCGCTGGCGGAGGCCGTAGAGAAGATGGATGCCGTGGAGACGATGGTTCTCAAGGAGCAGCGGAACTTCTACGAGCTGGGCCAGGAGGAACCCTTCCTGCGGGCGCAGGTCGTCAAGTACTGCTCTTCCCGACACGGCGTCGTCGAGGAACAGTACGACGAACAGGGCAACCTGATGGCCCGCGCCTATATTCTGAAGGAGGCTCAGCAGCTTATCTTCGTGTTCCCCCAAGGCAAGCAGTACCTGAAGCTGCCCATGAGCGAGTCGTGGGCCCGGATCATGGACTATCTGACGCCCAAAGCCCTGGTGGCCTACTTCCAGTCGGGCGACTACAAGGAGCTCGGCCCCAGCCGCTGCGATGGCCACGACGTCGAGGGATTCGAGGTCACGGACACCTCTCTCTTTCCCTTGGCCGATCAGCAGCATTTCCTGTTCCGGCTCTTTCCCGTCGAGGCCGTCCAATGGCGGTTCTGGATCGACACGAAGACCCTGCTGCTCGCGGGGGCGGATCTGGAGGTCACGACCGGGCGCGGCCTGTTCACCCTGTTCAAGAGAATGCGCGTCACCTGTCATGACTATGACATACAATACAATCAGGAGATCCCCGCCGCCGTGTTCGATCCGAACATTCCGGACGACTACACTCCGCTCAATCTGGGCTCGCTCGCCGAGAAGAACGCCGCCTGGCTGGGCGTGGGCGCTGTGCCCGTCGCGGCCGGGATCGTCGTACACCGCCGCCGACATCGGCACGCCGGAGCCCGCCAGACCCCAGGCATGAGTTGACCGCGTCTTCTGATTGCACCTGACGCGTGCCCCAGGAAAGCCCTGCCGCAAACGGTTCTGCTTACCGGTTTCGCCCGTCAAGACTCATTAGGGAACGATCCTTGCGTTGGAGGCTCGAAAGGCTTGAGCCCCAGGAAGCGCTCCCGTATCATGATGGTCGAGCGCGCGGTGTCCAGGAAGGCTTGTTTACGGCTACGGGACGAAGGGAGGTACGATATGAAGCGTCCGGGACTCTTGATTTTTGCGATGATCGGTTTTGCCACAGTTCCGGCCCCTGCGGCGATACGGCCCTCTTTTTCCCTCGATTCTTCCGCCTGGAAAGCCACGCACATCGTCCTGGCGACGGAGGGTGCGGCGCTCGACGGCAAGCTGGAGGTGCTCGAGTCGTGGAAAGGGAGCCTGGCCCCGGGCACCTCGCTCACGGTGCCGGCACTGGCGTCGTTTGCGGATGAAGGCCGGCGCCGGGTCTACTGGCACGGCCGCCAGGATCTGCCGGAGCCCTTCGTCCATTCCGTGACCGGCGCCCAGATGGTGGTGTTCCTGGTACGGGCGAACAATAGGCCGCAAGCTGCCTCACCCGGCTCCACGCCGGACCTGTGGCGGCCGGCCAGCCGCCACGACGCCGGTGACTTCAGCACCTCGGTGGCTTGGATCGAGCGCGGGGAAGCCTACGTGTACCGGCAACTGACCAATCCCGGTCCGACTCGGCTCGAACGCGAGGGTTCCGCGATTGAGATGAAGGCCCGCATTGCCTGCCTCACGACGATCCAGGCAGAGTTCGACAGCGCGAGGCGCACGCGCGATCCGATCCGTACCGTCCAGGTCTTTCGTGCGTGCCTGCAGAACCAGCTTTACGAGGCGGCCGGCGAGGTCATCGGGGCGCTTGGGAATATGGCGGATCCTGCACTGGCAGTGCTGCGCCCCCTCTTGCGGGATATCGAGTTCTATCCCTGGCATCCGAACGTTATCACCGCCCTGGTCCAGGCAGGGGGGCGGGCCGCAGCGGCGGACCTCATGGGCGTGATCCAGGAGGAGTTGGGTTTCTGGTCGGAACAGGCCCCGAATCTCAAGGATGGCTGGTGGAACGCCGACCCCGCCGACCAGCGCGAGTGGCGCCGACTGCATTACGGACGGCTGCTCCAGTCCCTCCGTTGCTATCCGTCGCCGCTGGCTGCCGCCGACCGCGACGTCATGGTAAAGACCCGTGACCTGTGGCAGACGACATCGGCCCTGGCGCATGTCGGCGAGAATCAGGTTGTCGATGTCTGCAACGCTCTGCTCCGGGAAGACCCCACAAGTTTACGGTGAGACTCGCATCCATGGCCATAGAAGAGCACGCGGTAGGAAAAGGGCACGCCAGAGCCTCAAGTCAGAAAGAAGCGTTCTTGACCTGGGTCCGACGGGCCGCTATCCCCTTGCCGGCCTCCCCTCATGAGCCACTCGGCCCCGAGGCACAAACCGCACTGGATCGGCTGCTCGAAGGCAAACGGTTCGTGTTCCTGGGCGAGCCGGAGCATTTCATCGTCGAGAAGTACCCGTTCCGGCTGACGTTCATCCGGCACCTGTTCGCACGCGGGTGGTGCGATATCGCGATGGAAACCGGACGTTCCGTGGGCTGGTGCATCGACCGGTACCTGGAGACAGGAGATTCATCCTACCTTCATTTCGAACCCGCCGGCGCCCCGGACGCTGCCCGGCACGACAGAATACTGGAATTCCTCGACCGGCACGAGGATTCCTTCCACGAGCAGCTTCGTGGCCTGAGCGAGTCCCGCAGGGGCAGTACGCCGCGGCTGCGCTATTGGGGATACGACTTCGACCTGGGTGTACCGCTGGGAGCCGTCAAACCCATTCAACGGCTCCTCGAAGGACGCGCAGACGGCTCGGTCCGGGAATGGCTCCGCTCGCTCGATACGCTGGGCAGTCTCTCGACCGACCAGCAGTTGGCCTGTATCGAGACGCTCCAGGCCGGTGCGACAGCCCGGGCGGACGCCCTGGGAAAGAACGCCGTGGCCGAGCTCCAATCCTGGCTAACTTTCTTGCATGACAGCGTCGCCGCCGAAAAGAGACCGCGCGTGCGACACGATCCGCGCGGAGCCCGGCGATGGTGGATCGAGCGCGAGCGTTTCCTGATGCAATACCTCGATGCGATTGTCAAGACGCTGGGGGACGAAGGCAAGCTCGTGCTTCTCGGTCACTGCGTCCATCTTTCCAGGGATGCCGCCCATCTGTGGTTCCACCCGCGCCCGAGCACGTTCTGGGGCCTGCGCTCCTGGCTGCGTGCCCTGGGATACCGGCTGTTCTTCAAGCTGATCCGATCGCGCCGGAACATGGGCGACAGCGTAGGCACGCACTTGTGCAGGCGCTTTCCCGACCGGGTCCTGTCTATCTGGATGCTCTATGGGCAGGGCACGCGGATGACGCCCGCGGGCCCCCGGACCGTGCGGCTGCGGGACGATACCCTTGAAGCGCTGCTGGCCCGGGTAGGAGACCGGTTTCTCCTGCCTTTGCAGGATATGGACCCGCAGGTCCGGGCGATCCTATCCCGCGCGAACTTCCGGCTGGCCGAGGGCTCGTACGCCTCGGCGGATTTGACCTGTCAGGCCGATGCCCTCTGCTTCGTCAAAGATATAAACGCGGAGTGAATATCGGCCGCGGCGAAACGACCCAGGGACCGGTCCACATGGACATCAGAAGCGCCACCGTCGATTCGTTTCTCAGGAGCTTCACCTTCAGCGTCCTATTGTCGCTGAGTTGTGCGGCTCTCGCGACTCCCCACGCCTGGGCTCTTGTCGAAGGCTTCGATATCTTCGAGTTGCTGCACCTGGTGTACAATCTGACGGTGGCGTTCTTCTTTCTGGTCCGCACCCGGCCCTCGGTCGTCAGTATGAACCTTTTGCACTGGATGGTCGCCCTGCTGACCTCCCTGGCCGGCTTCTCTTTCATCCGCCAAGACGTGCATCACAACATCCTGCTCCTGCGGACCGGCGATACCCTGATCGGCGCCGGCGTACTGTTGGGGCTTGCGGCAACGTTGACGCTGGGCCGGAGCTTCGATCTCTTCCCCGCCTTGAGGCAGGTCAAGACCCGGTACCTGTACCAGGTCGTCCGGCATCCGATCTACCTGTCCACCATGGTTCTGCGCCTGGGTTATGTCCTGAAGAACCCCTCGATCCACAATACCGTGCTTCTGATTGCTGTGGCGGTCCTGTATGATCGGCGCGCGAAGTATGAAGAGAGTATCCTCTCGCGTGACCGCTCGTACACAGATTACCTGCAGCAGGTAAAGTATCGGTTTGTTCCGGGTGTGTACTGACATGAACGACCAGATCATCCTGTGGCTGAACGAGCGGCTCCAGCCGGCCGAGGAGCAGTCGATCGGCCCGAAGGCGGTCAGCCTGTGCACGCTGCGCCGGCTCGGGCAGAAGGTCCCGCCGTGCTTCTTCCTAACCACCGCCGCCTTCCGGGCCCATCTGGATCAGAACGGTTTGCGCGCCCGGATGGCGGCACGGTTGAAGGAGTTGCCGTCGCAACCCGAGGAGATACCGGGCGCGATTGAGAGGATTCGCCAGCGCATCCTGCGGGTGCCTCTACCCGATTCCGTGCGCGAACAGGTCGCGGCCGCCTACGACCGGCTGGGGGCCGCCGTCGTAGCGGTGCGCTCGTCGGCCAACGCGGAGGACCTGCCCGGCCACTCGTTCGCCGGGCAGTATGAGACGATCCTGAACGTGCGGTCGCTGGAGGCATGCCTGGAGGCCGTCCAGCGCTGCTGGGCTTCGCTGTGGACCCTGCGGGCGTACGAGTACCGCCGGCGCAACGGCATCGACCATCGGCAGGTGGAGATGGCCGTGATCGTGCAACAGCAGATCGAACCCGATGCTGCCGGCGTGGCGTTCAGCGTCGATCCGGTGACCGGCAGCCGCAGCCGGATCGTGATCGAGTCCTGCCGGGGGCTGGGTGAAGCTCTCGTCTCCGGCCAAGTCCAGCCCGACCGCATCCTCCTGCGGAAGAAGAACCTGGCATTGATCCGTCAGCATCTCGCGGCCAGCGAGCCATGCCTGGGCCTGAAATCGGCCCGGCGGCTCGCGCGCGGTGTGCGGCGGATCGAGGAACGCCTGGGCGGCCCGCAGGATGTCGAGTGGGCGCTGCGCGACGGCACGCTCTGGTTCCTCCAAGCCCGCCCCATCACTGCCCTGCCCGAGCCCAAGGCCTGGGAGGACCGCCAAGTCTGGACCAATCTCAACCTGGGGGAAGTTGCCCCGGACGTGATGACGCCGATGACGTACTCCATCATCATGCTCATGTTCGAGCCGCTGTTTGTTCCGGTCTTCCGGCTCGTCGGCGCCGATGTGCGTCGGCATCCTCCGGCGGGTCTCGTGGCCGGGCGGGTCTACTTCAATATCAATACCGGGCTGGCCGCCGCCCGGCCGTTTGCCGCCCCCGACCGCCTGGCCGCCATGAATCACGTCTTCGGCGGCGAGCAGAACCGCAGCTTCGAGCGCGGCCAGTTCGACATTTGCGAAGAGGACCTGCCCGATGTGGGGTTCCGTTGGCCCCGGTACATCCTCTCCTGGCCGGGACTGATCCGCAGCCTGATCGCCCACCGGCCCAGCAAGAACGAGGCCTTCAAGGCTGCTTTCAAGACCCGCAACGACGCGGTCGCCCGCTTCGACAGCACGGCAGCCACCACCGCAGAACTGACCCGCATGGTGACGCAGACGCTCCACGAGAACATGAAAGACTGCGAGCTGCTCTACCTGTGGCCGGGCAGCGTGGCCTCCTTCATCTTTCAGCGGGCCTGCCGCAACTGGCTGCGCGACGCGGATCAGGCCGTGGGCTTTCGCCTGCTGACGGCCCAGGGCGGCATGGCGGACACGGAAGCGGCGCACGACCTGTGGCGCCTGGCGGCGTTGGCCCATGAGGACGCGGGGACCGAAACGATCTTGTTGGAGGACGGCGCCTGGGAGTCAATCCATCCGAGGCTTGCCGCCACCGACCACGGCCGGCGATTCCTCGACGCCTGGGACCGGTTCATGACCACCCACGGACAGCATTGCCACTGCGAGTTGGAGTTCTTCAGCCCGCGCTGGTCCGAGATGCCCGATTACGTCCTGGGCCTGATGCGGGGGTATCTTCGCGCGCTCGACCGGGCCGATCCTCTGGAGAAGCACCGCCAACTCGCCGCCGAGCGTGAGCGGCTCACAGAACAATGCCGACGACGTCTGCCCAATCCGGTGAAACGATGGGTCTTCACCTGGTCGCTCCGGGCCACGCAGAATCTAACCCGCGACCGGGAGAACTGGAAGAACGAAGCGGTCCGGCTCTTCGCGGGCTTTCGGCGCATCTTCCTGGAATTGGGCGAGCGGCTGCGCCAGCAGGGCATTCTCGCGGCGCGCGAGGACATCTTCTTCCTGGACATCGCGGAGGTCGAGCCCGTGGTGCAAGGCCGGGCCGGCTTCGACGTGAAGCAGCGGATTGCCCAGCGCCGTGCCGAATACGAGTGGAACATGGCGCAGACCCCGCCGCCGGTGGTCGTGGGCCGGTACGACCCGCAGAAGCACCGCGCGTCTCAGGTTGACACGAATACCCGGGTTCTGAAAGGCATCGCCGTCTCCCCCGGCACCGCCACCGGCAAAGCCCGCGTCATCACGCAGCCGAACAACGGCCAGCACGTGGAGCCGGGCGAGATCCTCGTCGCCCCGGTCACGAACCCCGCGTGGACGCCCTACTTCCTCCCGGCCGCCGGCGCCGTCATGGACATGGGCGGCATCCTCTCGCACGGCGCGATCATCGCCCGCGAGTACGGCCTGCCGGCGGTCGTCAACGTCGGCCCCGCCTCCCAAATCATCCGGACCGGCCAGACCCTCCGCGTCGACGGCGACCAAGGCACCGTCACCATCCTGGATGGGATCTGACCGCCCGGGGTGACTGCGGTTTCAAGATTCCGAGCACAGGCGGGTGGCAGCGGCAAGCGCAGCTTGCCGATGGCTCGTGGGACAGACGCCAACACCATCGGCAAGCTGCGCTTGCCGCTGCCACCCACGCCACGAAATCCTCAGGCGCAATCCGTATGATAGGCTCTTACGAGCACACTACCAACCAAGGCCCGTGGCCTTGACGCTGCCACCCGTTGGATGTCCGTACGGAGTCGCTACTCCGCGACCTTGGCGGCGATGAGGTCGCCGACCTCGGTGGTCGAATAGCCCATCTTGCCGGCGGCGAGACTCTTGAGCTTGTGGGCCGTGGCCCACATCACTGCCTGCTCGATGGCCTGTCCCGCTTTTTCCTGGCCGAGTGAGGCCAGCATCATCTGGGCGGCACAGATCGCGGCCAGCGGGTTGATGACGTTCTTGCCGGTGTACTTCGGGGCGCTGCCGCCGATGGGCTCGAACATGCTGACACCGCCCGGATCGGGGTTGATGTTGCCGCCCGCGGCGATGCCCATGCCACCCTGGATCATCGCGCCGAGGTCGGTGATGATGTCGCCGAACAGGTTGCCGGTGACGATCACGTCGAACCATTCGGGATTCTTCACGAACCACATGCAGGTTGCGTCGACGTGGTAGTACTCGCGGGCGATCTCGGGATACTCGGCCTGGCCCATCGCGTGGAAGGCCCGCTCCCAGAGGCCGTAGAT
>JALORE010000138.1 GCA_025459125.1 Planctomycetota bacterium | reverse complement strand
AGAAGCCACGTGAATCCGTCGGGTCGGGTGGCATCGTCAAGGCCGCAGGCCTTGGCGATGGTGTCTGTTTCTGCCCCACGAGCCATCGCAAGCCATGAATGCCGGGGAGTTTGCGCACCACCTTCACAGGGGTGGGTGCGTATCACGCACCGTCTTCCTCTGCGGGCCAGGAGGCACCCCCATGCTCGGAGGGGATCCTCCTGCGGGCAGCGGAGGCGAACCCCGCGGAGTTCTGTCGCCCACCCTTCACCTGCCCCGGACACCGCCCCGGGAACGCGCGCCGGATACGGGCTGGGGAGCAACCGGGGGCAATTCCCACGCCAAACGCGGGTAGCCGCCGGGGCCGGGCATATACCAGATGTCCTTCGTCCCGTTTGCGCTCTCGGCCACGAAGTCCCAGCCGAACGCCAGGTAGAGAGCGGGGCTTTGCATTTGGGCGATCGTCTCTCCTTCTCCGCCGTCGCTGGCGGCGCAGCCGGTGGCCTGGATATCCCAGAAGGAGGCCTCCACCTTGCTGCGGTAGTTCAGGGCGATCAGGCCGCCGGCACTTGCGCCGTTGACCGGTCCGGCTGCGTAACAGCGGGCGACCAGGCTCGGGTGGGTCACGACGCAATTGCAGTTGGGTCCGTTGTACCCCACGAGGCCGCCGGCGCACATGACCGCCGTCACCACGGCGGCGGCATAGCAGTCGCGCGTCGTCCCGGCGGTATTGCAGCCGACCAGTCCGCCAACGTTGGTGATTCCGGACACGGCTCCCTCGGCCCAACAGCACTCGGCCCAGCCGCCGATATTCTCTCCGATCAGTCCGCCCACCCGGTCGCCGCCCTGCACATCGGCGCCGGCGCGGCAGGCGGTCACCCGGCCGTCCTGGTTCTCACCCAGCAGACCGCCGATGTTCCAGGAGGCCACTTCCCCCAGGATCGTGCCCGTCGCCCGGCAGCGGAAGATGTCTCCGAAGACGTTCGCACCCGCCAGGCCGCCGACGCGTGCACTCCCCTGCACCGTGGTGGCGGTGGTGCAATCTGCAATCTTCCCATCCATGTTCTCGCCGAGAAGGCCGCCGACGATGCTCAGGCCGCGAATGCGACCGCCTTGCACGTGGCAGTTGGTCAGGGTCCCGTTGGCGAACAGCCCGACCAGGGCGCCTACGTACCGGCCGGCCTCGCTGACGACATTGGGGTCCGTCAGGGTCACATTCAGAATGCGGGCCTCGACCGCGTCCACCAGGCCGAACAGGCCCAGGTAGCCGCCGAACTCGTTGGCCAGATGCAGGTGGGCGATGGTTCTATGGTTGCCGTCGAAGACCCCGGTGAAGGGGCCGTTCGCAGTCGTCCCGATCGGGCCAAACGCCGTCGGGCCGAGGCGGGTCATGTCGATGTCGGCCGTCAGCTTGAAGCACTTGTCCCAATCCTGCGGCGCCTGCCCGAGGGCCTGCAGGTGCGCCGCGGTGGAAATCAGATAGGGTTGGTCAGCCGTCCCGAGCCCGCCATCATAACGAGCCCCCGCCGACGCCGCGAACAGACCGATCAAAAGCCCGACCAACCGTGCGCGCATTAGCACCCTGCCTCCCACATAGGGAATGTTCACCCTGCCTCCGTGGCATCCGCGGGAGCGCGAACCGCCCTCCCAGCCACGCCTGACGACTACCTTGGTATTGTACCGGATAAGGCAGATCAAATCAAGCCTGAACCACCACACGCGCAAGCAGCAGTCGGATCTGAAAGGTGGTGCCGTGCGTCTCGACGAAGCGTCGGACCAGCCCCCCCAGATCCACCTGGGTCTTCTGAACAGAGAAACGACCATTGGCCACCTGGACGTCGTCCGTCAGGTCGCGCACAATCGTTCGTAATTGCCCCGTTTCCTCCTGGATGCCCGCGAGATAGCGACGGCGCTCATCCTCGACCACGCCAGGCTGCTCCAACAGCCGTGTGGCCATCTCGATCGCCAGGATGGGATTCTTCAGATCGTGCACCACCATGGCCACAAACTGCAGGCGGTCCTTCTCCCGGTCCGCAATATCGCCGGCCATATTGTCGAACGTCCGTGCGAGAGCGCCCATCTCGTCGTCGTACAGGATGGGTGCCCGGGCGGAAACGCGCCCTTGGCCGAACGCGCCGGCCGCATCGGTCACCGCCAGGACGGGACGTATCACCCGCCGGACCAGGCTCGAAGCCCCGGCCACCAGCAGCATCGCCGTCCCGACCGACAGGCCGAGCGCCCAAGAGGTGACCATCGCATGCAGATGGTCGGCCGCGTGAGTCGATTCTTGCGTCCGGTTCTCGTTTTGCGACTGAAACTGATCCACGACCACCAAGCAGATCGTCCACCACGCGGGTCTCCGCTTCTACCGAGTCCACGGGCGCCGGCGACCGCGGAACGTGCGGGGTCTCCCGCGCGCCGTCTTTTACGTGCGCCCCCCTGCTGGTCGAAGTAGGGCCTGCAGCCGGTCTTCCAACAGGAAGCCGCTCGCCAGACCCAAGCCGGTGAGGACGGCGAGGCGCGCATAGAACAGGAGGTGAGGCATCGTCTCCGCGGGGCGAAACAGGGCCGCGAAGACCATCCCCGCGGCAAACAGTCCGGCCGCGGGGAGCAGAAACCACGCCAGATAGCGCCCCGCGCCGCGGGTCCAGCGTGTCCGGGTGAGGACCCGCACGTGCAGAAAGACCACGACGATCCACATGACCATCAGAATGGCCGTGTGGAGCAGGATGCGCAATCCGGCCCCCACGGCCGGCACGGTCATGGCGATCGCGAGCAGCAGAGCCCAGGCAAGGAATCGTCGGACCGAACCGCACCGCGCGAGTAGTACGAGAACGCCCACGATCACCGCGTTCACACCGAGTTGAAAGAAGCCGGAGGCGAGGGCAAACACCTGCGTACCCGCGGTCAGCACGCCGACGCCGAGACAGCCGACCGTCGGACACAGTACCGTCAGCAGCAACGCTGCGACTCTTCGCGATGGGGTCGCGCCCATTCGGGTACTCCGGGCCGGCGAGAACACGTGCCGGCGGCGCTCAGGCCCGTCGGCGCAGCAGCTCGGCGGCTCGCTTGGCAAAATAGGTCAGGACCACGTCGGCGCCGGCACGCTTGATGGAGGTGAGCATCTCCATCATGCCGGCGTCGCGGTCGAGCAGCCCGGCGTCCGCGGCGGCGTTGAGCATCATGTACTCGCCGCTGACGTTATAGGCCGCAATAGGGCAGTCAAACCGCTCGCGGGCCCGGCGGATGATGTCGAGGTAGCTCAGGGCCGGCTTGACCATCACCAGGTCCGCCCCCTCCTCGAGGTCCAGCTCGATCTCGCGGAGAGCCTCGCGGGTGTTGGCCGGGTCCATCTGGTAACTCTTGCGGTCGCCGAAGGCCGGGGCCGATTCCGCGGCATCGCGGAACGGACCGTAGAACGCGGAGGCAAACTTGGCGGCGTACGACAGGATCGCGACACCGTCGAAGCCGTTGCACTCCAGGACCTGCCGGATCGCCCGGACGCGGCCGTCCATCATATCCGAGGGCGCGACAATATCCGCGCCGGCCTGCGCGTGCGACAGAGCCATCTTCGCCAACAGCTCCAGGGTCGCGTCGTTCTCCACGTTGCCGTTCCTGATGACGCCGCAGTGGCCGGTGCTGGTGTACTCGCACAGGCAGACGTCGGTTACGACGAGCAGATCGGGAGCACGCTTCTTGATTTGTCGGATCGCCTGCTGGACGACGCCATCTTCCGCCCACGCCTCGGAGCCGGTCTCATCCTTGTGCGCCGGCAGGCCGAACAGCAGCACCGCGGGGATACCCAGATCGGCAACCCGCGCCGTCTCCTCCGCGATCCGGTCCGGCGAGAAATGATAGCAGTCCGTCATCGAGGGGATTGACTGCTTGAGCCCCTGGCCTGCCCGGACAAACAAAGGATAAATCAAGTCATCGACGCGCAGCGTCGTCTCGCGCACCATGCGTCGCATCGTGGCGCTGCGCCGCAGCCGCCGCATTCGGATTTCCGGAAACCCCATGAAACATACTCCATCAATTGGTTCTGTTGCTCACCAGAGTCTGAAGTCTTCCGCCGCACGTGTCAAGCGGCAAGGCAAGTGCCAGGACAGTTGCCAAGTCGCCCGGCAGATGGGTGGCATCGTTAAGCGCGGCTGGGCGATGGTCGTACGCACAGGCAACCCGCCATCGCCAAGGCCTTCGGCCTCGACGCTGCCACCCGTCGGCGAAGGGCCGCTCTTCGTAGGTCGTGGCCCCGCCTCCGCGGGGCCGGGCTCCCCCTGCGACGGCAGGGGTCCTCGCGCGACGTCTTGGGCGAGCAGGGACGCTCGCCCTGCGAGGAGGCCTGGGCGTCAACGCTCCACCTCGGGCAGGCCGGCCCGGTAGTTGGCGACGGCTTCGGAGGTCCGTAAGTAACGGTTGTAGACACGCACATGGTGAAGCCGGCCGTCGAGACCGGGACCGAGGCGGAGCAACTTGTCCCCATTGACGTCGCGCAGATGGGGATTGAACCGGCCCCAGCCGAACTGGCGGACGGCGCCGCCGTCGCAGAGTCGGCCGTCCGCCACAAAGGTGACGATCTTCGGACCGCCATCGACGTTGACGACAAGGTGATGAATGCGTCCGGCATGCAGAAGACCGGGATCGCAATCCCAGCGGCTCTCACTGCGGCCGTCATTCAGCACGATCTCCACGGTGCCGCGGGCGGTCGTTTGGAGGCACAGACCCTGACCGTTTGCGGTCCGGCTGTCGAGCAGAACCTGGCCGGCGGAGATCGTCCGCAGCGTCAGCCAGACGTCCACGGCCAGACCGCTGCGGAGGTCTTTCGTTTCGTGGCCGGCCGCGCTTGCGCCGGGAGCGGTCAGAGCCGGCAGCCGCGGCATGGGGATACGCTCCGGCATCGCGGGATCCGAACCCGGCAGGTCGAGAACAAGCCCCGCCGTGGCCACGCGCCGGTTGCCCCGCTGGCTCCAGAGTCCCTCCAGCAGGCTCTTGTCCACCGGATGAACGCGGGCGGTGTCCTTCTGGGTTTCGGTCAGAAAGAACCGGCCTCCGTCTTCGAGCAGGTCCGGATAGCTCATCCGGATGTACGGATCGTCGTCGTACAGCACGATCTCGGGCTCGGACCAGGCGAGGACCTTGCCCTCGGGCGAATCCACTTCGACGCCGCCGCAGAGCCAGGCCGGGTTGCGATCCTCGTACGAGCGGCCGCCGTGATTGTGGAACCAGTAGAGATACCTGCCGTTGGCGCACTTCCACACGAAGTTGGCCGCCCGCGAGTGCTTGATCGGCCGGCCGTCGGCGTAGCAGGCATAGCGCGGCGTGCTCCAGGTGTGGGCGCCGTCGCGGCTGTACGTGCAGGCGGGATGGCCGTCGATCGTGCGATAGACGCAGTAGAACGACCCATCGCTGAGCACGCAGAAGCTTTGCTCCTCCGCGATCGGCCCGCCGCCCGGCGGGGTCCGCAAGCCGATGTCGCCGTCGGGCAGGGTCTCCCATGCGATCTTCCCGGGGTCGGGCTCGGTGAGGAGATTCCTGCTCTTGAGCAACACGCCTTCGGAGCGGGTGATGAAATTGCGTCCGAAGCCGCCGACCTTGTGCAGCGGGACGTAGGCGGCGCCTGCGTGCGTGAAAGGCCGGCCGACATTCCAGAAGTACCGGATGGCCCCGCCGTAGGGATTCTCGCGGTCGATCTGCATTTCGCGCACCGGGATGGGGTAGCGGCTCGTTGACCAGGTGCGGCCGTGATCGTCGCTGTACTTGAACACGAAATAGCCTTGCGTATCGACGCGGGTGCACCAGCCATCTTTGTACGGCGGGTTGTCTCCTTTGACCTGCCGCAGGTTGTCGGTGTTGTGGTTGTAGAAAGCGTAGATGCGGGCACCGGGGGCGTTGAGCAACACGGCGTACGACGCCTCGGGACCGTCGCTCGGCTCGACATCCACGGGCTTGGACCATGTCCGGCCCTGGTCCGTGCTGCGCAGGCTCACGACGTGCTGGCCCTTGGTACCCTCCCGGCCCGGCCCGGTCGTGAGGATGCACAAATACGCGCCATCCTCGGTCTTCACGAGATACGGCTGGTCCGCGTACGTCTCACTCGGGATCTCCCAACCCGAGCGGATGTCCCGCCCGTCCTCCGCGCGCGCAGCAAGCACTGCCGCACAGAGCAGCAAAACACACGCACCGATCTGTATTCCCCGGCACTGCATGCCCATTCCTCCACAGGGTTCCGCCAATGGGGTACGTTCCGGGTGGCAGCGGCAAGCGTCAGCTTGCCGATGGTCCGGCCCATTCGCCATCGGCAAGGCCTGCGCAAAGCCTCCGGCCTTGCCGCTGCCACCCGGACTGGTCTTGCCCCCTTAGCACAATGACCGTCCCATGGAAAGTTGCTGCCCATCGTCATTCCCGCGCAAGCGGGAATCCACTCGCGCCGCAGCGTTTACTGGACCCCCGCCTGCGCGGGGGTGACAAAAGGGAATCGAACGCCCATTCTGTCAGAGATCCTCAGCAACGCTCGGCGTCTTCGAGAGCGTCGAGCATACCGTCGACCGTATGCTCGGGGGCCTCGACGTCGATCCGGACGCCGAGTTGGGTCAGCTCCCGCGACGTGACCGGTCCGATGGAGGCGACTTTCGTTTGGCTGTCGTTGACGATCCCGGGAGGGACCTGCTCGAAGAAACCTCGTACCGCCGAAGGGCTGGCGAACGTCAGCCAGTGCACCTGGCCCTGGCGCATCTGCTCGGCAAGACCCGCCGCATCGCCTTTTTGCGAGACCGCGGTGTAGATCGAGACGTCGCGCACGTGGGCGCCCCCTTGCTGCAGCACCTCGACCAGCTCGTCCGAGGCCAGCTCCGAGCGCAGCAGCAGGACCTTCTTCTCGTGCAGATTCGCAGAGGACAACAATTGCAGGCCCAGGTCCCGGCCCGTGAAGACCGTCGGCACGAAATCCGCTTTGAGACCATACTGGGCGAGGCACTCGGCGGTCTTGGCGCCCAGCGTCGCCAGCCGGAGGGAGCCGAAGACCCGCGCATCTTTGCCGAGAGTCCCCAGCGCCTCGAAGAAGAAGTCCACGCCGTTGGGGCTGGTGAAAATGACCCAATCGTAGCCTCCAAGCTCCGTCAGCACGCGCAGGAACTCGTTGCGATCGGTCAGAGGCTGGAGGGCCAGCGTCGTGAATTCCAGCGGCCGGCCCGCCCGGAGGATGATCTTCCGCGCCATCTCGGCGTTGCCGGCGGCATCCCGCGTCACCACGATCGTCCGGCCGAACAGGGGCTTGCGCATGAACCAGTTCAGGCCGGCCTCGCCCTGGGCCGCGGGTCCCACGATGATCAGGGCCGGCGGCTCGATCTGCTCCCGGCCGCACGTCTCGACGATCTCCCGCAGCGGCGCCCGCACGACGCGCTGGCCCGGCAGCGTGGCGTTGGCCACCAGCGCCGTTGGCGTATCGCCGGAGAGGCCCCGGGCCATCAGCTCTGTGCTGATCGTGGGCAGCGTACCGATGCCCATGTAGAAAACCAGCGTCCCGGGGAAACGGGCCAGCACGCTCCAGTCGATATTCGAATCTTCCTTGCCCTCGGCCTCGCGGCCCGTGATGAAGGCCACCTGCGAGCTGTACCGCCGATCGGTCAGCATGATGCCGGTGTATTCGGCGGCGGCAATGGCCGCGGTAATGCCGGGCACGATCTCGAAATCGACACCCGCCGCGTTCAGGAGGGCCGCTTCTTCCGTGCACCGGCCGAAAATGCAGGGGTCGCCACCCTTGAGGCGAACAACCGTCTTGCCGGCGAGGGCCTTCTCGACCAGGATGCGGTTGATCTGGTCCTGCGTGAAGGAGCCCGGGCCGATCCGCTTGGGCACATGAACGATCTCGGCATCGGGCCGGGCCAGTTCCAGCAGCGCGGGATTGGCGAGCTTGTCGATGATGATACAGTCGGCGGTCCGGAGCAACTCCGCCCCGCGCAGGGTGATCAGGTCCGCCCGGCCCGGTCCCGCCCCGACCAGGTAAGCCACACCCGTGCGCGGCCGGTTCTGCCCGCGGGCGGGATCGTCCAGCGGCTGCGCGGTTTGCCGCGATGATGCGGATTGTGGAGCGTCGCCAACCTCGCTCGACCGCTCCGCGCCGGACGAGTCCCGACTCCGCTCCAAGTCCCGCAGAATCTCCCGGCCGCCGGCGTCGAGCAACTCGCGGGCGACCCGTTCACCGAGCTCCAGCGCCTGTGCCACGGGACCGCGGGCGCGTCGCTTGATAAGCTGGCGGCCCTCGATATCCGAGATGAAGGCATGGATCTCGATCCCGTCGCGCGTGGATTCCGCATAGGCCCCCACCGGGGCATGACAGCCGCACTGCATGGCGACGAGCACCTGACGCTCGGCCAAGACCAGGGCCCTGGTCGCCTCGTCGTCGAGAGAATGCACGATCGCCACGGTCTCCCGGTCGTCGCGGCGTGTCTGAATCGCCAGGGTGCCCTGGGCCGGCGCCGGCAGGAACTGTTTCGGGTCGAAAACGAGGGAGATCATCCCGGCCAAGCCCAGACGCTCCAAGCCCGCCCGCGCGAGGATGATCGCATCCAGGTCCGCGGTCTGCAGCTTGCGGATCCGCGTCTGCACGTTGCCGCGCAGGGGCACCAGCTCCAGATCGGGGCGCAGGTGCCGCAACTGAGCCGCCCGCCGCAGGCTCGAAGTCCCGACCCGTGCGCCCTGGGGCAACTGATCGAGAGAGGCGATCGGCTGCCTGGCCAGCAGGCCGTCCTCAGGCCATTGCCGATTCCCGATGGCGGTGACCGCCAGACCTTCCGCCTCGCGCGTCGGCAGATCTTTGAAGCTGTGGACGGCGAAATCCGCGGCGCCGTTGAGCAACGCGTCCTCCAACTGCGATGTGAAGAAACCCGTGTCTTTCAGGTCCCACAGGGCGGTCCGCCGGTCATGATCGCCGGCAGTGGTAATCTCCTGGATGCGAACCTCCAGGCCCGGGTGCTGCGCCTGCAACGCTGCAATGACGCTCCGGGTTTGGGCCAGGGCCAACTCCCCCCGGCGCGTGGCGACGGTCAATGTTTTCATAGCAGTTCCACGTCTACTTCATTTCCTACGAATCAAGTAGCGTTGAGTGTATGCGAAGAACGAGGGCAGATCAAGCGCGACGTCCGTGGCCCCAGGGCGATTGCACATAAGCATGGATGTGTCAGAAACGGCTCAGATCGTGAAGCGTTTGTAGTGGATGCGGCGGCGTGCGACGCCCGCCTCCCGCAGTGCGCGGCGGACGGCGTTCATCATGCCCACCGGACCACAAACAAAGGCGTGGCTGCTCTGGAGATATTCGCCGGCGGTCTGTTCGATGAGGGCTCAGCTGATGTGCCCGCTCGGCCCGGCCCAGGTCTCATCGGGCCGGGACAGCACGTGCACGACCCGCAGGTGGCTGGGCAACTGCTCCAGTTCGGAGGCGAAGAGAATGTCGCGCGCGGTCTTGTTGCCGCAGAGGAGCACCACCGGCCGCCGGTCGCCGGTGTCGCGGAGATAGCGGAGCATGCTCATGATGGGCGTGATGCCCACGCCGCCGGCGACGAACGGGAACCGCTCGATGTCATAGTGAACCAGGCTGAACCGTCCGAACGGACCTTCGATCCGCCCGACGTCACCGGGATGGGGCTGGTCGATGGTGTTCGTGAAGTTGCCGCTCTTTTTGATCGTGGTCGCGATGATGCCCGGCTCCAGGGGCGAGGCGGCAATAGTGAAGGGGTGCGTTTGGGACTTGCGTCCGGGCCGGACCGGCCGCAGGAACATGAACTGGCCGGGGTTGGGCGGCAGCGGTCGGCCGTCGGTGGGCACGAAGCGCAGGGACCAGGTGTCGTGGGTCTCCCGGCGGATGTCGCTGACGCGGAACCGGCGTCGACCCCAGAGCGGAATGTACGTGTTGCGAAAGAGGAACAGGCCCCCCGCCGCCAGAATCAGGACCCACCAGAGCCCGCGCAGCGGCGCATGGGTCACCAGATCGGTCCCCACCCGCGTGGAATGGATGAAGCCCAACACCGGAATGAGAAGGGCACTTTTGTGGACAACCCGCCAGACATTGTAGTCCACGCCGAACGACTCGAATAGCAGCGCGAAGATGACGGTGATAAACCCCCAAGCCAGGGCCGCCTTGCCCAGATCGATAGGCCAGGGCGTATTCTCCGCCAGCAGCGAGAAGGTTCCGAAACCGAAGGAAAGCAGAATCGGATGGGCCAACAGAAGTACTACCGCCAGCACGGCCATCAGCTTGTGGAACTGCATGAGCTTGTCGAGTCCAAAGGGAGCATCCAGACGCTTGAACCGCCCGGCCAGCACGACCTGGAGGGTCAGCAGGGTGAATCCCAGGAGGGCTGCTCCCCGGCCAAGCTCCAGGAGCTTATTCTCCCGCAGGCCGCCATTGAGGACCAGCGCCAGGGTCAACGGCGCGACCGCAACCAGGCAGTATGCAACAGCCAGCACAATGCCCCAGACCCGGGATTCGGTCCAGCGCCGCGGCGGCAGCAGATCGGTGCACGTCCGCCCTGTGAGCATGAGTTCATGGCTATCGGTGTTCACCTGTCCTTGCACTCTTTCCCGCGAGCCGCGGGGCCACCGGGAAGGATCACCTATGAGCCCCTCGCGTGCCACCCACCGCATTCCTGTCTGGCGGATGTTCCGCCCATGCGCGCGATGACGCCAATCTATCTGCCGTCGCCGGTTCGGCCTGTGGGCGAATTACGTATTCCCTCGTCTCTTTTTGCACAGCACATGTCGCGATAACCGCTGAATATGCTTGCGAAGGAATCGGCGTCCCGGATAATGGGGGTGCGTAAGGATATCCGTTGAACCGACCAAGGAGAATGAATGGGCCGATTCCGCCGGAGCGTGCTCTGGGCCGCTCTGCTCGCCATCTTGCTGCTGACCGGGCTATCGATCTACAGTGCCTTTCTCGGCCCGGAGCGGGCCCAGGCGTTTTTCAATTCCCTGCCGCTGGCGGTTTATTGGTTTGCGCTGATCGCCCTGCTGGCCGTGGGGATCGTCGTCTTCCGCCGGCTGCTTCGGGTCCCCGCGCTGCTGCTGATGCACCTGGGGTCGATCCTCGTGGTCCTCGGCGCGATGTGGGGCTCGAACAGCGGTCACGCCCTCGCCAAGCGGCTGTTGGGCATTGATAAGATTCCCGAGGGCCAGATGGCCATCCTGGAAGGGACGCAGGAGAACCGCGTCTTCGTGACCGACAGCAACAGCACGCGGGAGCTGCCTTTCTTCGTCCGGCTCCGGGATTTCCGGATGGAGTATTATCAGCCGGGCCAGTTGTCAGTCCGGAGCGAAACCGGGCAGAGTGGGCGCGTGCCCGCCGAGGCCGGGCAGACCGTGTCGCTGGACGAAGGCCGAGTCGCCGTCACCATTCGTAGGGTCTTCCAGAACTTCCGGATGGATCTCCAGGGCGACGAACGGGTCGCCTACGATCTGCCGGGCGGGTCCAATCCGGCCCTGGAGGTCGCCATCGAGAAGCCGGGGGAGCCCCCCGCCCGGCGGTACGTCTTCGAGCGGGCGCCGGGCCATGAGAACCCCAACGATTCGGTGCGCCTGAGCTACTTTCGCGCTGTCCGCGACTACATCAGCGAGCTTGAGATCGTCCAGAACGGAAAGGTGGTCGCAGCCAAGCATATCGAAGTCAACCATCCCCTGCACTACGGCGGCTACCACCTGTACCAGCACTCCTACGGCCAGGACAAGCTCGGCGAGTACACCGTCCTGATGGTGGTCTCGGACTCAGGGTTGAACCTCGTCCACAGCGGCTACGCGATGCTGCTCGCCGGGGTTTTCTGGCATTTCTGGGGCCGGCGCATCCTGGTGGCACTGCAAGGGCGTCGGACGACGGCAGGTGAGGTGGCCGGCTGACATCCGCGGCAGAGGATCGTATGGTAATCAAAGACACAATACAAGGCTTGTTCATCTACCTCACCATCGCGGCATATGCGGCCGCTTTCGTGACGATGGTGCTGGGCCGCCGGCGCACCGGAAACTTGCTCTTCGTGGCCGGTTTTCTCGCGGCCGTCCTGGCCTACGTCTATCGTTGGTATGACGTCCGCCATGTGCCGTTACAGAATCTCTTTGAGGTCTTCCTCTTCCTGGGCGTGGCCTGCTATCCCATCTCCTGGTTCAGCGGCCGGGTCCTGCGGATCGGCGGTCCGTGGGCGGACGCCCTAATCGGGGCGATCGTGCTGTTTCCCGCGGGTTTTGTCTTTCACGCCGAGCCGATGCAGCTTCCGCCGGCCTTGCAGAGCTGGCTGTTCGCCCCGCACGTGATGGTATATATGCTGGCGTACGTCTTCATGGCCAAGGCCATGTTCCAGGCCATCGCGCAGTTGGCCGGCCACGGGCCGGCGGTCGGCGCGACCGGGTTGGCTCCCGAGCCGGCGACGTATGAGTTGATTGCCATCGGCTTTCCCCTGTTGACCCTGGGCCTGATCCTCGGCAGTTGGTGGGGCAAGCTCGCCTGGGGCAATTACTGGGGCTGGGACCCGAAAGAGATGTGGTCCCTCGCCTCGTGGCTGGTGTATGTGGGCTATTTCCACTGGCGATACATGTTCGGTACCAAGCGGCCGGCCGCCAACAGCCTGTGGGCTCTCGCGGGCATGGCGGTGATCGTTATCACGCTGTTGTGGGTGAATCTCTCGCGCCTGTTCCCCGGCCTGCACAGCTACGCGACATAAGAACAACGACGCTGTTGATAGGTCCTATTCGTCCTATCCATCTGATAGGTCCTATCGCGGAGTGATTTCTTGGAGGGTAGCAATGAACCGACGCGACTTCCTCAAGACGGGTCTCGCAAGCACAACGGCACTCCTTTCCCAGGGGCATGGGGCCGCCGCGTCCACCCCGCGGAAGCCACCGAACATTCTGTGGATCATGATGGACGACGGCCGGGCGGATACACTGGGCTGTTACGGCCGGCGCTGGGTGCGAACGCCCCACATGGATGCCCTAGCGGCGAACGGCGTGCGCTTCGAGACCACGATCGTGCAGAACCCGGTGTGCGTGCCCTCCCGCCAGTCCATGAAGACCGGCTGTTATCCGCACACATTCGGCGTGACCGCCATGGGCAAACCGGCGGCCGTACCGCCCGCGTACCTGCAACGGGTCCGCACCATGCCCAACCTGCTCAACGCCTGGAAAGAAATCGGCATCACCCCGGTCAATATCGGCAAGACCCATGCCTTTCAGAAGGACTGGGGCTTCCAGCGGGACGTCCCGGGGGATTTCGACGTCCTGGGGCGAACACGGAACGAGAAGCTCCAGGCGCGTCTCCAGGAGGCAGGCTGCCGGTATCCCGAGGTCGTGACCAAGACCCACGGCTGGGCCATCGGCGGGACCGTGCCACTGGCGCCCGAGGAGTTGACCAGCGGTCGGATCGGCGACCTGGCTCTGGCACGGGTCCAGCAGCTTGTCGCCGCGGACCAACCGTTCTTCCTGCGGGTCTCCTTCCATGCGCCGCACGTCCCCTGCCTCGTGCCGAAGAATCACCTGATCGACCCGAGCCGGATCGACCTGCCGACTCCGACCGAGGAGGAACTCGCCGGCAAGCCACGTTTCGAGCGTGAGCAACTGCGCATCTATACCGGCGGGCTGGACCTGAGCCCGGAGCAGATCGGTATCGCCCGGGGCACGTATTACGGCATGGTCTCGCTGGTCGATGTCCAGGTGGGCCGGCTCGTGGAGTGCCTGCGCCGAGCGGGCGTGCTGGACCATACGATCGTCGCCATCAACTCCGACCAGGGCTGGCAGTTGGGCGAGCACGGGCTCTGGAAGAAGCGAGTGTTGTACGATGACAATGTCAAGGCGCCGCTGGTCCTGAGTGCTCCCGCCCTCCTGCCGCAGGGCAAGGTGATCGACGAGCCGGTGGAAATGATTGACTTCATTCCGACCCTGATGGACCTGAGCGGCCTACCGGTTCCGGAGACGATCGCCGGCCGGAGCCTGATGCCCCTGATTCGGGGCGAGGTCACCCGCTGGCGCGAGGCCTGCTTCTGCGAGATCGACCACAGCATGTCCATGTATGACGAGCTGCGCGAGCGCAGCGGCCGGCGGGTCATGGTCCGCACCCGGGAATGGAAACTGGACTGGTTCATGGACGAGCGGGTGGCGGACAAGGACGGCGCGCTGTACAATCTGCAGCGTGACCCGGGCGAACGGGTCAACGTCTACGGCCGGCCCGAGTACGCCGACGTGGTCGAGTATCTCGAAGGGCTTTGCCGCCAGTGGGATCGGGGTACGTGAGAAGAGGACCCACGCCCCACGATGTGAGGCACGGCCAGGAGCTGCACCCGTGGGTGACCAGCTAATGGTATCAGGAATCTTGGGAGGTGAGAGACAATGCTCGGAGAGAGGCACATTCGGAGTGGGTTGGTCGTGGTCGCCCTGTGGGCGTCGCTGGGATTCTCGGCCGTGACGATCTCCCGTGACGGCCAGGCCCAGGCAGTCATCGTCGTAGCCCCCGGGGCGCCGGAACCGGAGCAGCACGCGGCAAAGGAGCTCGCCGGCTTCCTGGGACAGATTACCGGTGCCACGTTCGAAGTTGCCGCTCAAACGAAGCCCGACAGATCCTGCCTCTGCGTCGGCGTCACGGCGGCGAAGCAGGTGGATGAGCGGTTCTCCGTCGACGGGCTCGGCGCCGAAGGCATGATCCTCAGGACCGTAGGCGATCACCTGATCTTGGCGGGCGGTCCGCCGCGCGGGACGCTCTATGCGGTCTACACGTTCCTTGAAGATCAGTTGGGCTGCCGCTGGTGGTCCTCCACGGAGAGCACGATCCCACGCAAGCCGACCCTCAACATAGGCGCAATCGACCTCCGGTACGTGCCGCCGTTGGAGTACCGGTCCGCGTTCTGGTTCGATGCCTTCGAGGGCGACTGGGCGGTACGCAACAAGTGTAACGGCCAGAGCCACCGGCTCGACGCCCAGCGCGGCGGCAAGCACGTCTACGAAGGCTTCGTGCACACGTTCTACCCGCTGATCCCACCGCAGAAGTACTTCGCCGAACACCCGGAGTGGTTCAGCGAGATCAAGGGCCGGCGCAGCACCGACCACGCGCAACTGTGTCTAACCAACGAGGAAATGCGGAAAGAACTGGTCAAGAATCTCAAGGAGCGGCTGCGCGCCAACCCGGCCGCGACGATCGCCTCCGTTTCGCAGAACGACTGGCACGGCAACTGCCAGTGCAAGAGCTGCGCCGCGATCGAGCAGGAGGAAGGCAGCCCTGCGGGCCTGATGCTGCGGTTCGTCAACGCCGTCGCGGCGGACATCGAACCGGAGTTCCCCCAGGTCGCGATCAGCACGCTGGCTTACCAGTACACCCGCAAGCCGCCGGCGATCACCCGACCGCGCCGCAGTGTCATCGTCCAATTGTGCAGCATCGAGTGCTCCTTCTGCAAGCCGCTGGCGGACGAGCGGAACAAGGCCTTCCGCGACGATATCGTCGGCTGGTCGATGATCGCGGACCGGCTCTACATCTGGGATTACACGACGAACTTCCGGCACTACATCATGCCGCACCCGAACCTGCGGGTCCTCGGCCCGAATGTCAGGTTCTTTGTCGATCATCATGTCAAGGGCATCTTCGAGCAGGGTGCGTACCAGAGCTACGGCGCCGAGATGGCGGAGTTACGGGCCTGGGTGCTGGCAAAGCTGCTCTGGGATCCGACCCGCGACGGCCAGAAGCTCATCGACGAGTTCATCGACGGTTACTATGGTCCCGCCGCACCGGGGATCAGGGCCTACCTCCAGGTCACGCACGACACGGTGGAGCAGACCGGCGACTGGCTCGGCTGCTTCGAGAAGGACACCGCCAAGTACCTGAGTTTCGACACCCTCGCGCGCGGCTGGAAGCACCTGCAGGCCGCCGAGGCGGCGGTGCGGGACGATCCGGCCCTGCGATTTCGCGTCCAGGTGGCCCAACTGCCGGTGCTGTACACGTTCCTCATCCGGTGGAACGACATGCGTGCGGCCGCCCGGGAAGCGAACGCTGCATGGCCCCTGCCGCCGACGATCAAGGATGCTTACGACCAGTTCCTCGCGGTAGCCAAACAGAAGAACGTCACCCGGCTCAATGAGCACCAGGAAGGCTTCGGCCTCCTGGACCGGGCCCTGGAGCGGGCGAAGACGGACTGACCCTCAGGAACTCCAATCCTATCTCCGGGTGGCATCGTCAAGCGAAGCTTGG
>JALORE010000137.1 GCA_025459125.1 Planctomycetota bacterium | reverse complement strand
TCGGCGTTCCAGGTCGGATCGACCCAGCCGAAGGTGTACCGGCCGAAGTCGCGCACGAGCCGGGCCACCTCGTCGAAGGAGCGGGCCGCGGACTTGCTGCGGTAGCACGGCCGCACCGTCCGCCCATCCTCACCCAGCCGGCCCATGTGCTTCCAGAGAATGCAGAAGCTGCAGTTGTCGACGCAGCCCCGGCTGTGCTCGATCGACACCAGCCCCGGGTGGTTCCTCGACCCGCGTCCATAGGCGGCCATCGGCACCTTGGCCCAGGCCGGCATCGGCAGCGCATCCAGGTTGTCCAGGAGGGGCCGGGCCGCCGTAGTTGCGATCCCGCCGTCTGCGCGATAGGAGATCCCCCGCACCCGCCCCGGATCGCCGCCCTCGGCCAGGGTCTCCAGCAGTTCACACAGCGTGACCTCCCCCTCCCCGTGTACGACGTAGTCGATGACATTGGATTCGAGTGCCTCCCGGGCGGCATGACTGAAGAACACGCCCCCCGCTACGATGCGCGCCTCCGGACATCGCTCCTTGACGAGCCGGGCCAGGCGCAGCGCCTCGTGCGACGACACGGTCTCTTCGCCCAGGCACAGCGCATCCGGCCAGTCACGTCCCAGCATCGTGCCGAGCGTCTGCCACCCGATCCGGCTCCCCGGGCAGTCCACGATCGTGACGGACCAATCCGGATGCGCTGCTTCCAGGGCGCCCGCGAGGGACAGAAACCCCAACGGCGGCCAGAACGCACTGTGCTCGCTATTGAACGGCCACACGTACCGTGGCGTTCGAACCAACGTCACCTTCATGCGACCCCTGCCCCAGATTCCGCCACACACCTGCTGTTTGACACTCTCGGTTGTTGTACGCCCCCGCCGCCCGGCCGTAAATCAAAAAGCGGGAGGACGCGCCGGACGGTCCTTGCGCTCTCGTCGGGCGAAACTCGATCGACAGCCGCGGTGCTGCGCGGACACCAACCGACGCCTCCCCCCTCTGACGAGGATCCGTCGTCAAGCACGTGTCGAGGGCGGGAGAACGGCAACCACGTCCGGGGCTGGCCTGTGATTCCGTCGGCCGGGGACACACGATGAAGCAAAGAGCTCAGGCGGGAATTCCAGGGCACGAACGGATGATGAGCCCGTGCGCCGCGGGCGCCGGGACGACCGGCCACGAAACGGCTCACCAGAGAGGCTGGTTCCCCGCATGCACGTGCGTGACGTCCTCGGCGGTCATGAAGGCCATGAAGGCGGCCGGGTCCTTATCCAGGACCGCCTTTTCTACACCGGCGAGGTTCTTACGCGACACGACGGAATAGAGGATCGTTCGCTCGGCGGCGTGGTAACCACCTCGTCCGGGAATCACGGTGACACCGACCTGATGTGTGCCGGTCAGGTCGTCGGCGCTCTCCTTCCATCGGTCCGATATGATGAGCGCCGCCTGCCGCCAGAATCATCGCATTCACCAGGAGGGAAGCGGTCCCCAGGCTGAGCGAGAAAGCCTCGTACATCAGGACATACAGGATCTCCGCCCCGCCGGTTGAGCCGCGGGAACGCAACACGAGTGCGGACCCCGTTCCGCACAGCGCCCCGGCGATCCCCGCGCTGAGCATCTTGTCGTTGAGGTCCAGGCGGTAGAGCAACAAGGTCACTCCCGTCAGACCTTGGGACAGAAAGCCCTGGGGCAGCAGAATACGCTTCACCGCCAGCGCGGACAGGGCGCTGCCCGCCGCGAGCAAAACGGTCTGATGCAGAAACCCATACCTGGTCTTCGTCATGATCCATCTCTCCCCGTGGGCCTTGCGCACGTTCCGGTCGGGAAAACGCGGGGCCGGACAGTCCGTGCCTCGGCTGTTTCCACCGATGAGCATCGCCCGCCGCCTCCGGCGGATAGGGCACCGCAAGAATCTTCCGACAGCCATCGATGGTATCCCCGACCTTGCGGCCTCGCTCTCTCTACAGGTAGAATTCTCCGGCGGCCTCGGGCTGGTAGAGCAAGCCATCGATGCGGACGCAGCGCCCCACCGTGTCGCCAATCCGACGGCCCAGGAGAGACAAGCCCAACGGACTGAGGACCGACACGTCGAACTTCTCCGGGTCGGCATCCCGCGCCGCATCCGCCGGGAACACGAGGGAGAGAGCCATGTCACGATCGGCCCGGTCGTCCTTCAAGCGCACCCTGGAATTCATGGTCACCACGTCGTGAGGAACATCGCGGGGAGCCACGATGTCAGCGACTTCCAGCAAACGCTGGAGGCGGTCCAGATAGATGTTGAGCTTGGACCCTGGGGTGCGCGCGGTCGCCAACAGGACCCGGAGACGCTCGGAATCGAACGCCGTCACACAACGCTGCGCACGCTCCTGCCGGCGGCCGGTCTTGCGCCCACCGGAGCGGAGGTCGAGTTCGAACCCCTGCTCCCGGCAGAATTCCAGAACGCGCGTCGTCATCAGCTTCCATTGATGCTCCGACAGCCCGTCCAGGAAGACATAGCCGACGGCACTGAAGAAGACTTGGTGAGGGTCTTTCGCGTGGTGCACGTGGTGGCACTGGACCTGGTCTTCCCACCAGCAAACGTGGTAGGCTTTCGGGGAGGTAGGCCGGGCGGCGGCTATCGCTCGGGACACAATATGACGGACTTTCTTCTCAGTCATGAGGTCTTCTCCTTTTCGGCATAGGCCGGAACGACGCCGGGTCCGGCGCGAACGGTCGCCCCGCAGGTCGTCCTCTCGCGTCGCGGGCGGCCCGGGCGGACCTTGCCGTCCGTAATTATGGCTCTGAGTTTTGACGTTACCTTCGGATCAGGACCGAGCGGCACACCGCTGCTCTCCGCGGGTCACCTGGACGCCGGGAGTGGAGCGTGGGAAACGATCCGGTTGGATGTGCCGTCGTATCCGTGCCGTGCGGGGGCACGGATCAGGGGCACGGGGCACGCGGTGCGGCAACGGTCCCTGGCCGGCGCGCCGGACAACTGTCATGGCAACACGTGGGGCGACCAAGGCCGGCGCGCAGGCACACCGAGGAGTTGCGAAGGGATTCACGGCGGGTGGATACCAGGCGCGGCAAGCTGCCGGCCGGGAGCAGAGGATAGAGTTGCAGGATGACCATTTCCATACCTCCCCAAAAGGTCAGAGGAAATACCAGTCGATCGCGAGTCTGCGCAAAGCGTAAAGGGCTCGGGGATTCACGTCCACTCGTGGCATTCGCGGTTCCTTTCTCCCAGCAAGAGTCGTCCGTTCGCACCCTTGCGAAAACGAAAACACCGCCGGGGACACCTGCCTCTCGTCATTCCACGGCTGACTCTCTGAGGTTCGGCATACCCTTGCGGTGAAGGACTGCGTCCAGAATACAACCTCAGTATAGCACCATATGATGGTTCGTCAACCGTTAATGCGCACCGGCTGCGGGGGTTCGCATCCTGCCCGGGCACGATGCAACGCACAAGGGGCGAAATGGCCTCCTGCATCACTGCTCTCGCGTGAAACTCGTGTCACCCGGTATTGACGGATGCCCCTGGGGGACCAAACCCCGGCGGCTGATCGGATCAGCCGCGGCAGCTTGTGGCGCGTGCGGTTCTGCCGCGGCCGATCCTCTCCGCCCTTCGTGCGTCGCCGCACGAACCGCCGGCCCGGAGGTGCACGCACCCTGCCGACCTCACCCAGAGAAGCGGACAGGAACCAAGCATTCAAATCCCTCTCCATGTCCCGCAGGTGCCACATCATCCTGTATCCAGGCCACTTTCCTGGCGCCATCCAATCCCAGCCAGCGTCTACCAGTCGAAATCGCCGGCGGCCTCCGGCTGGTACGGCAGATCGAGAATCCGCAGGCGGTCGTCGATTCGATCTCCGACCCTCCGGCCCAGCATCGACAGGCCGGTTCGGGTGAAGATCGAAATCTTCGGTTTCGGGACGTCGCCGCCGCGTGCGTGGGCCGGGAACACCAGAAACACATCGGTCTCAAGGTCGTCCTCACCGTTCCGCAGGCGTGGCTGGGAGTTCATGGTCACGACGTCCTCCGGCACATCGCACGAGGCAACCACGTTGGCGGCCCGGAGCAGACGCTCGAGCTTGCGCTGGTACACGCCCACGTACAGCACGGGCGGCAGTGTCCGCACTGGGCCAAGAGGGCGTGGAGATGCGCCGCGTCGTACTCCGTCACCCAGCGCCGGCGCCTTCGACCCGGGAAGGTCTTCTGGCCCCGGCCCGAATGAAGATCCAGGACAATCCCTTGGCGCTCGCAGAAACCAGTGATCCGGTTGATCATCACGCGCCATTGCACCGCCGACAACTCGCCCAGCAACACGTTGCCCAGCGCGCTGAGAAAGACCTCGTGCGGCTCTGTCGTGTGTCGTACAGGATGACACCCCAGGGCCTCTTCCCACCAACATGGGTGGTAATACCTCTCCGGAGCCGGCCGGGCCGCCGCCCAGGCATGGGTAATGACGTGCCGCATCTGTCTATCCGTCATCGCTCTGTCTCCTTCCCGCATCTCCATGCACAACCTGTCTCGCAAGGCCCTGGTTGGAAGATGCCAGCCGTCCCGTTCTTTCTCACGATGAAACCAACTCACCAGACACTCCCAGGGCGTCGCCCAGCATGCCCATCCCAGTAGTTTTACGTTGAGTGGAGCGCGCCAGGATGCCGAGGCTCTTCTCCGAGAGATGCCCGCTCTGGTCGGCCGGCCCGGCGACATCACGGGAAGATCTGCGAACCCCCAGGGCTTGACAATCGCAACAACCATGGTATCCTTGTGGTTAGAAATGACTGCTCGGTCAGGTGAAGCTTGTTTGAGATTGCTCGTGGTGAACGGAAATGGCTGCTCTCAGACGACATCAGGTTTCCGCCGCGACGGCTGCGCCGTGTGGCTCGGGGTCTGGTCGCCTGCTTCTGCACCATCATGCCGGACGCACGGGCGCGAACAAGCATCCCCGTCTGCCCCGCAGTGATGACCCGCCGGTAGGGCTCTTGTGCCTGTGATGGCGGCGTCGACCTCGTCCTCAACCCGTGTGCGGCGGGATTTCCCTTCTGACAGCGGCCTTAGGGGCCGCGCGTGCACGGCTTGAGGGATGCCCCAGGGGTGCACTCTGGGGCCGATCGAGCGCGCAGGCCATTACGATCGCGACACAACACAGCTCTCAGTAGGAGTGCGCGAACATGGCAAAATGGGAAATCGAGCTGCGCGATGCCCGTGGGGAGAGAGGCGGCGGAACCCTCATCGTGGAGGCGGACAACCTGATGAAGGCGAAACAGCATGCGGTGCGTGTGTGTCGCAGGCAGCTGTCCGGCCAGGGCGACGTCTATCTCGAA
Organism: Planctomycetota bacterium; assembly: GCA_025459125.1. GTDB lineage: Bacteria > Planctomycetota > Phycisphaerae > Sedimentisphaerales > Anaerobacaceae > PLanc-01. Next base: position 10,897 of record JALORE010000137.1, on the reverse strand, counting down.
GCGGAAGGTCACCATACGTATGGTATTGTCCTGGAACGGGAGAGGGTCGGGGAAGTCAGGATCACGCGTCTGAAATCGGCCCACACGGATATGACCCACGCGCTGCAAGCCCAGCAACACGAGCCATGCGGGCGGCGTGGAGCGTTCGGGAACACGGGGAGCGGGCCCCGGCGCGGCACAGAGCCGGCGCGGCATTGGTCCCTCGCTGCCGGCAGAAAGGAGATGATCGAATGACCGCAAAAACGATGCAGCAGATAACCGATAGGAAAGTGCAGCAGATCGCCGCGCGGGCCATCGCGGCAACGCCGCTCGAGACCGGGAGATGCTATCACCTGTGCTGGTGGGAAGGAAGACCTCAGTGTCTCCACGTCCGTCATACGAAGGAGCATCACCCTTCCTTCTTTGCCGCCAACGGATACGTATTCACCGAGGGTCTGAACGTCCACCAATGGAGGCTGGTGGTGGGCCGCGTGCGGGACTTCTGCCGGAGCCGCCGTCTTGCGCTGGAGCGGCGCGAGACTCAGAAGGCGGCGGTTCCCCGGGAGACGCTTCACATCACCGAGTTCGATGCGCAGCGTCTCCGCAGCCTGATCGACGAGACCCGGCTGCCGGGAGCGTCGGTGCAGGCCCACGTGGACAGGCTGCAAGAGGTGCTGGAGTCCGCACAGACGATCCCTCCCGGGGACGTCCCGCGGAACGTCGTAACGACGAACTCGCGGGTGCGTTTGCGGGATGACCGGAGAAACGAGGAGATCACCTGTTCCCTCGTCTTTCCCCACGACGCTGGGAAAGGTCAGGACTCCCAGAGCAGGAGTGTTTCGGTCCTCTCTCCGATCGGCGTGTCGATTCTGGGACGGCCCGTGGGCCATACTATCCGGGGGCGCATCCGGGTGGAAGAGTTGCTGTACCAGCCGGAAGCCGCCGGGGACTTCCATCGGCGAGCACCCCGTGATGAAGCGGGAATCATCGTGAAGGGCGGCCCTTGATCACTCTCATCGCCTGTTCTGCGGCCCGTCGAACCGGGTAGATCCTGTTATTCGGCGCGGACCATCGGGGATCGGTCGGGGCGGGGACGGGGGCCATTCTCTCGCCGGTGTTGACGAGCTTACCACTGATCATCTCGAAGAGAGGCCCGCCGAAGATCCACACCTCCAGAGGATCCGTCCGGGCCGTCTCCTGCAGGAAGGCCAGGTCGTCTGGCGTTCCCGTGGTCTCGAACACCCGCAACGCGGCACAACGCATCATGGTCATCGTCTGCATCTGCGTATCCTGCAGGAAGATGCGCAATTCGCCTTTGACGGAAGGGTCGCCCCGACCGCCGCGGGCGATGAGCAGACAGACGCGCACCGTCCCTCGCGCCCGGCCGGTCTGCTCGCGCAGGGGCTCGTCGGCTCCCTTCATTTTGCCCAGCGCCTCGATCAGCCAGCGATAGACGTTGTCGGCCAGCGTGCCCAACCAGTCCGATTGGAACTTCTCCCCGGCCTGGGGGAGGCTCTCCACCGTCTCCAGGGACCTGACGATGGCGGAGACCTTCTGCGGAACCAGGGTCGCCTCGGGATCGGCCGCCATCATGTCTGTCGCGCAGGTGCGCACATAGTAGCGGTCTGATTGCAGGAATCCCTCCAGGTGGCGCAACAGATCAACGTCTATGGATACGCCGGACAGAGCACGCAGAGCAACCGCCTGGACATCCGTATTCTTCGAGACCAGAAGTCGCCTGGCCGCCGACCTTTCCGGCAGGATCTGTACGTAATGGCGTGCGGCCCACGAGGAGCCGAAGCCGACACCTCCGGGCGCATCCCGCCCCAGGGCGATCCACAGCAGGCTTTCCCGCGCTGGGGCGGTCCCGATCGAGCCCAGCAACGGCACGATGCGATGCTCCAGATACGGATTGCCGCTTCTGCGCAGCTCGTCCATGAGGGGCTCGATGGCGGCATCGCGCATCGCTCTGAGTCCCGCGACGGCCTGATCCACGTCCGCACGCCTCGTTTCCTCCTGCCACGGCGGGATGCTCATGATCTCGATCCATCGCGTCAGGTCCTTGTCGTTCCCGGATGGTCCCGCGCTCGCTCCTCCCGGAGCGCCGGTGATGGCTCCCAGGGTGACAGACAGCAACAGTACGAGCGGCGCCGACATGGTTCTCCGCCTTGTCATGCGTGAGCCTTTCTCTTCCCGAAGGTGTTTACTCTGCCACCCGGCAGGACTTCCGTCAACGGACATCTTCCGTGCGGCGGTCACCCCCATGGCTTCCCGCCCCCGATCAAGCCGAGGACAAGCTCCGCAGGGGAACGACATCAACCATCCACGGCCGCAGGCATGTCGCGCCGGTGGCCAATGTCCCTTGACACCCGTGGGCCGGATGTGGTACATGTAGTTATCGGACGCAATGCGGTTTCGCTGCATTTCGACGCTCGTTTGGTCGATATTCCAAGTCTGAGCCGGCTTGGGACGGACGTTCGTGGCAGGAGGTTGATTCGCGTGTGATCGACGGGTACGACCCGCTCTTGCATCTCACTCACCCGGATTCGTTTGTGGCAGGAAAGGAGAGCTCGATGAACAGGACAATCAGATTGGCGACCCTGTGTCTCTTGCTGGGGCTGGGGGTGGCGCAGGCCCAGATGAAGATCGACTTCAATGTGACCGGGGGGGCCGTCGAGCCCGGTTTCCAGGGGTACTTCGCAACCCGGAGCACCCCAGCCACGTTCACGGCGCAAAGCTACGATGTTTTCGGCACCCCCGTGAGCATCCAGCCGACGTGGGCGCCCGGGGCAGCAAACGCGGTGATGGCGATGATCGACCGCGGCGTCACGGACGTCCCGGAAGCACCGGCCCTGCTGCGGGACTGGATCGGCACGGATACCCGCCAGGTGGGTGATCCCATGACCCTGACGATCCGCGGCTTGCCCGCCGGCACGTATGAATGGCTCTCCTATCACCACGACCGCAACGACCAGACGGGCATCTTCGAGGTGACGCTCAACGACGCGACCGGCGCCAAGACCACCTCGAACATCGATATCTCGAACGGCACGAACTTCAAGCTCGCCGACGTTACCAAGCTGACCCTGACGATCGTCTCGGACGGTGTGAAACCCGTCACGCTCGTCTTTCACGTAACGAGCCCGAACAACCCCGTCGCTGGGGCCTTCTTCGTCATGAACGGTTTCGAGCTGACCATCGGCGACACCGGCACCGCCTTGATCCCGGTCCCCGCCGATCGGGCCACGGATGTGCGGCGGGACGGCACGGTCCTGTCCTGGCGCGCGCACGAGAAAGCCGTGAGCCACGAAGTGTACCTGGGCACGGACCGCGACGGCGTCACCCAGGCCACGACCGCCAGCCCGCTCTTCCGGGGCCGGCAGAGCACGAACGCGTTCGATCCCGGCCGCCTGGAGCTGGGAAAGACCTACTATTGGCGCGTCGATGAAGTCCAGGCCGACGGCACGGTCGTCAAAGGGTACGTCTGGAGCTTCACGGTCGAGCCGGTGAGCATCAGCTTGGCCGGGACACGGATCACCGCGACCGCCTCCAGCGCCAACAGCAACGACGAAGGACCCGGCAAGACCGTGGATGGCTCCGGGCTCAGCAGCGCCGGCCTGCACTCGGCGGACAAGACCCACATGTGGATCAGTGCGATGACCGACCCGGGCCCGGTGTGGATTCAGTACGAGTTCGACGCCGTCTACAAGCTGCAGCAGATGCTGGTCTGGAATCACAACACCGACGTCGAGCCGGTGATCGGATTCGGCGCCAAAGACGTGACGATCGATCTCTCGAACGACGGGACCGTCTGGACGCCGCTGGGCACGCCGGTGCACCTGGCCCAGGCCCCGGGCACAGCCGGCTACGCGGCGAACACAACCGTCGATCTGGGCGGCGCGGCCGCGAAATACGTGCGGATCACGATCGCCGCCAACTGGGGCGGCCTGCTGAAGCAGTACGGCCTGGCCGAGGTCCGCTTCCTGGTGATCCCGGTGACCGCTCGCGAGCCCCAGCCGGCGGCCGGCGCGACGAACGTCGACCCGCGAACGCTCCTGAGCTGGCGCGCGGGCCGGGATGCGGCCAAGCACCAGGTCTACCTGAGCACCGATGCCAACGAGGTGCGTAAGGGCACGGCCCTGGCCGGCACGGTCACCGAAGCCAGCTTCGACGCCAGCAGCGGGCTGCAACTGGGCAAGACCTACTACTGGAAAGTCAACGAGGTCAACGATGCGGCGCAGCCGCCCGTCTGGGAAGGCCAAGTCTGGAGCTTCTCCACCGCCCCCGTGATTGTGGTGGATGACATGGAAAGCTATAACGACGTGGAAGGGACGGGCACCCGCATCTACGAGACGTGGCTCGATGGCTGGAGCACCCCCGCCAACGGCTCGCAGGTCGGCTATGACAGCGCCCCGTTCGCGGAGCGGACCGTCGTCCATGGCGGCCGGCAGGCCATGCCGCTGCGGTATGACAACAGCACGGCCGCCTACTCCGAGGCCGCCCGTACCTTCGATCCGCCGCAGGACTGGACGCTTTTCGGCGTCAAGGGGTTGACGCTGTGGTTCCACGGCAACCCCACCAACACCGCCGCCACGATGTACGTGAAGATCAACGGCCGCAAAGTAGCCTATGACGGCGATGCCGGGAGCATCCTCAGCAAGCCCTGGCACCTGTGGTATGTGGACCTGAGCACCGTGGCGGGAGTCAATCTCAAGAAAGTCACGGACCTGGCCATCGGTTTGGAGGGCGGCACGGGGATCGTGCTCTTCGACGATATCGCGCTGTCGCCGCTCGGCCGGCAGGTGGTGACGCCGGTGAAACCCGAGGCGACCGGGCTGGTGGCCCATTACGCCTTCGAGGGCGATGTCAAAGATAGCACCGGGGCCCATCCCGGCACCGTCGTCGGAGCCCCCAAGTATACCCCGGGCAAGGTCGGGCAGGCGATCCTGCTCGACGGCGCCCGCGACCACGTCACCAGCGAGGGCACTTACACTCTGCCCATCTACACCGCGGCGCTGTGGTTCCGGGTGGACGCCGGCACCGGCAACCGGGACATTCTCTCGATGTATGCCGCGACGGATGGCCACGGGATCCTCCTGGAGATCACCGCCACCGGCACCGTGCGGTTCCTGCACCGCTCCCCGGTCGGCACGAGCGGCGGCACGAACATCTACAGCAGCAGCACGCATGCCGACGGCAACTGGTACCACGTGGCGCTGGTCAAATCGGCGGACACCATGAGTCTGTACATCAATGGCGAGCCGGCGGGCACGGCGGCGGAGAACCGGCCGTTCGACGCCACGCTTCAGTGGCTGGCCGTCAGCGTGCTCCGGCACAACAGCCTCTCGCGGTTCTTCCCCGGGGCGCTCGACGAGCTGTATCTCTACAGCCGCGACCTGTCCCAGGCCGAGATCGCGTGGCTGGCCGGCCGGACGCATCCGTTCGACAAGCCGTAACGGCGGATGGCGGGACCGGGCCCCAGGCTGACGCAGGAACACCTTCGGCGTCGGCGGGCCGGAGACCCGCGCCAGTAGCTCTTCTCCGAGGCCCGTGCCGGCTTGGCACGGGCCTCCTTTATTTTCGCCGAACGGTAGAACCTGTCCCGGCAATCAACCTGGCGGGCAGGTAGCAGTACGCTGCCTTGCGGTTCTTGGTCTGTCTCCAACGCAGATGTAGACGGGCATTCTCAACCTCCAGGCCGCCCCGGCGCGGCCGGCGCCGTCGGTGGGGGCTTCACCCCCAGGGCGATCTGCCCATTCTCTGGTGTGCCTTTGCCGTGACCAGAGATCACTTGACGTAATCGAGTATGTCAAAGGGCAAGTTGAGAGATTCTTCGCGCGAATCTCTCCGCGTCCTTCTTTGCCTCTTCGAGTCGGCGGCTCAGGTGGTCCAGCACAGCCCCGGCTGTCCGGGTCTGCCGGCCAAACAACCGGATGCCGCGCGGCAGTTCATGGCGCCGGATCGCCCTCTGGATTGACACTGGGTGTCGGTGGAACATGCGGGCCAGTCCCGCTTCGTCACTGATCGTATCCCGGGGCAGTTGGCCAAGCTGGCGAATGATACCCGCCCCTTGCTCCATCTCGGTCGTGCTGTGATTCCTTTCGCACGTAGTCTTTATGCAATCGCCCATGTATCGAAATCGTGTTGCCCTGCACGGGTTCTCGGAAGTCCATCTTGACAAATGCTCACAAGACTTACTGCACAGTACGCTTAAGAGCGCTGTTATGCACAACAGTTGAAGGGCTGTCTTCACACATGAGACTTCCAACCTGGCACTGTCCGCTTCCGACGAATCGTTCCAGACAAAGCCAATTTGGCGGCGCCGGGTGGGGCCGGGGGGGACCAGCGTCGCGGGGTTTTCCCCTGCCAGGGGTTGCGATCGCTTCGTCGCTACGCGACTCACGATGACGTGCAGGCGGTTGCTTGAGCCTCATTCCGCTGGAGATGCTTAGCGGCCGCCGCGGGGGTTGACGATGCGGAGGTGGTCGAACCAGAACTGCATGCCGACGAAGTCGTGGTGCTCGGAGACGATCTCGAAACGGTCCACCGCGGACCAGTTGAACAGGCCCTGCGGATTGAACCAGGCGTTGTCCCAGGAGCCGTGCTCCGTGAAGTTGCGGAGCGGAATCTGCACATGGTGCCACTGGCCGTCCCAGGCGGCATTCTTCTGGTCGATGGTCGTTCTCATGCGCCAGGGGTGATCGCCGGGAGCGGCGGTCTTGGTGTCCAGGAACCGGACGTCGAAACGGGCCGTCGGCGTGTCGCCGCGAACCCAGAAATCGAGCAGGTAGCCCGCCTGTACGAGCGTCTTGAGGTCCTTGTCGGGCCGGAAGTCGAAGGCGATGGTCTGATAGCGGTTCAGGCCCGTGCAGTAGATGCAGTAGGCACCCTCAATCGGCGCGAGGTCGCAGTAGAAGTCCAGCGTCGCCGAGCCCACGTAGCTGGCGTTGAGGATGCTCTCGGCCATGTAGTCCGTGTAGAGGTCGAAACCTTCACGCTCGGGAGTCATGACAAAGGGCGTCTGCACCGGCGGGATCAGCCCCAGGGCCTCGACCAGCGGGAGGTTCAGATCGTGCTCGAACAGCTCGTTGGTGCCCTTCTTGAAGAGGCCGAAGCCGCCCTCGTAGTCCCACATGGTCCAGGCGATCTTTTTCTCTTCGAGATAGCGCCGCACGACCTCGTACCAGGACACGCGCTGCGCATTGTCGCTGTTGACGCGGTACACGCCAAACTCGCCGCAGAACACGGGGACCTGCCAGGTGTCCCGGAAGCGGACGGCGATGTCGAGCAGCTCCTTCACGTGTTTGACCGTGCCGTCGTTCTTGTAGGAGTTCAAGCTGCTCTCGATCCAGGTCCCCTTCAATTCCGGCGGGCACGCGGGCATGGGGCCGGCGCCGTACGGGAAGGGCACGCCGGCCAGCGGCACCATCGACGGGTTGGTCCAACTGGCGCCCTGGTGGGTGAACATGAAAGGATCGTAGAAGTGAAACGAGTAGATCAGGTTCTTGTCGCGGTAGATGGGCAGATACTTGAGGTTGTTGTAGCTGCCCCACCCCGCCCCGGTGACGACGATCGTATGCACCGGGTCCACCATACGGATGGCGGTGATGACCTGCTGCTGGATCTGGGCCCACCGGGCGTCCGCGATCCCGTGCGGCTCGTTGAGCACCTCGTAGTACAGGTACGTGGAGCGGCTCTGATAGTGCTCGGCCATCTGCGACCAGATCGGCACGAGGACCTGGTCCACGTCGGGATCGGTGTTGGCGTCCACGTCAAAGGTGTGGTTGTCGAGGATCAGGTGAATCTGGAGTTCTTCGCACCAGTCGACGACCTGGTCGAGGAAGTAGAAGAACAAGGGATCGACCGTGTGCCCCGGCGCCCCGGTAGCCATGAAATGCAGGTTGATCGGCAGCCGGACCACGTCGCAACCGAGGCTCTTGATATTGATGAAGTCCTGCTTGGTGAAGCGGGTGAACTGGATCTGCCGGGCACTGCCCGCCTGCAGCCAGCCGGTGAGATTCACGCCGCGATGGAAAGGCACTTCGATCCCGGCGGCGGCTTCCGATCCACCCCACGCCCACACCATGGCGACCGCCATGACCATTCGCGTGATCTGTGCTCTCATACGCGTTTCTCCTCCTCGAAGAACGCCGTTCGACCGATACCCTTTCCCATCCGCCTTCTCCACAACACCATTATACCAGCCAAGACGGCCGTTCCCAAGCCCGGCGTGAAATCCGAGCAAGCTGCGGGTTTTTCAGGGAAGCTGCTTTTGCCTGTTGACAGCCCCAGGCACGGGGCATAGAATCGGCACCATACAAGGCCAGTTGCGGCCGTAGCTCAATGGTAGAGTGCTACCTTCCCAAGGTAGATGTTGTGGGTTCGAATCCCATCGGCCGCTGTCGTAAGCACCTCGCCCAGAAACGGCTCTGGGACCTCCTCAATCTCGCTCATCAGCAGTTGCTTCGTACTCATGGTCCTGTACCTTGCCGTTCGAGTTCGTGGATCACTCAACACGACGGCCGCCAATCCAGGCTCCTGCGTGTTCCACGTACCGGGCGGCGATTCGGCCCACCGAGCCGAACGCAAACCGGCCGAGGTCGATCTGGCTGGGCGGGAGGAACAGGACGTCGGCGACCTCTGCTGCCCTGGGTCTGGCCTGCGCGACTCCCGCCGCTTCACACAGGAAGCCCATGTCCAGCGTCCGATAGCGGACGCCCATGTACTCGTAGATGTTCGGCCAGGAGCCCTGGTAGTGCAGGGCCGTCACCTCCAGCCCGATCTCCTCGCGGACCTCCCGCCGCAGGGCATCCTCGGCCGTCTCGCCGGGATCGACGAACCCGCCCGGCAGGTCCCAGAGCCCCTTGCCCGGCTCTTTGCCGCGGACGAGCACGACCATCCGCCCCTGCTCATCGGCCATTACCCCGGCCACCGCCGCCGCCGGGTTCAGGTACAGCTCGAATCCGCACTCGGAGCAGCGCAGCAGCTTGAATCCCACTGACCGCAGTGCCGCCGCCCCGCACTTCGGGCAGTACTTGAACACGCGTCCCAGCCCCACATCCAATTCCATGTTCGACCCTCACGACAAAGCGTCTGCAAATGCCGCACGTGGACATCCGCTGCCATTCTACCAGGAATCACGGTTGACCGGCAGGGAGAGAAAGAGGAAGGCTGATATCGCACGATTCCGTGAACGGACCGGGCGGAGCGACGGAACCGGTGAGCCTCACGTGGGAGAACCGGACTTCCACAATGCGGGAGGGATCCTGGGAAGTGACGGCCAGGCCAATGCACACATCCGGACCCATGACAATAGTCTGCGGGTTGGGGGTTTTGGCCGTGGCCGGCTGCAGGGTCCACGTCTTGCCATTGCGAGAATGGTATGCGGACAACGTGTTGCCTTCCCGGACCAGCTTGACCCAATACGGGGCCGCGAAACCCTCCGTGTTGGATTGCCCTGTTGCCTGGTCCGTTTCGGTGCGGTGGTGGAAGGACGTGCCATGGCCGGCGAGCAGGCAGCAGAAGGCGTGCCTGGAGCCGGCCGCAAGCGATTCGCGGATCATAACACCGGCCTTACTCCACTCGTCCGGCTTCTGAAAACCGTCCACCCGGGCGACAATCGAACCGTCGCCATGCAGGGTTTTGTAGGCGAAATGGAAATCGTCGGCATAGTTCCAGATATTCACACCGACCGCGGCAACCGTGTAGGTGTCCCGGGCCGGGTCGTGGCGCATGCTGCCCTGAAGCCCGCCCCGTCGGCTGCGGTAGACCGCCTCGACGGCCTCGGTGGGCAGACCGGCGCGGCGCAGTCTCTGGAGGATCGCCCCCAGGCCGATGATGTCCTTCTCGACACTCATGCGGGCCAGGAGCAAGGCCAGGGGCGCCAGTCGGTCCCGCAATTCGGGCGGACTGGCCAGAATGAGGCGCATCCGTTGCGTGCAGCCGGCGACCCGGTAGGGCGAGCGCCGCATGGCGTCCTCCAATTCCTCCAGATACCTGGGAGCGTTGGGGTCGCGGAGGGACAGGGCCGCGTCGGTCCGGCGCAGATGGCTGTCGATGTGGTTCGGATCGGCCGCGATGCCCCGGCTGTAGTACGCGATCGCCGCGCGGCAACAGTCCTCGACCGTCCCGCCGTCGCCCAAGGCCTCGGCGGTTGGGCGATTCGGGTCCAGGTCGAAGAGCCAGAGTCCGGAATACGGATACTCCGGGCAGACAATCATCCGGGAGCGGTCCGGCGACCAGACTCCCGTCGCCGCTCGCGGCAGCATCCGCCGGACGGTCCCGGTCCGGAGGTCAAGGACCCAGGCACCCGTCATCTCGCCCATGGAACCCTGGAGGCCCAGTTCGCGGCTGTCCGGACTCCAGTGAAAGGCGATGTCCAGCGGGAACGGCGGCGCGAGCCACTCGGCCACCACCCGCTGCGAAGGCAGCTCGAAGACGCGGAGCCAGCGGTGCACCGCGTCGGCGACGTACCGCTCGTTTGGCGCGACCGCGGGCGGGAGAGTGCCCTGCCCCTGGAAGATCCGCCGGGGCGCAGGCGGCTGGTCCGCGAGAGCGACACACCAGGCGGCCGGGGCCTGCTCCTCGGAAGAACCGAAATAGAGCCGCGCGGAGTCACGGCTCCAGACGAGGGGTCCCACGCCATCGGCGAGGTACCTCATATCGCGCGTGGCCAGGTCGACCACCCACACTTCGTGTTGGTTGCTGGGCGGCCGGTTCATGGCGACGAACTTGTCCGCCGCACGCGTCTCCGAGGTCACCGTATCGATGGAGAGGTTCTCGCGCAGGCGGACGAAGGCGATGCGCCCGCCGTCCGGCGACCACGCCGGGGCGGAACCGCCCATGGTCAGGATTTCCGTGACACCGGTCTTCAGATCGAGGATCGCGGTGGCATAGATGCCATAGTTGCCCTGCTGGT
>JALORE010000014.1 GCA_025459125.1 Planctomycetota bacterium | reverse complement strand
GGTCCCGATGGCGGACCGCCGCGGTGGCGGGTTCGCCAGGACCCGGGCGAAGAGAGCAAAGGGCATGAGGCCAAGGGACGGTAGTCGGTAGCCAGTTGTACAAACAAAGCCAATGGGCAGAAGCTGTATCAAGTTGGGAGTGTCACGTGTTAAGCGTGGAAACCCGGCGGCGAGGGCGCACGCCAGGAGTACCCACGAAATGCCTATATCGCCAGGCGAAATGTGCGAAACAAACCCAATTCCGGACGGCGGCGAAGTTGGGTAAGTTCTTTCTTCCGCAGGGGTTACGGACGATTCGTCTCCGGGGCGCATCGAGAAAACAAACCCAATTCAGACGCCCACGACAAAAGTCGGTTGTCACGGAAAAATGCGTTAAGTTGTTATTTTGTATATATTTATGTGTATTTTTCTCTGGACAAGCGGTTCTCGGGATTATACTGTAACTCGTTATCAGTAAAGGACTTGGAGCCATTACGCAACGGATGGTAGATCCCCGAAAAACCCGCCTGTTTGCCCCCTATGCGCCGGTCCTGACCGCCACGAATCGCCAGTGGTTGGAGGACAACTGGCCCGGCGCGTTCCGCCATGTCATCCTGGAACTGATGCCGGTGGACGTCCTGCGTCAGCACTTTGATCCCGCCCTGGGTCGGCCGACCCGGGAACTCTATTCCATGGCCGGTCTGATTCTGCTGCTGGAGTTTCACCACTGGACCAAAGAGTACGCGGTGGAGGCCTATCGCTTTCATCTGGAAGTCCAGTATGCCCTGAACCTCGAGCCCCAGAGCCACGATCTGTCGGTGCGGACCCTGGAGCGGTATCTGGCGTACTTCGTGCAGGACGAGGTGGCCCAACGGGTGATGCAGGACGTGAGCATACGGCCAAGCAGCGGCGGATGGCGGGTCGCCGGCGAGAACAGCAGAAGGAGGTCTTTCGCACGCGGTATCGCCGCCGCAGCGGGATTGAGAGCACCAACAGCGGCCTCAAACGCCGCACGGGCCTGGGCCGCTTGCGGGTGCGAGGCCGGGCCCGGGTGTTCTAGGCGATCTATCTCAAGATTGCGGGATGGAACATCCTGCGGGCCGCGACCTGCGCGACGATGCGCAAACTGGTGCACACCAAGGCCCGCGCGGCCGTTTTTTGCCTGTGGGCCTGGCTCCGGACGACGGTTCCCGCCTGTCCGACCTCGCGGCCGGCCCCGTCTCGGGTCACTGGGGCTTCTCACGGTTGGTTTCTTCCTCACGTGGCTTTCCTCCAAGCCGCATGAACTCAACTGCTGTCGTGGGCATCAAACAAACCCAATTTTGCGGAGCCGGACAAGAGTGACAAGTGCTTTGGGGGAAGAGGATTACGGCGATCTCTGGCGGTCGGACGGTCGCGGAAAACAAAGCCAATTTCCGGCGGGTGGGGAGGGCCTGGGGGACGTGAGACGAGGGGCGTTGTACGAACAAACCCAATCGCGGTGGCAGATACCCCAGCATTCCACTATTCCATCGTTCCCCTGTTCCCCTCCCCTGCCGATGGTGCGAGACAGAGCACGGGCAGAGCCTGCCCCGCACAGCCGGGGAATGCGCGTGCCACTTCTCCCACGCCCCCTCAGAGCTCGCGCAGACGCCGCCGGAGGGCGGCGGCACACCCCGGCCGGGTGGCCGGGAATTACCTGTTGACAGGGCGGGGATGGCTCACTACAGTATCGCCATTCGTTTTTCGCACGTTCCTCGGGAGGTTTCTGGGTTCCCAAACGCGTCGTAGCGCGTCGGGAGGCCCCCGCCGCAGAGGGCGAAAGCATAATCGCAGAGTTGAAGGAGAATCACTCATGGCAACAAAGGTTGGTGTAAACGGTTTTGGCCGTATCGGTCGGCTGGTGGTCCGTGCTTTGGCAAGCAAGCCCGACAAGTTCCAGGTCGTGGCGATCAACGATCTGTTCGACGCCGACATGCTGGCATATATGTTCAAGTACGACTCGACGCAAGGCAGGTTCCCCGGCACGGTCGAGGTCAAGGGCTCGTCCATCGTCATCAACGGCAAGGAGATCCCGATCCTGGGCGAGAAAGACCCCGCCAAGCTGCCGTGGGGCCAGATGGGCGTGGATGTCGTGCTGGAGTCGACGGGCAAGTTCACCTCCCGCGCCGCGGAAGGCAAAGCGGGCTACGATACGCACCTGGTGGCGGGCGCCAAGCGCGTGCTGCTGTCGGCCCCGGCCAAGGATAAGCCGGATGCCACGATCGTGCTCGGCGTCAATGATGGTGAGTTGAAGGCGTCGATGAAGTGCATTTCGAACGCCTCCTGCACGACGAACTCGCTGGCCCCCGCCTGCAAGATCCTGCACGAGAAGATCGGGATCGTCAAAGGCCTGATGACCACCGTGCACGCTTATACGAACGACCAGGCCATTCTCGACATGCCCTACAAGGACAAGCGTCGCGGCCGGGCGGCAGCCCTGAACACCGTGCCTTCGACCACCGGCGCCGCCAAGGCCCTGGGCGAGGTCATTCCGGCCCTCAAGGGCAAGCTGCACGGCTACGCCCTCCGCGTGCCGGTGCCCGACGGCTCGATCACGGACCTGACCTTCGTGGCCGCCAAGAAGACCAGCGTCGAAGAGATCAACGGCGCGATGAAGGCCGCCGCGGAAGGTCCCATGAAGGGGATCATCGAGTACGTGACCGATCCGATCGTCTCCTCGGACATCATCGGCAATCCGCACAGCTCGATCTTCGATTCCACCAACACGATGGTGCTCGACGGCGACATGGTCAAGGTCACCATGTGGTACGACAACGAGTGGGGTTACTCCTGCCGGAGCATGGACCTGATCGAGCGGATCGCGAAGCTCAAGTGATTTATGAATTATGAATTATGATTTGCTGGTGCCTTCCGAACGGTCTGGCCGCGCCAGCGGCCTCAACCGCAGATCATAAATCATCAATGATAATTCATAAATTCGAAAGGGGTCTCTTATGGCCAAGAAGACGGTGGCGGACGTTGACGTCAAGGGCAAGAAAGTCCTGATGCGCGTCGATTTCAACGTGCCGCAGGATGATAACGGCAAGATCACCAGCGACGACCGGATCGTCAAGGCCCTGCCGACGATCAAGAACGTGCTCGACCGGGGCGGCGCCCTGATCCTGATGAGCCACCTGGGTCGTCCCGAGGGCGCGCGGGACGACGCCTACACCCTCAAGCCGGTGGCCCAGCGGCTCTCCGAGCTGCTCGGCAAGAAGGTCGTGTTCGCCGACGATTGTGTCGGGCCGGACGCCAAGGGCAAGGCCAAGGCGCTCAAGGCCGGCGACGTTCTCCTGCTGGAGAACCTGCGGTTCTACAAGGAAGAGGTCATCAAGGATAAGGTCGCCAAAGACGACCCGAAGCTCCGCGAGGCCAAGGACAAGTTCGCCAAGGAGCTGGCCGCGATGGCGGATGTCTACGTGGACGATGCCTTCGGCACCGCCCACCGGGACAACGCCTCCATGCTGACCGTCCCGACGGTCATGGCGGGCAAGCCCCGCGCGATCGGCTTTTTGATCGAGAAGGAGCTCAAGTTCCTGGGCGATACCGTCAAGAATCCGCAGCGTCCGTTCGTGGCCATTCTCGGCGGCGCCAAGGTCTCCGACAAGCTGGGCGTCATCGAGAACCTGATCCCCAAGGTCAACCGCATCATCATCGGCGGGGCCATGGCCTACACGTTCCTCAAGGCGCGCGGCAAGGCTATCGGCAACAGCCTCTGCGAGGAGAACTTCATGGAGAAGGCCCTGCAGTTGCTGGAGAAGGCCAGCGAGGTCGGCTGCGAGGTGATGCTGCCGCCGGACCACGTCGTGGTCCGCAAGCTCGAGCCCGGCGTCGAGCATCGCATCGCGGTGGGCGATATCGACCCCACCTGGCAGGCGGTGGACATCGGTCCCATGGCCGCCAAGGAGTTCGCCGAGAAGATCGTCAACGCCAAGACCATCGTCTGGAACGGGCCGATGGGCGTCTTCGAGATCTCGCCGTTCGATACGGGAACCAAGGCGATCGCCCAGGCGGTCGCCAAGGCCACCGGCAAGGGCGCCAAGAGCGTCGTCGGCGGCGGCGACAGCGCCAGTGCCATCGAGCAACTGGGGTTGCAGGACAAGATCAGCCACATCTCGACCGGCGGCGGCGCTTCGCTGGAGTTCCTCGAGGGCAAGAAGTTCAAGGCCATCGACGTCCTCGATGAGAAGTAGCACGCGTCGTTGCGGGTGGGCCCGTGCTCCTGAGAAGAATCGCTACGGGAGCGCACGTTTCCGGCGTGCGCTCCCGTGTTTCTGTCGGGAGGCGGGCATGAGTGTTGACGGGATGGACGATGTGGACGGGGCGGATGCATGGCGGGCGCGCGACACGGCACTGTTAAGGGGAACGCCGGATGAAGAGGGAATTGCCAGGCCCGGGGACCGTTGAGATCGTGCCGTCCATTTTGAGCGCGGATTTCGCCAGGCTGGCGGAGGAGATCGCCGCGGTGGCGTCGGCCGACATCCGGATGCTGCATCTCGACGTCATGGACGGCCATTTCGTCCCCAACATCACGATCGGGCCGCCGGTCATCGCCAAGCTCCGCAAGCACAGCGACCTGTTCTTCGACACGCACCTGATGATCAGCGAGCCGGCCCGGTACGCCGAAGCCTTCGCCCAGGCCGGGGCCGACAATATCACCTTTCATATCGAGACCACGCCGGCACCAGCCGACGTGGTGAAGCAGATCCACGATCTGGGCTGCACCGCCGGGATTACGTTGAATCCGGAGACCCCCGTCACGTCGATCGAGAAGGTCGCGCCTCTATGCGACATGGTGCTGGTGATGACGGTCCATCCGGGCTTCGGCGGCCAGAGCTTCATCGACGAAGCCGCCCGGAAGATCATTACCATCCGCAAGATCGTCGGGCCGGACATCCGGATCGAGGTGGATGGGGGCATCGACAGCCAGACGACCCCGATCGTCGTTTCGTACGGCGCCGACACCCTCGTCGCCGGCAACGCCATCTTCGGCAAGCCCGACCGCCTGGCTGCCATTGCCGCCATTCGCAACGCCTGCCGATAGATCAGAGGCCGCCGGGGTACCCTGTCCGGCGGGCAACCGTGAGTCTCGCCGTACTTCGTCCAGAGGAGAATGCGGAATAGAGAAGGCCTGTGAAGCAGCCGCATCGGGTGGCATCGTCAAGGCCGAAGGCATTGGCGATGGTCCCTGGCACAGGCAATCCGCCATCGCCAAGCTGCGCTTGACGATGCCACCCGGGCGTGTTCTCCGGTCTAGAACCAGGCCCCTTCGCCGGCGTGGTTGCGCCTGTAAGTCTCAGTCATTACAGCACTTGAGACCAACCCGGACGATCCGGGACCCGGGCCGGTCCGCAAGGGACTTGGTCGCGTTCGAAGGGGGCAGCGGTTTCGGGTTTCTCGTGACACGCCGGATGGGTTCTGCTATACTGTGGGGATTCACTTTTGGTCGATACCGCGCGATCCGTCCGATATCGGGTGCGGCGGTCCCGGCGGCAGACGATGGAACAGATACATGACGATGACGAAGAAGGCCAAGACAACCTGGAACGGATTCTCGCTGCGGCCCCGCAAGGAGATGCCCGAGGGGCTCTGGATGAAGTGCCCCAGTTGCGAGCACATGCTCTACCGCAGTGCGGTCGAGAAGAACCTGAACGTGTGCCCGGAGTGCAACTGGCACTTCCGGGTCGGGGCCTGGACCCGGATCGAGTACCTCGCGGACGAGGGCAGCTTCCAGCAGATCCTCGCCGATCTGACCACCGATGACCCGCTGGGTTTCAAGTATCGCGGCACCACCTACAAACAGCGCATCAAGGCCGACCAGAAGAAGAGCGGCGCCAAGGAGGCGATGCTCATCGGCAAAGCCTTTGTCAAGGGCCGGGGCGTCATCCTCAGCGTGATGGAGCCGAACTTCCTGATGGGCTCGATGGGGGCCGTCGTCGGGGAGAAGTTCTGCACCGCCGTAGACAAGGCCATGGAGGAGTCCCTGCCCCTGGTGGCGGTGATCTGCTCCGGGGGGGCCCGGATGCACGAGGGAGTCGTCTCCCTCAGTCAGATGGCCAAGACCTCGGCCGCCCTGGCCCGTTTTGACGATGCCCAGGGCCTGTTCATCTCCGTCCTGACCGATCCCACCACCGGCGGCGTCACCGCGAGCTTCGCCATGCTGGGCGACGTGATTGTCGCCGAGCCCGGAGCGGTCATCGGTTTCGCCGGCGCCCGGACGATTGCCGAGACGATCAAGGTCGAGTTGCCCGACGGCTTTCAGACCTCGGAATTCATGCTCGAGCACGGCTTCGTCGACATGATCGTCCACCGCAAAGACCTCCGTAGCGAGGTCGCCCGCATCATCGACTACTGCCAGAAGTAGGCTCTCCCGCCCCCGCCACGACTCGCCCCATTTCGACTTGACATCTCGGCGGCCGTCCCTTAGAGGAGAGGAGTCGAACTCAGTCCCACTTACGGGAGCCACGTACATGCGGAATTAGACAAATACACCCGAGCCGTTGTTCAACGAGACTGCCTGAGACAGGTTTACCCTTCCGGCGCGCGCGAGTGCGATGTCTGCACACGCCGGACCGTTGCGAACGAAGGCTATGAGCAGGTTATTTGTCCGATTTCACCAGGTAACGTTTGCATATCCGTCCGCCGCAGAGCCGCTATTCTCCGATCTCTCCCTGCACCTTCCCGGCGGCTGGTCAGGCGTGGTGGGAGCCAACGGAGCCGGAAAGACCACCCTGCTGAGGCTGGCGGTCCGCGAGCTGTCCCCGGACGCCGGAGTCGTCGAGGCTCCGCCGCGAACCGTCTACTGCGCCCAACGCACCGATGACGCCCCGGTCCACCTGAGGGAACTGGTTGCGGACCGCGCGAAATCCGCTTGGGATATTCGGGAGAAACTGGGCGTTGAGGCCGACTGGCACGGCCGCTGGGACACCCTCTCGCATGGGGAACGCAAGCGGGCGCAGATCGCGGTGGCGCTTTGGCTGGCACCCGAGGTGTTGGCAGTGGATGAGCCGACGAATCATCTCGACCGATCCGCGCGCGAGGTCCTGGCCGCGGCGCTGCGATCCTTCGACAAGGTAGGACTTCTGGTGAGCCATGACCGGGAGTTGCTCGATGCGCTGTGCGCGCGGTGCGTGTTCGTCGATCCCCCGGACGCGATCGTTCGTCCGGGCGGGATCACGAAAGGAATGCAGGTCGCCACGATGGAGCAGCAG
Source organism: Planctomycetota bacterium (assembly GCA_025459125.1). Taxonomy (GTDB): domain Bacteria; phylum Planctomycetota; class Phycisphaerae; order Sedimentisphaerales; family Anaerobacaceae; genus PLanc-01. The sequence continues at coordinate 38,027 of JALORE010000014.1, read as the reverse complement.
GCGGCGCGTCGACAGCACGAGCAGGACAGGCGGGCCTACCGAAGCATCCGACGAGAAGCCATCCGCAGAGAACAACTGGCGGCCCAGGCGCAGCGCCGATGTTCCAAGCGGGGCTTGGCCGCCGGGGATCATGATGCACGGGCGCGGAAGAACGGGGCCCGCAACAGCAGCAAGGACGCGGTTGGGGGCCGGCTGCGCCGCCAGATCGACGGGAGACTGGAACGAGCCCGGCGTCAGTGGGAAGACCACGGGGTCAAGAAGGAATACGAGTTGGGAATCTGGCTTCCCGGTTCGACGTCGAAACGAAACCTGCTGCTGGAGTTGCCGGCCGGCTCCCTCGCCTTGGGCGAACATCGACAGCTCCGGTATCCGGATCTGACGATCCGACCGACGGACCGCATCGCCCTGACCGGGGCCAACGGCTCGGGCAAGAGTTCTCTCGTACATCGGCTGATCGCGAGCCTGGGGATACCTCTGGAGCAGCTAACGTATGTGCCGCAGGAGATTGACGGCGGTGTCTCGCGCGGCCTGCTGGACCAGGTCCGTGAAGTGAGCGAGAGCCAACGGGGCTACCTCATGAACATCATCAGCCGCCTGGGGTCCCGACCGGACCGCCTCCTCGTCAGCGTCGAACCCAGCCCGGGTGAGACACGGAAGCTGATGCTGGCATTGGGCATGGCCCGCACGCCGCATCTCATCATCATGGACGAGCCGACCAACCACATGGACCTGCCCTCCATCGAAGCCCTGGAAACAGCCCTGGTCGATTGCCCGTGCAGCCTGCTCCTGGTCAGCCACGACCACCGCTTCCTGCAGAGATTGACCCGAATGACCTGGCAGATCGCCGCCGATGGCGCGGCCGTCGGCTCGTTCACTCTCCACATTCGCTGAGTACCGCAGCGGATTCATATATGCCGTCGGCCCGCCAAGAGGGCAAAACGCGCCCTCACGCTTTGAGCACGGCACATCAACACGATGGCACACCCCATCCACCCGTTGTCCCGTCGGATCTACGGCCTCTTGGGCTCTTGGGACTCCACACCCGCCGCTTTGGTCATAGCCTTCTGGGATTTCTCTTGGTTGTCACGCGGTGCCCTCCTTCCGGGTGCTCCTCGGCCGTCGCAGCCAGCACCTTCTCGTACAAGGACTCCGGAGCAAGGTCCGCTCCATTCGGCCAGGCGATGGTCCCCCCTTCAATCCGTGCCTGCTTGAAGAACTCCAGATCCCGTAGCGGTGCAAATACCGGGCCTCTGTCAAGGTACTCCGTCAAATCGACCTCGCCGCTGGTCCCATCGTCCAAGACGATACAATGGCGGTATCCCTGCGTGTATCTGATCGCCGTGACGGCATTCAGGTCCCACATGATTTGCTCGTGCTGCCCGGACAAGATTCCGCCTCTGCGCGGCGGGGGTTTATCGCTTTGGAGCCACCGGCGTGTTCATAACAGGGTCGGCACTCATAACGAAACAGAGCGCCGACCCCGCGCGGTTTGGCACCGCCACGGTGCTCGGGTCGCACCCCTGCGTTGCCCTACCCCCCGTGATGGTAGGCCCATTCCGGGCTGGAACAACATGCCGTAGAACAACAATCCGTCGGTGGCTCCAAGGCGATAAACCCAATAAGACCGGGCCTCTCAGGCAACGTGTATGACGAGGCGCATTTCCGTTCCGCTGACGACCGACGACCAACGTTGGGACGAGATCAGGCTTTCGCTCGCAGGCAGACGGACGTATAATCACGCTTCGCTCGCGACTTCGCGGGAGAAGTCCGGGTGTCGTTGGGAAGCAGGCATAGTCAGGCACAGGGCAATGAGTTACTTTCGCGACAATGTGGAGCGGACCGAGGGATACACGCCCGGCTTTCAGCCGAAGGCGACGGAGGTGGTCAAGCTCAATACGAACGAGAACCCGTATCCGCCGTCGCCGCGGGTGATGGAGGCGTTGGCGGCGATTCGGCCGGAGCAACTGCGGCGGTATCCGGACCCGTTGGGGACCGCCTTTCGCGAAGCGGCCGCTGAGCTTAACGGTGTGCAACCCGAGAACATCATGTGCTGCAACGGCGGCGATGACCTGCTCTCGATCGCAATCCGGGCCTTCTGCGATGAGCGGCGCCCGCTGGCGTACCCCGTGCCGACCTACTCGCTATATCCCGTCCTGGCCAGACTACAGAACTGCGAGGTGATCGAGATTCCGTTCGACGAGCGGTTCAATCTGCCGGCGGGATTGGCGACTGCCGGGGCGGCGTTGACCATCGTCTGCAATCCGAACGCCCCCACCGGCAGCTTCGTCCCCGTCGAGGAGCTTGCCTCCCTGGCGGACCGACGGGCCGGCGTGCTCCTGGTCGATGAGGCCTACGTCGACTTTGCGGAGCAGAACTGCACCTCCTTGGTCAAAGGGTTCGGCAATGTCATCGTGCTGCGTTCTTTGAGTAAGGGGTACTCTCTGGCCGGCCTGCGGTTTGGGTATGCTATCGCCCAGAAGGACCTGATCGACGGTCTGATCAAGGTCAAGGACTCCTACAACGTCGATGCCCTTGCGATCGCTCTGGCAACGGCGGCGATCAAAGACCAGGCGTATTTCCGCCGGAACGCGGAGAAAATCAAGAAGGCAAGAAAAGCTCTGTCGGAGCAGTTACGATCCCTCGGCTTTGCGGTTCCCGACAGTCACTCGAATTTCATCTTTGCTCAGGTGGGGGCGAAAGATGTTTCGCCCCTACCAGCCGCATGCATCCATGAGCAACTGGCGCAGCAGAATATCTTCGTGCGGTATTGGAATGCCCCGGGAATTCAGGACAAGCTGCGCATCAGCGTCGGCACCAAGGAGCAGAACGCCAAGCTGATTTCCGCTCTGAAGGCAATCCTATCGGCAGGTGGAGACAGACCATGAGCAAGCAAACCATCAATCGCAGACAGTTCGTCGGCACGGCCGCCCTGGCAGCAGCAGGATTGGCCGGAGCCCGCGAGAACTCGGCCCAGGCGCAACCGAAACCCGGCATCAAGGTGGGCCTTTACAGCATCACGTTTCTGGGCGTCTGGTACCAGGGCAAGGCGCTCACCTTGGAGCAGATGATCCGCAAGGCCAGGGAATACGGCTACGACGGCATCGAGATCGACGGCAAACGCCCTCACGGGAATCCGAACGATTGGCCCACGAAACGCTGCAAACAGTTGCGGTCGATGGCCGATGGCGAGGGTATCGAGATCTACGCCGTAGCGGGCAATAACGACTTCAGCAGCCCCATCTGCGAGCATCGGGAGGCCCAGATCGTCTGTATGCGCGAGCTGATCCGGATGGCCTCGGACTTCGGTGCCCCGGCGGTCCGCGTTTTCTTCGCCTGGCCGGGCGTCACGAAGCATCCGCAACTCGCCTCGTACACCGTCGCCCGGAACATCTGGGATCACACCCATTCCCTGACGACCACGGCAGAGGACTGGAGCCGGTGTCGGGATGCCCTCGCGGAGTGCGCCCGCTATGCGGCGGATTATGGCGTAACCCTGGCCCTGCAAAACCATGCGCCGATCGTTACGAGCTACAAGGACGTGCTCCGCATGATTCAACAGGTGAACGCGCCGCAACTGAGGGCCTGTCTCGACCTGCCGCTCTTGTCCGATAAAAGTCCGGAAGGCATCCGGGCGGCCACGAGCGACCTGGGCCGATTTCAAGCCTTGTCGCACTTCGGCGGTGAGTACGAACGCAATGCCGATGGGTCGGTTGGTGATGACAAAACCCGAGAGCCCTTCGTGAATTTCGTTCGCGGCTTGAGACAGGCCGGCTATACGGGATACATGGGATACGAATTGTGCCATCCTTTGCCCGTCGTGGACGGTCAGACGGTCGGCCTCGAGTTCGCGGAGAAGAATGCCCAATTGGCCGCCGAGTTCCTGCGCAGCGTGCTGAAATCCGCGTAGAGTTGAAATAACTGGTGCGCCCATGGACACTCCGGTGCCGCAACGGAGAATCGCCGGGTGGCATCGTCAAGGCCGAAGGCCTTGGCGATGGCTCGTCTGTATCCGGGGCAAGCCATCGCCAAGCTGCGGTTGACGATGCCACCCAGAAGATGGGCTGCCTCGATCGTTCGAAGAACAGTATGTGTGGCTGGGAAGTGCTGGCATGGGAAATCGAACCGCCAAGATCCACCGACAAACCAAGGAAACCGACATCAATCTCGAGCTGAATCTCGACGGCGTCGGCCGATACGAGATCGACACCGGCGTCGGCTTCCTCGACCACATGCTCACGCACCTGAGCAAGCACGGCAAGATCGACCTGACGGTCAAGGCCAAGGGCGACCTGCACATCGACCCGCACCACACCACCGAGGACATCGGCCTGTGCCTGGGTGACTGCCTGCTCCAGGCGCTCGCGGACAAGAAAGGCATCGCCCGCTACGGCCACAGCTCGGTGCCGATGGAAGACGCCCTGGCGAACCTCTCGCTGGACCTCTCCGGCCGGCCGGCCTGCGTGTACCACGTCGAGTACCGCGCGAACAAGATCGGCGACTTCGACGTGGAGTGTATCGAGGAATTCCTGCGGGCGTTCTCGAACAGCGGCAAATTCAACCTGCACGTGAATGTCCCCTACGGCTCGAACAGCCACCACATCGCCGAGGCGATCTTCAAAGCCCTCGGCCAAGCGCTGGCGGTGGCGGTCCGTATCGTCGGAACGGACATTCCCAGCACGAAGGGGCAGTTGTGATCGAGGAACCGAAACCGCCGGACTACCGGGTCGGCATCGGCAACGACATCCACCGGATCGTCGAGGGCCGCAAGCTCATGCTGGGCGGGGTCCATATCCCCTTCCCCGCCGGCCTGCTCGGCCACAGCGACGGCGACGTCGTCTTGCACGCGGTCGTCGACGCCCTGCTCGGGGCCGCCGGCCTGGGCGACATCGGGACGCTGTTTCCCGATACGGATCTGCAGTGGAAGGACGCCGACAGCAAGATCTTCCTTTATACGGTCAAAGAGCAGCTCGAAAAGAAGGGCTGGGAAGTGGTGAACGTGGACCTGACCATCCACACGGAGGAGCCGAAACTGGGGCCGATGAAAGGCCAGATCCGCCGGTGCATCGCCGGCCTGCTCGGCATGGACTTCGCCGCGGTCAACGTCAAGGCCAAGACCAACGAGGGCCTCGGCGAAATCGGCGCCGGTGAAGCCATGGCCGCCACCGCCATCGCCCTGCTCCGCAAGAAACCCCGGCGGACGCTGTAACGAAGACACGGGGCTGCATGCATGGGCGCCCCGGATGGTCCTTACGCAAGGACGAGGCATGTTCATGGTGCATTGGGGCATGAACAACAAGAAGTTGGCGATATCACTCGTGCTGAATATCTTCCTGGCGTGCGTTTTATGGACGCTCCTCTACTTCGTATATCCTCAATTCATCTACGAGCTGAGTTCCGTGAGCGACTGGGACCGATACAGTGTCAGGACGTACCGAAACTGCTCAAAGGGTATCGATGTCATCGACGGCCTGCTGGATGCCAGATTTCAGGATCTCAATGGCGATGGCGTGGCCGAACTCACAGGCGCAGACGGAGCGTACGCCTGTTTCCTGGGCGATAGTTATGCCGGCTCCCCACGGCCTTCGGTGGTGCTGTCTTTTGACAAGGCCCGGCAACGGTTCGTCCTCAACAAGTCGCTTATGTCAAAGAGCCCGTTGCCTCCCGGTCGGCTCGATGAGCTCGGTGTCAAGTACAAGAATGACACCCGATGGCATGCCGCGTCTCGTCCGCCCACGGAGCTCTTTGACACGATGCTGGAACTGATTTACGGCGGGAACGAGAAACAGGCCTGGGAATTGTTCGAAGCGTCCTGGCCCGAGGGGGCCACCATCTCCAAGGAACGATACAGAGATGACATCGAGGGCGAATTGAGTCGTAGCCCCTTCCATGCACTTGTGGTCGGCAGGACCACTTCGACGACGACGCACGGATTCCCGGATGCGGTCAAGAGACCCAGGAGAGGGAGGATTTCTTACCGGTTTGGGCGTATTCGCGGAGGCAGAGGTCCATCACGTTCTGATAGGGAATGCCCGTTTCGCCAGCCAAGGGCTTGAACTGCTCAATCCCGTCCCCCCCAGATTTGCGGGCGTGTTGACCTGCCCCGATTCCGTCGGTAGAATGCGCCGGTGCCCAGCGATGCAACAGGACTCTCGGATAAGCTGCTATGATGGCGTCGTGCGATAGACGAACGGCTCTGGAATTCAAACGACGGGCCGCCGCGGTGGTACCGATTCTGGGGTTCTCTGTCTTCGGTTCACGAGCCCGAGGGGATGCGACGCCGGAGTCGGATCTCGACATCTGTCTTGTGGTCAATCATATTGATGCCGACCTGCGCGAGAGGATTTCGGAAATCGCGTGGGAGGTTGGATTCGAGAACGATGTGGTGCTCTCCACCTTCGTGGTTACCGTCGAGCAACTGGAGCGCGGTCCGCTGGGCGTCAGCCCGATCATTCGCCAGATCGAGCGCGAGGGCATCCGGCTATGAGCGAAGAGCGACTCCGGGAGCTGATCACGCTGAGGATGCAGCAAGCCGCAGAAACCCTCCGGGAGGCCCGAATTCTCTGTGCCGGGCAGGCCGGCCGAGGGGCTGTGAGCCGGGCCTACTACGCGATGTTCTATGCCGTCCTTGCCCTTCTCGCGACCAAGGAACTCGGCACTTCCAGGCACAGCGGAACGATTTCTCTGTTTGACCGCGAGTTCGTGAAACCCGGTGATCTCCCCAAGGAGTTGTCCCGCGCGCTGCATCTGGCGTTCGAACGTCGGCAACAGGCGGATTACGGTGAGTTGATTCAACTCGATGAGCAGGCAGTGACACGCGCCATCGAGGAGGCCGAGGTGTTCATCCGGGAGGTCCAGGCCTACCTGAGAGCCAGGGACCTGCTCTCCTCGAACGGATAGACGCGCGAACCGCCGCAACCAGAGGAAAGTAAGAAGGGCCATATGAGCTTGCGACTGTACAACAGCCTGACGCGACGGACGGAAGAGTTCAAACCGGTGTCGGAAGATCGGGTGGGGATCTATGTGTGCGGGCCGACGGTCTATGGGCATGCGCACCTGGGGCACGCCAAGAGTTACGTCAGCTTCGACGTGCTCGTCCGCTACCTGCGCTATCTCGGCTACCGCGTCATGTACGTGCAGAATATCACGGATGTCGGGCATTTGACGGATGACGCCGACGCGGGCGAAGACAAGATCGCCAAGACCGCCCGCAAGGAGCGGAAACATCCGATGGAGCTGGCCGAGTACTACACGCGCAGCTACTTCGAGGATATGGACAAGCTCCATTGTGTCCGGCCCGACATCAGCCCGCGGGCGAGCGGCCATATCATCGAGCAGATCGAGCTGGTCAAGGCCCTGCTCGAGAAGGGCCTCGCCTACGAAGTGAACGGGTCGGTGTATTTCGACGTCTCGAAGTTCCCCGACTACGGCAGGCTCTCCGGCCGCAATACCGAGGAGATGCAGGCGGGCGTCCGGATTGAGATCTCGCCGGAGAAGAAGAATCCGGTCGATTTCGCCGTATGGAAGAAGGCGGAGCCCAACCACATCATGCAGTGGCCCAGCCCCTGGGGCATGGGCTACCCCGGCTGGCACCTGGAGTGCTCGGCCATGAGCACGAAGTACCTCGGCCAGCCCTTCGACATCCACGGCGGCGGCATGGAGAACAAGTTCCCGCACCACGAGTGCGAGATCGCCCAATCCGAGGCGGCCTACGGCACGCAGTTCGTCCGCTTCTGGGTGCACAATAACATGGTGACCGTGGACGGCCAGAAGATGGGCAAGAGCCTGGGCAACTTCATCACGCTCAAAGAGGCTTTCGCCGGCACACATGAGAAACTGTCACGGGCTTATGAGCCGCTGGCGGTCCGGCAACTCGTCCTCAGCAGCCATTACCGCAGCCCGCTGGACTTCTCCGACGCGGGCCTCTTCGCCGCCCACAGCGGATATCAGAAGATCTCCGAGGCCGTCCGATCCCTGCGCAAGCAGATCGACGCCGCCCCCCAGGGCGAGCCGGATCAGGACGTTCTCCGGCAACTCGACGAAGCCAAAACGAAACTCGAAGAGGCGATGAACGACGACCTGAACACTTCGGTGGCACTGTCCGTGCTCTTTGATCTCGTGCGCGTGACGAACAGCCTGCTGGAGAACAGGAAGACGGCCCGGGAGACCCTGGCCGCCGTCAATGAGATGTTCACAAAGCTGGGCGGCGATGTCCTCGGCCTCGTGACGGAAGAATCGGTCCCAGCCGGCGGGGTCAACGAAGAGGCCCTCGACAAGCTGGTCGGCATCCTCATCGCCCAGCGGGCGGAGGCCCGCAAGGCCAGGGATTTCGCCCGCGCCGACGCCATCCGGGCGAAACTCGACGAGGCCGGCATCCTCCTCGAAGACGGCCCCCAGGGAACACAATGGAGGTCCAAGTGAAGATCCTCGGCATCGACCCGGGTCTGCATCTGTGCGGCTACGCCTGCCTGGAGGTCGATGGAAACACCGAGAACCTGGTCGAAGCGGGGGTCATTCGAATCCGAACCAGCCTGGCGCTGGCCGACAAGCTCAACCAGATCGCCGAGGACACAGAAACGATCCTGGGGCGATTCAAGCCGCACATCGTGGCGGTGGAGGAGTTGTATTCCCACTACGCCCACCCGCGCACCGCGATCCTGATGGGCCACGCCCGCGGCGTGATCCTTCAGAAGATGGCGGCCGCCGGCGTCGAGGTCAAGAGCTTCAGCGCCACACGAATCAAGAAATCATTGACCGGCAACGGCCGGGCCTCCAAGGAACAGGTGCAGCGGACGATCCAGACCCTGCTGGCCCTACCGCAGATACCCGAGCCACCCGACGTCGCCGACGCCATCGCCGCCGCCCTGTGCTGCGCGACGACCATGACCCATATCGTTGACACGCCCACCGGGCAAGGCGCATACTGACGCCTGACGAAGCCCAAGAGATCGGCCATGAGAGTCAGGTATTTCGTCAATACAGATACGCTCCTCATCGCATTCAGCGATCGGAAGTAGCCGAGATGCTCGATCTGACCAAGGATGTTCTGATCGAGCTGGACGAGCGAGGCCGTTGGGTCAGCATGACGGTCGAGCATGCGAAGGAACAGCATGATTGCAGGTATTGAAGGAAAGCTGCTTAAGTTGGATACCGAGACCGCCCTGGTGCAGGTGGGGGCGATCACGTATGAGGTCATGCTGCCCGGCTACGGCGTCAGCGCGCTGGCGGGAGCCATCGGCACCACGATCGCGCTGCACACCATGGAGTACTACGAGGGCAGCCTGGGCGGCGGCAACCTCATCCCCCGGCTGGTGGGCTTCTTGAGCCCCGGCGAGCGGGAGTTCTTCACGACGTTCATCACGGTCAAGGGCATGGGCATTCGCAAGGGCCTGCGGGCGTTGAGCATTCCCATCTCGGACATCGCCGCTGCGGTCGAGAACGGCGATGAGAAGCTGCTGATGTCGCTGCCGGGAATCGGAAGGCGGATGGCCCAGCAGACGGTGGCCGAGCTCAAGGGCAAGCTCCAGAGGTTCGCGGTGGGGGCCGAGCCGACGCGGACGGCCACCCAGTTCCAGGCGTTTCAGGTCCAGGCCCTGGAAGTCCTCGTCGCCTGGGGCGAGAAACGCAACGAAGCCATGGAGCTGATCGAGCTGGCCGCCCAGAAACATCCCGATATCCGGACGGCCGAAGAACTCGTGCCGCTCGTCTACCGCCTCAAACAGGGCGTGGAGGTCTGATTGCTATGCGAGGGCATCACATGCGTACGTCAGCAATTGCGATCGTTCTGTCCCTCCTTTCCGCTTCGGTCACGACCGCGGCGGATTACCTGCCGCTCCAGGAAGGCAACCAGTGGACCTTCGCGATGACCGGCGGCGCCCAGATGACGGTGCAGGTCACGGGGTTCGAAGACGTGGGAACCGTGCGGTGTGCGATCGTCGAGACGACGATGGGTCAGCAGAAGAGCCAGGAGTATCTGGCCGTGGACACCGAGGGGGTCAAGGCCTACCTGGGCAAGACGCAGGGCCAGGAGTTTCGTTATGACCCGCCCATCCTGCGGATCCAGCTGCCGTACCAGGAAGGCGACTCATGGACATCCACCGTGAAGCAGGCCGGCATGTCCCTGACGACGACGTTCCAGTCGATCGGCCGGGAGCGGCTCGACACACCGGCCGGCGTCTTCGATTGCATCAAGGTCTACTCGGTCGTCAACGGCGTGCCCGGGCAGGGGTCGGCCATGTCCGTCAGCTACTATGCCGATGGGATCGGACCGGTGAAGCAGATCTTCCAGGCCGGCGGACAGCAGATGGTCGCCGTCCTCTTCTCCACCAGTGTCAAGCCGGGAAAGAAGCCCCCCGCCGGGCCGGCCAAGCCGGTCCGGAAGCCGCAGGCCACACCGAAAACGCCGGACCCGGCGCAGGCTCAGACCCCGGCGAAGGCCCGGTGCCCCCAGTGCGGCGCCCCGGTCGATCCCAAGGCGAAGTTCTGTCCCCAGTGCGGGTATAACCTGGCAACGCCCGTCGTTACGGCGGAGCCCAACCGACCGGCGGCGCCGGCTGCCACTGGTCCAGCCGCGCTCGAGAAGTACCAGTCGCCCGATGGAAAGGTCCTGCTCTACCGGCCCCAGAGCTGGAAGGTGGACCAGGGCGACATGTTCGGCCCGGGCACCTACGGCGTAACCGTGCTGGAGCCGCAGGAGAACGCGGTGGTCCTGTTCATCACCTTCGCGGTGGGCCCGGAGATCAAGGACTCCGTGGCACTGGCGGCGCGCTGCATCGCCGCCCTGAGGACCACGTATCCCGATCTGCAGGCCACCAATGTGAACTCCACGGCCGACCGGCAGCGGACCATCCTGGACCTGGGATTGACGGATAAAGGTGAAAAGGGCACCGGGCATGGCTACTTCTTCCATACCGCCAACACCGGCAGCGTTTACCTCTTGCTGGCCAAGGCGAAGCTGTGGAACGAGCTGCGCCCGACCTTGACCACGGTCGCGGCGAACCTCGCCTACACGCCGCAGGGCGTAGCAGCCGTACAGGAACAGGGTCGTAAGGCGGCCACACAGCCATCGGCCGTCGCCCCGGCGTCCGGACCGGCGGGGATGATCCAACGGGCCATGCAACAAGCCGGCAAGCAGATCCCCCTGCGGCCTGCAGCCCTGGCAGACCAATCCCTGTCGTTGCAGATTCCCGAGGGCTGGACCCTGGAAGGCGCCAAGGTCCAATACGCGGTCGTCAACGACGCCCAGATCCGGTCGTACGGGCTGGGCAGCCTCTGGCTCACGATCCTGCCGACCCAGTTTTCGGTTCCCGGTGTCATCAACGTCCCGTACCAGCCGCCGCCCCAGGCGCTCAAGATCGTGCTCGAGTCCGGCAAGAGCACCCGCGATGTGCAGGTGCTCGACGAATGCCCCGTGGAGCAGGCGGTACCGGAAATGGCGCAGCTCATCCAGCAGTTGCGGGCCCAGGGCTCGCAGGTCGATGCCCGCCTGATCCACGCCCAGTTCCGGAATGTCCCCACCGGCCAGCTTTGCCGGGGATTGTTCTGCGTGATGTGCTCGATCAAGCCCATCAGCCCCGTCTGGCAGGTCTCCCTGCAGGGCAGTTGGGCGCCGCAGAGCGAATATGAGGAGTGGCTGCCGCTGTTTCTGCGCATCGAGAAGACAGCCCAGGTCAATCAGCAGTGGATGGGCCAGGAGATGCAGAACCAGGCCCTCCGCCAGCAGCAGTTGAACCGCAACCTGCAGAAGTCGATTGCCGAATCGAACCGGGCCTTCGACGACTACATGAACACGGTGCGGGACGGGTCGCGCAGCCGCGATTACATCAGCCATATGTGGAGCCAGACCACGCTCGGCCAGGGCTCCTGGGTGGCCGAGAGCGAAGGCGCCAAAGTCTACCAGACCGACTCCTGGGGCCTCGAAGGCCCGGAGGGCCGGATCGACAGCCGCGCCTACAACACCACCAACTTCACCGGCGAGAACCCCTGGACCGGCCGGCAAATGGAGTTGATCGACACCCGGGCGGAATACGAGCGCTATATCGCCAACCCATAGGAAGTACGGTTGATGATTCATGATTTTCGATTGGTAAAAGCAACAATCACACTTCGGTCAGCCTTGCAATTCTGCCCGGAATGAGTAAACTCCCGATATGGCAATCGGAAGAGTCATCAGCGCGCAATCTTTTGGCGAGGACGAGGAGAAGTTCAACGTATCGCTGCGGCCGAAATCCCTGAAAGAATGTATCGGCCAGCAGAATGTACGAGAGAAGCTGGCGATCGCCATTGCGGCGGCCAAGAAGCGGGGCGAGCCGCTGGAACACATGCTCTTCTATGGTCCTCCCGGCCTCGGCAAGACCACTCTCGCCAATGTCGTCGCCAACGAGATGGGAGCGCGGCTCCGGTCCTCCTCCGGTCCGGCCCTGGTCAAAGCGGGCGACGTCATGGGCATGCTCACCAATATCAACGTCGGCGACGTGCTCTTCATCGACGAGATCCACCGGCTCAGCACGCCGGTGGAGGAGTTCATCTATCCGGCCATGGAGGATTTCCGGGTCGATTTCACCGTCGACAGCGGTCTGCACGCCAAGACGATCAACTTCCCCCTGAAGCGTTTCACCCTGATCGGCGCCACGACCCGCGCGGGCCTGTTGAGCGCCCCGCTGCGCAGCCGGTTCGGCATGCTCTATCACCTCGATTTCTATACGACCGCGGAGCTGACGGAGATCCTCAGCCGCTCCGCCCAGTTGCTCCAGCTCGTGTGCGAGGAAGGCACGCTCGAATTGATCGCCGCCCGATCGCGCGGCACGCCGCGGGTGGCCAACCGGCTGCTCAAGCGGGTCCGCGACTACGCCCAGGTCAAGGGCTCCGGCATCCTGACCACCATGATCGTCGACAACGCGCTCAAGATGGAGCAGATCGACGCGCTCGGCCTGGATGAGCTGGACCGGTCGTTCCTGCGGGCCCTGGCCAACGTGTACAACGGCGGGCCGGCCGGCATCGAAGCCCTGGCCGCCACGCTCGGCGAGGAACGCGACACGCTGGAAGATGTCGTGGAGCCCTACCTGCTGCAGATCGGCTTCGTACGCCGCACAAAACGCGGGCGGGAGATCACGCCGCAGGCCTGCACGCACCTCGGCCTCAAACCGCCCGACGGGAAACCGCCGACCGATACTCCGGGACTGTTCGAGTAGTCCATCGAGCACTCCTGCCACCCAGAAATGGCGAGTTCCCGGTGGCATCGTCAAGGCCGAAGGCCTTGGCGATGGTCATACGCATCCGGAAAGCCGCCATCGCCAAGCTGCGTTTGACGATGCCGCCCAGGTGGTCAGGCATTCAGGAGGTGCGCGGCGGTTTTGGGGGGATGGCCGAGGATGTGGGTGAAGTGGTGGATCAGGACCTGCTCGATCTCGTCAAGCGTCGCCTGGTCGGCTTGGGCGATCCGACCGAGGTCGACCAGGCAGTGGGCGGCCTTGGGACTCAGTCGAATCTTGTCCGGGAAGTTCATCTCGCAGTCCCGGCAGACCAGCCCGTTGGCGGTCGAGCTGAAGTAGCTCGCGCGCCGGTCAACGGCGACCGGCCGCCGGCAGTTGACGCAGGCATTCAGAGTCGGACGCAATCCCACCTCGTGCAGCAACGCGAACTGGAAGAGAATCAGGCGGACCAGGAGACCCCGTCGGTCCGGTCCGGCCCGGCCCTCTTCGATGTCCTGCAGGAACTCCAGGACGTGGTCGAAGAGCGCCGGGTGCGGATCGTATTCCTCCGTCAGCAGGTCCAGCAGTTCCGCCGCCAGCAGAGCGTTCTGCAGGGCCGCCAGGTTCCGCCGCACTTCGCCCCGCACCGGCTGCGACTGGAACTCCGTCAGCGTGGCCAGCGTATCCTTGTGGACCCCGGAGAAGACGATTTCGCCGAAGGACAACGGCTCCAGCGGACCGTCGAACGCGGACTTCGGCCGCTTGGAACCCTTGGCGATCGCCCGGACCTTACCGGACTGGCGAGCGAACAGGGTCACCACCTGCGAGGTCTCGGAATAGTCCACCGCGCGGAGGCAAATCGCCCGATCCTTGGTCAGGACGCCCATGGCTCACCCTCCTTCCGGATGCGTACCCGCTTGATGCGCCGCGGCTCGGCGGAGGCAATGGTGAACGTCAGATTGTCGTAGGGGAAATGCTCGCCGGTCTTGGGAATGTAGCCCAGCCGCGAGAAGATGAAACCGCCTACCGTGTCATAGTCTTCGTCTTCCGGCAGGTTCAGCGCGTACTCGTCATTGAGGTCGTCCACATACGCGCGGGCATCCACTTCGATCGTGTTCGCGTCGAGGCTCCGGACCGAGGCCTGCGGGGCCTCCTCGTACTCGTCCGCGATGGGACCGACCAGTTCCTCCAGGATGTCCTCCAGCGTGACCAGACCCGCGGTACCGCCATACTCGTCCAAGACCACGGCCAGATGCAGCTTCTGATTCTGAAATTCGTGGAGCAGGGCCCGCAGCGGCTTGGTCTCGGGCACAAAGTAGACCTCACGCATCCGGTCCCGGATGTGGAACTCCCGCACCGCGCGCCCGATCTCCGCGAGCAGGTCTTTGGCGTAGATCAGCCCGATGATGCTGTCGATCGTCCCTTCGTACACCGGAATGCGCGAATGCCCCGCGGTGCGGATCGTTTCCAGGACGGTCGGCAGGTCGGCTTCAAGGTTCACCGCGACCAGGTCGGTGCGGGGCGTCATGATCTCGCCGGCAGTGCTGTCCCGCAGCTCCAGCACGTTCTCGATCATTTCCTGCTCCTCCTCGTCGACGACCCCTTCCCGCCGCTGCTGCTCGAGGTCTTCGAGGAACTCCTCCTGCTTCTCCTCCTGTTGCTCTTCGGGCGTCACCGGCGGCACGCCGGCCAGCCGCCGCACCAGGCGGTCGTGAAGCCGCACGAAGGAGAGAACCGGAGCCGCCAGGAGGGCGCACAGGCTCAGTACGGTATACGTACGGCTGATCAGCTTCTCGCCGGCGTATTTGGCCCAAGCGTATGGAAGCGCCAGATTGAAGACGGCAAAGACCGCCAGCGCGACGACAAACACGAGAACATAAGCGGTGGTGTCCACTCCCTCGCGCCATATCGACAGCAGCGCCAGCAGCAACAGCAGCGCCCCGATGCTGAAGGCCAGCCGGTAGAACCCGCAGGCCACAATCAGTCGCTCCGTGTCGCCGGCGATCCGCTCCACCAGTTGCGGCCGCTCCCCGCCATTGACCGCCTTGAGCTCCTCCTGCAGCCGCAGGCGTGAGAACGTTCGCAGCGCGTCGGCACAGGCGGAAAAGAACGATGCCGCACCCACGCACAGGCAAGTCAACAGCACCGCCCAGCCCACAAAACCCACGTCGAAATCCCTTTCTCTTTTCTATCTCATCCGGTCTGACCACCGCAGCACGCGGCTGCTAGGCCGGCCGTTCGTCATTATACACCCGCCCATAGCCCAGATGCAGGAGAATCTCGTCCTCGGTCCGGTGCATCTGGTCGGCCTGGGCGGCGGTGGCATCGTCGAAGCCGAGCTGATGCAGCAGGCCATGGACGATGTAGAGCATCAGCTCCGCCTGGCCCTCGTGCCCGCGCCGCGCCGCCTCCCGCAGCGCCAACTCGCCGTTGACGATCAGGTCGAAGACCCGGGTCCCCGCGGGCTCCGTCTCGTCGGAAAGGTCGAAGCTCAGGCAGTCCGTCGGGCCCTGGTGCTGCAGGAATCTCTCGTTCAGCACGCCGATCTCGGCATCCGCCACGATTCCGATACTGGTCCGGGCCTGCGTCACGCCGAACTGCCGGCAGACGGCGCGCACCAGCTTCTTCAGCCTCGGCGTATCTACGGGGATCTCTTCAAAATGGCTCGTGATCTGCACCGTGATCATGGCGTCAGAGACTCACATCTCGACCATCTTCGGTATCACGGCTGTCTTGGACATTCGCAGGGGAGCATCGGGCGCTGTGGGATAGGCGATGCGCCCGTGGTAGTGGGCGACCAGCGACTTCGAGAGGCTCGCCTCGATCAGGCTCAGCTCGCGGAGCGTCAGGTCGCACTCGTCGAGCTGGCCGTCCTCCAGCCGCTTCATGGCGATGTTATGCACGACCGCCTCGCACTTGGCCAGTGTCACTTCGGACAAGGATCGGGTGGCCCCCTCCACCGCGTCGGCCAGCATCACGATGGCGGCTTCCTTGCTCCGGGGCCGGGGACCCGCGTAGCGAAATTCACTCTCGCTGGGCGGGGCCTCGATGGGTTTGCGGCCCGGCCCGGGCTCTTCATACTTGCGGCGGGCTTCGTGATAGAATGGCTCGACCAGGGTCGTGCCGTGGTGCGTCTCGATGAACTGGTGCAGAACATTGGGCAGGTTGAATTCCTTGGCCATCTCCAGACCGTCCTTGACGTGGCCCACGATGATCAACTGGCTCATCGCGGGGGACAGCTCCTTGTGCTTGCTGGTCGAGCCCATCTCGTTCTCGGTGAAGTACTTGGGCTTGTTGATCTTGCCGATGTCGTGGTAGTAGGCCCCGACGCGGCAGAGCAATCCGTTGCAGCCGATGGCGTCGGCGGCCGCTTCCGCCATCGAGCCGATCAGCAGGCTGTGGCTGAACGTCCCCGGCGCCTCCATCGCCAGCTTCTTGAGCAGCGTCTGGTTGGCGTCGGAATAGTCCAGCAGGGTCATGCTCGTGGCAATCCGGAATATCCGCTCGATCAGCGGCAGCAGGCTCTGCATCAACAGACCCGCCAGAAACGCCGCACTGGCATAGTAGCCGGCCGCCTGCAGGGCACTCGTCCATTTCGGCGGCTCGCCCAGGAAGTTCAGATACGGCACCGACAGAGCCGTGACGAAGACGACCGCCGCCGCCATCGCACTGACCTCCAGCAGCTTCATCCGGGTACGGATCTCTTTCAGAGAAAAGCAGCAGATGGCCACGCCGGAGAACATGGTCAGAAACAGGCGCATCCCCTGCAACTGAAAGGCCTGATCAGGCTTGGGACCGACGGCCAGCGCCGCCAGGACGCAATACAGCGCGCTCATCCCGATGGCGAAGCGCTGGTCATAGGCGATCACCAGGATGATCGAGGCCAGGAGCGCCGTACCGACCCCCCAACCCAGCCCCCACAGGGCTTCCCCGCTTGACATCGACCCCAGCTTGGTCACTCCCAGCAGGGCCGGGAACAGCAACGCCAAGGCCAGCGCCCGGCCGTGATTCCGCAAGAGACGAGGCTGGTAGTGATAGACATACAGGCCGCCCCCTACCGCCGTAAAGACCACCATGACCGACGACGCCGCCAGAGCGCGGTAACGCCCCTGCTGAGCCAAACCGAAGGAGAGCACCCCGATGCACAGGGCGACGAAGAGCAGCCAAATCGCCAGAGAGAGGGCCACGTCGGCGTCGAGAAGGTGTACCGACCACCACGAACGCTCCGGACCGATATTCCGGCGGACCTGGTCCCGCCGGGGATTGGTCTTCTTCAGCAGCGCCATACTACCTCGTCCGAGGCCGCAACACAGTTCTGCGACCCAACCACACACTGGCCGTGTACCGGGAGGCGGACTTGCGCGGGCTCGCGGTCATCATTGCCCTCCCCGCTCTTCGGTACGGCTTCGGCCCCCCGACCGTGTCCGGTACGCTTCGACAACATCCTGCACCAGACGGTGCCGCACGATGTCCTGCTGACTCAGCTCGACAAGGCCGATGCCCCGGATGTGTCCGAGAATCTCCATGGCCTCGACCATGCCGCTCTTCTGGTTGGCGGCCAGATCCACCTGGGTGATATCCCCGGTAATGATCATCTTGGAGCCATGCCCGAGTCGGGTCAACACCATCAGCATCTGCGAGCCGGAGGTGTTCTGGGCCTCGTCACAAATGATCGCGGCCCCGTTCAACGTGCGGCCGCGCATGAACGCCAGCGGGATGATCTCGATGATGTCGAGTTCCATGAACTTGCGCATCTGGGCGAAGTCCATCATGTCCTCGATCGCATCGAACAGAGGCCGCAGATACGGATTGACCTTGGCAGCAATGTCGCCCGGGAGGAAACCCAGTTTCTCCCCCGCCTCCACCGCCGGCCGAGCCAGCACCAGCCGCCGGATCTGCCGTTTCTTGAGCATGGAAACCGCCACCGCCACGGCCAGGTAGGTCTTTCCCGTTCCCGCCGGGCCGGTGCAGAAGGTGATATCGTTGGCGAGCATCGTCTCGATGTACCTCAACTGTCCTGGTGTCGAGGGCTCGACCAGCTTGTTGGAATAGACCGTGATGGCCTGATCGCGCGCGGCTTTGTCGGGCACGGGACCCTGCTCGACGAACTCGGTCACGTCATCCGCCGTCAACCGGCGATACTTGAGCAGGTGCTTCTGCATGCGATCGATGACTTCGGTAGCCCGGTGGACGCTCGATTCGGGACCGCTGATATGCAGGTCCGACTGCCGCGCCGTGATCTGCACCCCCAGCGATCGACGCAGGAGGCGAAGGTGGGTGTCGGCGGGACCAAACAGCTCCAACTGCTTCTCGGGATCTAATTGTACCGTTACTTCCAAATTCGCTTCTCTCTCCTATCACTCATCCACGTTCTTCTTCCGGCGCGCCTCCTTACGATACAAACCTGAAGAACACGTATGCCCACGGTGCTGCAAACAGCAATGAATCGATCACATCCAGTATACCGCCGAAGCCGGGTACGCGATTCGACGAATCCTTCTGCTGGGCGTCGCGCTTGAGCATGGACTCAGCCAAATCGCTCAACTGCCCGACCACGGCCATACCCACTCCAAAGACCGGGGCTATCCAAAACTCCATTATACCAGAAATGCCGGCGCATACGATACTTATCCCGGCGGCCGCGACCGCGGCTCCCGCCAGCCCCTCCCACGTCTTGCCCGGACTGACACGGGGAGCCAGCTTGTGCCTGCCGAACAGTTTCCCGCACGTGTAAGCCCCGATGTCAGAAGACTTTACAACAAGAGCGAACACCAGAACCTCCCAGGGTCCGCCGTCCACGCGGATCCCCAGCACGAACGCTCCCAGCAAGCCCAGGTACAGCAGCAGGAAACAACTGACGCCGCAGTTGGCCAGCACGCCGTTGACGCCGTGCCTGATCTGCTGCTGTAACAGCATGGCCGCCAAGAGCAACGCCAGGAGCAGCGGCAGGAAGGTATTCGGGGCAGCAGCGACAAACTGCGGCCAATACCACAGTGTTGCCAGCAGCGCCAACCCGATCATGGCCACCGGGTTGAGCACCATGTATCCCTTGGCCGCCGCCAAACGGGAAAACTCGATGCCGCCCAGACAGAGCACCACGGCTATCAGAACCGCCAGGATCGTCGCCCGGATCGGACGGTCGTCGTCGGTCGAGGCGGTGAGGGAGCCGTCCAGCCAGCCGTCCAGAAGGAGGATGCCGACGAGAAAGACCGTCATCAGCGTGCCGAAGAGTAGTCTGTGCTTGAGCATGGCTGCGGTCTGCGATGAACTCCCTGCCCCTGGATCAGACTGCCGGTGGAAACGCCTTGACGCTCGCGGGGCTGTCGCCGCTACTGGCGTCCGGCGGCCAAGCTGGCATCAATGGCGCCGAAGCGTCGATCTCTGTGGCTGTAGGCCACCAGCGCCTGCTCCAGCGAGTGGGGGCCAAACTCCGGCCAGAGGGTCTCCGTCACATAGAATTCGCTATAGGAAATCTGCCACAACAGGAAGTTGCTGACCCGCAGTTCGCTGGCGGTCCGGATCAACAGGTCCGGGTCGGGCAACCCCGCCGTGTACAGGTTCTTGCCGATGCAGTCCTCATCGATGTCCTCCAGCCGCAGACGGCCCTCTCGGTGGGCTTGAGCAATGGCCCGGGTGGCGTCGACGATCTCCGCCCGACCGCTGTAGTTCAGCGCCAGGGCCAGGGCCATGCCGCTGTTGTTCCGGGTCAGTGCCATCGTCTCGCGCAAGGAGTCGCTGACCATCTCAGGCAGCCCCTCCATCCGGCCCAGGTGAACCAACCGGACGTTGTTCCGCATCAGGTTCGGCCGGATCGCGACCAGGTAGTCGGCGTACAGGTGCATCAGGGCGTTGACTTCGGCTTTGGGCCGTTTCCAGTTCTCGATGCTGAAGGAGTACAACGTCAGCGACTGCATGCCGAAGTCGACACAGCACTGGGCAATGGTCTCGGCCGTCCTGGCCCCCTGCCGGTGCCCCTCATAGCGCGGCAGCCGTTGCCGTTGGGCCCAACGGCCGTTGCCGTCCATGATGATGGCGATGTTGCGCGGCAACTGCTCGGGCTTGAGCCCCAGCCGCGCCGCCGTCTCGCCCAGTCTCTGCTCCATCGTGTTCATTTCCGGATGATCGTCTGGCTTCGTTTCGGCCCGACGCCAATCATCTCCACAGGTTTGCCAATGAGGGTCTCGATCCGCCGGACATACGCCTGGGCGTTCGCCGGCAGGTCTTCGAAAGTCGTTGCCTGGCTGATATCTTCGTCCCAGCCGGCCATCTGCTCGTAGATCGGCTTGGCGCGGGCCAGCCGGTCGATGTTGGCCGGGAAGAAGGTCGTTCTCCGACCATCGATCTCGTAGGCCGAGCAAAGACTCAGCTTCTTCAACCCGCCCAGCGTGTCCAGATGCAGCAGTGCCAGCGCATCGATCGAGCCGATCTTGACGCTGTAGGCGGCGGCGACGGCGTCGAACCAACCACACCGCCGGGGCCGGCCCGTCGTCGTACCGTATTCGTGCCCCTTCTCGCGGATGTACTGGCCGGTCTCGTTTTCCTGCTCGGTCGGGAAGGGTCCCGCCCCCACCCGCGTGGTGTACGCCTTGGCCACGCCGATGTACTTCTCGATCATGCGGGCGGGCACGCCGCACCCCGCCGGCACACCCAACGAGCTGGCGTTGGAGCTGGTCACGTAGGGAAACGTGCCGTGATCCAGGTCCAACAGCGAGCCCTGGGCCCCCTCGAAGAGAACGGATTGGCCCCGGGCGATCGCGTGGTGGAGCCACTCCGTGGTGTCCCTCACAAACGGCACCAGCCGCTCGGCGTACTGCCGGCAACTGGCCATCACCGTCTCGATGCTTATGGGCTCGGCCCCGTACAGGGCCGCGAAGAGCTTGTTCTTATAGGCGAGGATGGTCCGCAGTTTCCGGTCCAGCTCCGGCAGGTTACAGAAATCGCTCATTCGCACCGCGTAGCTGCGGCCCACCTTGTCCGCGTAACATGGGCCGATGCCCCGGACCGTCGTGCCCAGTTTCTCCTTGCCCAGCGATTCCTCGCGCAACTGGTCCTCACGCTTGTGGTAGTCCAGCACGACGTGGGCGTTCTCGCTGATGAGCAGCCGGTCGGTCAGCGCGATGCCACGCAGCGCCAGACCATCGATCTCCCCGATCAGGACCGCCGGGTCCACGACTACGGCGTTGGCGATGACGCACATCACCCCTGCCCGTACGGAACCGCTCGGGAGCAGGTGCAGGGCGAAGCGCTCCTCGCCAATCACGACGGTATGGCCCGCGTTCGAGCCGCCCCCATACCGCACGACGATGTCGCTGTCTTCCGCCAGGAGATCGACGACCTTGCCCTTGCCCTCGTCGCCCCACTGCAAACCGACAATACAGGTATTCATCGAAGAACTCGTGTCTCCAAACCACACAACCGCCGCTCCCTCAAAATCGATCCGCCGTAGACTACCCGGCCCACCCGTACCGGTCAACCAAATTATTCCAGGCCCCTGCCCGCGGGGTGCGGCCGCCATCCATGGCAGATTCACGCCTCTTCGTAGGATACGGACCCGACGATCCTCGCGATTTCGGCTGCATCCGCTGAAGATCGTCAAGTCGCGAGGTTGACGATCTTCGGACCCGAAAAGGGCCAAAATCACGCGAGAATCGCGAAGATTGTCAGAATCGCCAAGTTCCCTCCTTGGCGGTCTTGACAAACCGCAGGCGGATGACACAATGGAGTTCAGCGGTTGGGACTGCCAGGGACGGGCCGATGTGACCCTAATGCGCTTCGGCGAAGGGCAATCTCTGTCGGTCCCGCGGATCGCTCGCCGGCGGATGGGAGCAGGAGCGATGCGTCGCGGAGAGAGCCAGACCAGGGGTCCGAAGCCGGCAGCGCGTCGGCCAAGGGGGTGGTCTGACCCCATCACCAACGACCCATCATCCCTCATCGACTCTATCGGCTTCACCCTCATCGAGCTGCTGGTCGTCATCTCCATCATTGCCCTGTTGCTGGCACTGTTGCTTCCGGCCGTGCACCGGGCTCGCCGACAGGCCGGCGCCGTGGTTTGTCGCGCCCACCTGAGGCAATGGGCAACAGCCCTGAGTCTGTACCTGGTGGATCACGAGGGCCGTTTCCCGCGTACCAGCGAACTGCTACCCGGCATCTCCATCGTCAGAGGACTGTACATCACCCACAGAACGGACCCGAACGCCCCCGAACGATCCCACGGGGTGCGGACCGACGACATCGCCTGCTGTCCCCTGGCGACCAAGACCACCGGGGACAGGGCTTTCGGCTCCATGGCCAAGGGTACGTTCTTTATGGAGGTCAACAGTGGGGGGACCTTCGCCGCCTGGGAGATCACCACCCCGCCTCCGTCCTTTCGTGGCAGCTACGGCTTGAATCGCTTCCTCTTCAGCACCCTCCCCCCTTTCGAGGGGATAAACCCAAGCTCCATGGGAAGATATGCAAAACCATACACCGATGTGTGTTCCCTGCAGGGCCGAGGCAACATCCCCTTGCTTCTCGACGCGGTTGACCCCGTCTGCGGGATGGCAACGGAGACGCTGCCACCGCCGGTCATGGAACCCGCCGGCCCCAGCAGCCGGGTACTGTGCATCAACCGCCACCACACGGCGATCAACGGACTCTTTCTGGATTGGTCGATCCGGCCGATCGGCCTTAAGGAACTGTGGACGTTGAACTGGTACCTCGACTTCAACACGGCGGGTCCCTGGACAAAGGCCGGCGGCGTCAAGCCCGAAGACTGGCCCCTGTGGCTGCGGAAGTTCAAGGACTACTGATGGCGCTACGAGATCTGGGCGATGAGGTGTTCCAGGATCGGCTTGAGGTTGTCGTATTGGCGGTCGCTCAGGGTGCGGCGCACGAGGCGACCGTTCTCGTTCTTGTAGGTGATGGCGAAGAACCCCTTGGTCTCGAAATGCGTCTTGTCGATCTGCTCGATGGAATCGTACGGGATCTTCCTGCCGCCGGACGCGATGAGGGCGTCCTCGGCCGCCACCAGCTTACGGCCGCGAATCGCGTACCAGTACGCCCCCAGGAGTATCGCCCCCAGCACAAAGAACGGCGGTGATTTCTGGTTGAAGACCAGCGTGCCAGTCGGGAGCCCCTGCTCGGTCGTATGCTCCGCGATGAACGCGCGGTTGAGGTATCCGTCGTAGGCAAACCACAGCGCCAGGACCACGCAGGCGCCGATACCGATCAGAAAGCTGTTGCGCTTGTACTTGCTTACAGGTGCTTCAATCGTCATGAGTTCACCCCGACTCGCCGGTCTCAGGGCGAGCGTCTCTGGGCGATGACCTGGGCCAATGGCTGCACGAAATGCTGGATAATCCGCTCGTTCATGAGCTCTTCGGTCAACTGGTACTGCCGCTCGAAGGAGGCCACCGGGTCGAACCGCTCATTCGGCCGCGGATACTGGCGCACGGTCAGAGACAGCGTAATCGCTTCATCGCGGCTCTGCTCCTTCTCGCCGGGCTCGAAGACGCTGGTCTTGGATTCGATGCTCACCCGCGCCTGCGTGTACTCGTCCGCCGAAAGCGTGATCACCATGGACGGCGAGAACACGATGGGCTTGACGTGCGGCCAATCCAGCAGCCACCCGAATGCGCTGGAGGCGAACAGGGCCTCGGCGATGATTTCATCGTGATTGCCCGCGCAGTCGAAATCCATGGCGAACGTGATATCGATGGAATCCACATCGAGCGGGGTGACGCCCAACATGTAGGGCATGAGCTCCAGGATCTGCTTGTCCTGCTGGTAGATCTCCTCGGTGTTCGAGGGGTTTACCACGCCCGAGCCGACGCGGTCCCCCTCCAGGCTCACCCAGCGCGATTGCCCCGACACCGGGTCCTCTTCCAGGCAGTATTCGCCGTTCTCCCGCCGCGCAAAACGCGCCATCGTCGGATACTGCTTCTGGACACGCTCGAAAAACGTCAGAATCGTGTCACGCTCCGTGGGCAGGTCCAGTTCCGTGTTCACATACATGTCAATGTAGAAGTCGTCGCACAGAGAGCTATAACTGTTCGCCGGCATGAGGGAAAGAACCTTCCACTGAATTCTTTGAGTATCCAGTCGAGCCGTGAAGCACCCGGACTTCGGGCCTATACCAACTCGGTTCACGAATTATTATACACGCAAGCGGCAATTCCCCTACAACCTTTTTCAGCTAGGACTGCATTGTAACGGGCTTTTTTCAGGTTTCAAGTGATTTCCGTGTGAATGTATTGCGCATCTCCCCCATTTCCCCCAATCGTGCTCGGATCAGAGCCCTGCGAGCTCCCATCTTCCAATCCACCTTCCAAAATGTATCAGGCGGTCGTTAGACGCCCCCCGCGGTCTCTCAGCCGGCCACCGGCTCAGGCAGGGCCGGCTCAGGCTCGGGAAGGGTCAATTCCGTGAGAATCGCTCCGATCGTGGCCAGAATGGTGAAAAGGAAGGTCCGCCAGAAGCCAATGGCCAGTGCGTGAGCGGCCGCGATGCCCTGAGCCCGCCCCAGGATCGCCAGGATCAGCGTGGTTGCCAAGGCGGTCAAAACGCCCGCCAGTGCGGCGGCCAGAATCCGTCGTCCGAGGGTCGCCCCGCCGCAACCAAGAACCGCGATACTGCCGCACAAGAGCGGTATCGCCACCAGCAGCCACCAGTACGCCCGCAGACCGGGCAACGCACCGGTCCGCGCCAGGTGAACGGAATCCAGCAGACCGAACGCCGCGGTCGCTACCAGGACGCACGCCGGCACGTGCCAGTAGCGCGGCGGCATGAGGGCCCGCATCTCCGCGCGCCGGCGCATCCGCCGCCGGATCGTCAGCGGCCAGTTGTAGAACAGGTAGAACACCCAGTGCTCCAGCAAGGCGCCACGCTCGCCGAATACGGGGACGACGTGCACCGCTTCCGTCGCCCAGTGGGCCGCCATGAAGCGGGCCAGCACCGGATACCGGTACGTCATCTGGATCGGAAAGGCCAGGTAGCCAATGTACCGGAAGAATCCGACGAAGACCGCGATGTTGTAGTCGCGGAAATTATGCTCGCGTATGACCACGTACAGCACGTAGACGCCGCGCACCAGCGATCCGGGCGAGACCGGCACGATCTGGAACAGGGCAATGATGGTCAGCGCGCGCCCCCAAGCCTGTTGCCAGGGCATCTCGGAATGCATCAGCACGTAGACGATCGCCAGGGTCAAAGCCGTCAACTCGGTCACAAACAACGTACAGAGATGCACAGCCAGGCACTTGAGGTACTTCTGGATGTACGGCTCCTGGATCTGGGACAGGATCGTCCCGGCATCCTCGTCGCTGAGCATGTGCTTGCTCTGCCCTTCCGCCACCATGTCGCGGAGCCACTGCTCGCGCAATTGGGCGTTGAAGTACAGGCGGATCGGATGGATCAGCAACTGCGCGACTTTCTCGCGGGCAAACTGCCAATCGGTCACCGCCCGGTGCAGCCCTGCCGGCAGAATAGACAAAGGACAATGTGCCAGAAACCGCCAGGGGTCCCCGGCCAGCCTTGTGGCGCCCTGGCTGTCGACCCGTGCGGCGCGATGCCATTCGGTCAGCCTCTCCGCCATGCGGGCGTGAAAGGCACGCCGCAGATAGTCGAGACCGGTCAGCAGGCGCACGTAGTGCTCCCGCCAGTCGGATCGCCCCCAGGCACGCCGTAACACCTTGCCCAGAAAAGGGATGCAGCCGACCAGAAGGAACGCCAGAGTCAGAACCCTGCTCCCGCGCAGACTCCGCGCGTGTTCCTCGTCCACCAGCCCGCGGGTCTGCCAACCGGTAATGGCGCTGTTGCGCATCGTGGTCCAGAGCCGACTGCTGGTCAGCAGCCGGACGTGGTTGTGCGTGAGATCCGGAACGGAATCGCGGTAGATGCGCTCCGCCTCCTTCAGTTCCGTCAGGATCCCCTGCATGTCCGCGAATTCCGCGCGGTGTGCGGCGATGAAACGATCCAACTGGTCGAGACGACCCCGGTCGAACTGGACCAGCGAGCCCCGGGCCACACCCTGCAGGATCAACTTCACATCCCCCGGGCTCATCGGCAAAAACGGCAACAGCGCCAGCCCCGCCCGGAAATCCACCGCCACCAGTCCGGCCGCCGGGTCCTTGTCGAGGTCCGAGGGCGGATTCACATCGCCACCCGAATCCGCGATCATGGATCGCCGCTTCAGGCAGTTGGGCTGACTCTTGCAGGTGGACCATTCATATTGCCGCGCGAACTCGTGGGCTCCCATCTCATGGAGCAGCCCGACGAACTCGTGCATGAAGACCTTCTTGGCGCGGTATTCCGGCGAGCCGAGCCGGCTCGAATCGACGATCCTGCCCCTACGCCACTGGCGCAGCAGATCGAGCCGGTCGTCAACCTCCAGGCGCCAGGTCCGCCCCTCCACCCACTCGCTCAATTCGCCGCAACTGCCGATCTGCTGATCCACAAACGTGCCGTAGATGTCCACGACCGTCCGTTCATCCCCAAACTGGATCCGGGCTCCGCGTCGAATGAGCTTCTGCCACAGGGCCCCCGCCCGAGCCGCCGCGGGATTCACCTGGAGTTGGAACGGCCCCTGGAAACCGATTCGGTAGAGCAAATTCCGGCACAGGCGGGAGAATCCCGACGGCGGAACCAGGATCTTCATCGCGTAGGAGCTGCCCACGCGCAAGCCGGCGATCTCAGAGCCGTCGATCTGCAAAATCTGTACACGATAGACCTGCCCGGCAAAACCGCCCCCCACAAAACGCTCGACCGCCACGTGGACATCAGCGGACCGATCGCCCGGAAAACCGTGGACCCGGTAGGTCAGCTCGGTCCCCGGCTCATAGCGACCAATCCGCATCGGCCGCCGCACCTGCGTTTCGGCGAATCGTTCCTGGAGTTGCCTGCAGACCTCGATGCTGTAGTCGTTCGTCATCCTTGTCTTCCGAAGCCGGGCATTCCGCCTGCCCTTCTGGCGTTCCTCGCCTCTCGTGGTCTGTCGGGCGTGCGGAGAAGACCACCGTCCGCCTTACACCATCCGTCTCGTGCAAGCCGCAGCCATCTACCGGACCAGTATCCTCATGGCAACATACGCAAAGACTGCCGCACCGAGGCCGGCAACCAGGTCGTCCGCCAGGATACCCCACCCGGCCGGCAGACGCTCCAGTCTCCGGATCGGCCAGGGCTTGAGAATATCGAAAATGCGAAAAACCAGAAAACCGAACACCGCCAGCACCAGGCTCTCGACGCCCGACAGGTTTCGTGCCACGACCAGCGGAATCGCCAGGAACGTCAGGGCTTGCGCCGCGAACTCATCCATGACCACTTCGCCCGGGTCGTCCTTTCCGGTCGCGGCGATCGAAGCCGGGGCAAAGAGGATACACGCCGCGCACCCGGCCACCAGCATGACGAGCATGGCGGCGCTCGTACCGAGCCCCGGTGCACAGCACCACATCATCAGATAGAACACCACCGCCGGCGGCAGCGAGCCCCACGACCCTGGCGCCTTCGGCAGCCATCCCAACCCGAAACACGTGGCGATCCATCGTTTCCAATTCATAAGCTCCAAAACTCTACCCGCAACCCCCAGGCAAGTCAAAGGAAACAGATGACGAGTGCACCATCCGCAGGCCGATTCCTGCTGAAGATATCGCCGGCAGGCACGCGTACCATGCGGAACGGTCTAGTCTTGGAGTCGGCGCAGAATATGGTTGGCCAGCAAGTCGCGGATTTCACGATGCCGAGGCACGGGCTGACACGCACCCGTTTTGGGATTCTGATACCAGTCGTGCCGCCCTCCATGTCAAAGCAAGATGCACCCACTCTCTTCGAGGCGCCGAATCAGATCGGTCCGTTTCATGCGATCCGAAGCTCCGCCACGCGGCGCACCCCAGGAATCCGGCCGCTGGTCAGTTCTTCATAAAGGTCTCTCAAATTCTCCTGGAGCTCTTCGATGGTTTGGCCTTGAGTCATGTAGTCAGGATACTCCTCCAAGTGTCCCAACCACATGTCTTTGTCTTGCCAATAGATATAGCGGACAGTCTCCATACCGCCAATATACCACCTTGAGTTGCCTCAAATCGACCCAGATCTGCCTTGCGTCCCTATGGACCGGCGACGCCGAGAAACTTGAGGCAGTAGCGGTCGGTCATGCCGGCGACGTAGTCGCAAACGGCCCGCTCCAGGCCGTAATCGGGAATGAAGCCGCGGAAATAGCTGGGCATCCGGCCGGGCTCGCGGCAGAGCTGCGCGAAGAGCTCCGTCAGCCAGCCGCGGGCCTTGGTCGCAGCCGCGACCAGCGTCTCATGATGGTACAGGTGGTCCAGCAGGAAGCGCGAAAGCTCGGTCAGCCGTTGGTCGTACTGGGGGGACAGGGCGATCAGGTCCTCGGCGCGACGGCACACCCCGGCGGCGGTCGTGACGCCGGACTTCTCGATGTTCTGCCGGCTGTGGTCGATGCAGTCGCTGACGAGCCGGTCGGTGATGGTCTTGGCCACGCGGGTCCGGCGGATCGTCCAATCGGGGATCCGCTCGACCCCGACGCGGTGCGCCGCCTCCGTGTAGAGGTCCAGGTGCCGCATCTGGTTGCCATCGATCAGCCGGGCCCGCATGCCGTCCTCCAGGTCGTGACAGTTGTATGCGATGCGGTCCGCCACGTCGGCAATCTGGCCCTCCAGGGTGCAGTTGGTGGCAGCGAAGAATTGATGATTGTTGATTGATGATTGATGATGGACGCCGGTGGGCAAATCCGCGGTCCGGAATCCGCACTCCGCGAGGGGCAGCCCCCTGCTCCTTCTTTCTACGGCAGCGACGCATTTTCGCGCCAGGCCCAGGCGCGTCTCGTACATCAGGTTCAGGCCCATGAACGCCGGATAGGGGTGTTCGAGCAGCGTCACGATCCGCAGCGTCTGGGTATTGTGCTCGAAGCCGCCGTGGCCGGCCATCAGCTCATCGAGCGTCTGCTCGCCCGTATGGCCAAAGGGCGGGTGTCCCAGGTCGTGGGCCAGGCAGATCGCCTCCGTCAGACTCTCGTTGAGACCGAGCACCTTGGCGATGGTCCGGCCGATCTGGGCCACTTCGATCGTGTGCGTCAGGCGTGAGCGGTAGTAGTCGTTGATACCGGGCGAGAAGACCTG
Organism: Planctomycetota bacterium; assembly: GCA_025459125.1. Classification (GTDB taxonomy): domain Bacteria; phylum Planctomycetota; class Phycisphaerae; order Sedimentisphaerales; family Anaerobacaceae; genus PLanc-01. The sequence goes on along the minus strand of JALORE010000014.1, from coordinate 8,734 downwards.
CGTCTTGCCCTCCAGCCGCCGGAACGCCGACGAGTGGACGATCCGGTCGCGGTCACGCTCGAAGTCGGAGCGGTACGGGTGAGGCGGCTCCGGGAAAACCCTCCCCTGGCTCACCGCCTCCGTCGCGGCACAAGAACGAAGTCCGTCGCACATAGAAGAAGAGGTTCCAGTTGTCAGTTGTCAGTTCCCAGTTCCTCAACTGTCAACTGGGAACTGACAACTGTGAACTCAGAGAGCCGGCAGGCCGTGCTCGGCGCCGACTTTTCGCAGCTCCGCGAGCAGGTCCGCCAGCGATTGGCTGACCACTTTCGTATCGCTGCAGACGCTCATGAAGTTCGTGTCCCCGTTCCAGCGCGGCACGATGTGGATGTGCAGGTGGCCGGGTAGTCCCGCGCCCGCGCAGCGGCCGAAATTCATCCCCACGTTGAAACCATGCGGGTTGACCGCGATCGACAGCGCCCGCTGCGCTTCCCGCACGAGCTGCAGCAGCTCCAGCATCTCCTGGGGGGAGGTTTCGGTCAGATCGGCAATGTGTCGGGCCGGGGCGATCAGCAGATGGCCGTTGTTATAGGGAAATCGATTCAGGACCACGAGGCTCCGGCCGGTCCGCCACAGAACCAAGTTCGCCTCATCCTCCTCGGGATGGGCGAAGTTGTGGCAGAGAAAGCAGCCGTCGTCCTTTTCGAGACTCCGGATGTAGGGAATACGCCAGGGCGCCCAGAGAATGTTCCGCTCCAAGATTTCACTACCTCCCTTCCGAATTGCGGATTGGCGATTGCGGACTGCGGATTAGCACCGACGCCAAATCCGCAATCCGAAATCCGCAATCCGAAATCGATCATTGCCGTTCCATCGTCAACGTCTGGTCGATTGTGATCTGCGGATGGGCCTGGATGCCCAGCGGCGGCAGTCCGGCCTTCATTCGCACCGTGTACTTCTCCTGGCGGCGCTCGACCCGGCCGGCCTGGAGATCGAACAGCTCTTCGCCGGAACCCTCCAGGCCCTGGACCTCGTACGATACGAGGAAACCGAAGGTCCCACTCATCTGGAAGCGTCCGGAGTAGGGGATCGGCCAGCCGGCCGGCACCGCGTCCGCCAGGGTGTAGGCGCTCTTGATGACCACCCGCGGCCCAGCCTCACCCGGGCGAACCTCGGCCAGGGTATAGACAACATTCCGCGCCAGGCGCGTCACCATGGGTGTCGGGACGCTCAGCCGCGACGACCACGTCTGCCCTACGGCCACCCCTGCGGCGGGCCGCTCCACCGTCGAGACCGCGTCCCAGAGGAACCACTGGCTCGCGATGAAGTCCCAGATCATGTCCGGCTCCTTGACGCGTCCGGCGGAGGTGTCCGTCCGGAACGCCCGTTGGCCCATCTCCTGGATCAGCGCCGTCAGCTCGGCGGCCTCGGTGATCCGGCCCCGCGGATCGACCTGGAGCGTGAAACTCTTGCCCTGGGCGGTCTCGACGGCGTCGGCAGAATTGCGCGAGGCTCGCCCACCGCTGCGAACCGCTTGGACCACTTCCACGGTAGCCCGGATCGTGCTCGCCCCGTAGGGATCGACCGCCACCGGCGTGTAGGCGACGATCATCTCAAAATCCTCGACTTGCTCCTGCACGCGGTTCGCCGCCGCAGCGGCGTTCGGATCCCAGTCGATCGCAATCTTCTTCGTCGAGGTGAACTTGTACCGCAGGGTCTGCCCTTCCTGGAAATCCACCGTCAGGAACACGTGCGTGCCGCCGGCTGTCGTTCGGGTCGCCGCCGCTTCGCTCTCGGGCGTTCCGCATCCCGCCGCCAGGACGGCGAGACTCACCAGCAAGACCGGCCCTATGATCCTCACGTGCGTCCTTTCACGTCCAATGCGCTGCTTCCTTCAACCTCATTCCTGAACCAGCTCCAGCCGCTGCATTCGTCCGGCCGCCATCCGGATCGCCGCCGGATTCCGGCCGGAGGTCGGGTCCGCGATGATCCACTCGTTCTGCATCTGCTCGCTGTATTCGCGGACCTGACCGCGGTCGAGATCGAGCACGAGCCGGCCCGTATAGCTGTCGGCATTGTCCGACATCTTGGCGAGGGGATTGGCCACGTGGGGGATATCCGCCCCCTCCGCCTGCGCGACCGATGGGATCGCTTTCATCGCCACCACCGCCGGCCCGCCGCCGGACGGCACCGGCCCAAGCGTGTAGACGCGCTCATAGGTCTTCGTGCCCAGATCGTCGAACGAGAAGGTCTTGAGGCTGCTCCAGGTCTGCCCCGGACTCACCGCACGATCTTTCACGGCGGATAGTGCCGCGATCTCGTGGCGGCTGCGGATCTCACTGTCCAGCAGGAGTTTCCGCGCCACCTGATGACCGGGCAGAGCGCCCTGCATCGCTTGGCGTATCGGCTCGACATTCGAGATCTCCAACACCTGCCCCTGTGCCGACATCTTCACCTGATAACGCGCACCGATCAGCGCCGCCAGCGGGTTGTTCGCATCCTGCGGTCGGGCGCTGTCGAAATCGAATACCACCTTGTTCACAGACTCAATCACATGCTTGAGCCGTCGCATCGTGATCTCCAGGACCGCACCGCCATCATCCTGCACACGCTCCACCCGCTGCGCGAACGTCAGCTCGAGGTGGTTGCCGGTGCGACCATTCGTGAATTGGGCAGGCTTGGCGGCCGGCGCGCCCTTCCATTCGATGCTCTTGTAGAATTCGGTGGTGACCCGATAGGTGGCAGTCCGGCCCGACACGAACTTCAACATTAGCTCGACCGCCGGTCCGGACGGTTCGGACACAGCCGGCGCCGGCGGCTCCGGCCGGACCTCGGGAGCAACCGCGCTCGTCGCGGCGCTGTGCGGCGTTTCTTCGTGGGTCGTGCGTCCCCGCACGACGTCTTGCCCCACCTGCGGAGGCTCAGCCCCCGCAGGCGCATTGCCAACCGCCGTGTCTTTCCTTGCCGGGGCCTCCACACTCGGCGTCTGGCAGCCGTTCACGACCACCAGCACCAGGGCCAAAACGTTCACAGCAATAACCGCCAACCTGCCTGTTGCCGCCATCGGGTCTCCGTAATCGATATCGACACTTTACCCCTTTTCCGGCCCAATTATAGGGCGAACCGGCCAGTACGAATAGTGTTTTTTGCGGCCGCCCAACCTCCCTTCTGCGCTGTAGCCGGCCCTGCCTGGAGCATTGAGCTGCCATCGATACAGTTGTGCACCGCTCAACTCCCTGTCAACCTACCCCGTATCGCCATTAGGCGGGAGTTTCTTGGGCGGGGAACCGGAATACCCCTCCCGTCCGGTGCCGGCACTTTGTGAAAGGAAAACGAACATGGTCGGCCATGAGAGATACAGCATCAACGAGGCATCGAAGGACGAACTGACGCAGATTCCCGGGATCGACGAGGCAACGGCGCAAGCGATTCTCGATTTCCGGGAGCGGCCCGGCTGGATTCACAACCTGGAGGAACTCGGCGACCTCGGGCAGATCGACCAGCGGGAAATGCACGAGCTCCGCGAATGGTACCGTGGCGTCGGAACGCTCGGGATCCTTGGACTACGAGGGCCAGAAGCAAGAGCCGGACATCGTCTGAGCTGCGGCCGGGCAAGGAATACGCCTTCGGCCTGAATTCCGAGCAATACCCTCGCCTGCACGCGGTCCGCGAACCGCTCGAATCCGGCAGCATCCTCCTCTGTCGGTCGCCCCAGAGGCGTCCATCCAACGTCGCCGGGGTGTTTCGCGTGAAAGGCGACCACTCCTGTCAGTTGCGGATTTCCCCCCAAGGACCGGATCGCCTGAAGGTCGTCCTCCGCCTTGAGAAGCCAGGCCGCCGTAACGGGCTTGATGCCCCGACCCTTTGACGGGCGACTTCCTTGGCGAAAACACTACCCGAATCCTGGAATCCCTTCCACTCCGGGACCCTGTAAACGAGCACATCCAGGGCGCAGTCACGGTTTAACGCATCCAGAGCCCGCCGCACCAGAAGACGATTCGCCAGCCGGTCCTCGTACGTCATGGGCACAGCATCACTGCGCGCAGATCCAAGCAGGAACGTTATCAATGTTGATATGGCCACCGTCGCGATCGATGTGAGTCGGAGCGAAACCCCGCGTCATCATTCCCTGGCAGTGAACGCATTTCATAGCTGTTCGACAACGGTCCGTACTTCCTGCCGACCGGTCATCCGTTCCGGCCGCGTCATCTATTGGAGGGCGTGCGGCAGGAACAAGAGTCTGCCGTCGCGCAAAGCACGCAACTTCTCCTCGATATCGCGGCCCTTCACCATATTCCGATCATACTGCCCGCGGAACGGTGGAGCAAACGGCGTACGGCGGAGAAGACGACGATAGACCAGTCACTCGTCCGGCTCTCAGCCGGTCACCTCTGCCTCATCTGACGGACTTCTTCCAGGTTGGCCTTGGCCGGCGGGACGTTGGCGACAAACTGGCCGATCTTCTCGCAGGAAGAGTAGTCCGGGCACAGGGCGCAGTTCCTGACTTTGCGGGACAGGCCGCATTTGCGGATCGCGCATTCGCTGCAGTGGCCGATGTGGACTCCCTGGGTCTTCAGACAGCCCACGCAGTTGATGTCCTCGGGCTTCAGAGTCACCTTGAACTGCTGGGACCACTCGGCCGCGGTCTTGACCCGCAGGGCCTGGTCGTCGGTCTTACAGGCGATGAAGGCCGGGCACACGGCACAGTCCAGCCCGCACATGGCCAGCGTCTTCTTCGGGGCGACTTGCTTGTTCTGCTCCATACAGCCTGCTCCCATCATGCCCGCGGTCGTGACACAAGCCGCGGTGGTGGTCAGAAAACCGCGACGCGATAAGCTCGAGTGATTCGGTTGCACCTTCATATTTCTCCACTCCCAAAAGCCAGTGACCTCCAAATCCACGCCGGGATTGTACCAACCGCCGCGTCCGCTGCAAAGTGGGGAGCGGCGTAAGATTCTTCGTAGGGCGACCGTCCCCCGCTCGCCTCCTGATTCCGGTGTGCGAATTCTCTCTGCGAGGACCAACCTCCGCGAGCATCGTGCGAAGACGCACGATCCACGAGGCGAGCGGGGACGCTCGCCCTACGAAGACGCGCGGCAACGCCGGGGCTTCTGAATCCAGCAGTCGGAGAGCATCACGTCACGGCGAGCCAGCCGATGCCGGCTTTCTTCAACGCGTAGCCGGTCTCGCGCAGATGACTGCCGTAGGCGGCCATCCAGTGGAAGCCTTTGACCTCGTCGAGCAGGCGCTCCCAGTTGCCCAGGATCTTCAGGTCGAGCTGCGTGCGGCAGATGGGATAGAATGGCGTGTCCAGGATCTGGGCCTCGAAGCCCAGCCAGCGGCGGCTGTTGAAGTCCGCGTTGACGATCGTGATCCGCTGGCCTTTCTTCATATCCACCTTGGGCGCGGCGCCGTAGTCGGATTCGTAGTGGGTCACGACCCGCGTGGGCTCGAAGCGCTTGCCGTCCATGCGGGACGGCGCCGTGCAGTGCGACATCGTGACAATCCCGCGGTGCGGCAGCGAGGGATTGCCGAAGAAGACCGGCGTGCCGGCGATGTAGTGGAGCAGGATCCCCGTCGGGATCACCACGAAGTCCGACTCGCAGAAGGCCAGGTAGCCCTCATCGTTCAGGACGCCCAGGGGCAGGCACGCCGTCGTTTCCGAGATCGGCATGACCGTGCTCATGCAGGCGTCGACCGTGATCGTGTCGGCCTGCGCCTCATCCAGCAGGTCCCGGAACACCTCCGTCAGCAAGAAGGCCCGATCGACGAAGCCCCGGTCGGTCTCCAGGGAGACGCCCCGCTGCTTGAGGTACTTGCCCGCCGCGACCCGGCACTGGTCCACGAGGGCCTGGTTCTGGCGGGCCTTTTGGATGCGCTCGCCCAGCTCGGGATAGGTGACGGCACGGATGTCCAGTTTCCAGAGGTCCTGGGCCCGTTTCGGGGCCTCCCGGCCATCCGCGCCCCAGCCGCCGGCCTGGCCCACCGCAACGATGCGCTTACCCGTCAGGTTCTTCAACGCGTAGAGCGCCCGCAGTCGCCAGAGCAACTCGCCCGGATCGTCGACCACCACGTCATGGGCATCCATGTTGGCCTGCCCGAACGTGTCGCGCCGCTTGCGCAGGAAGTGCGTGTGGACGCCGATGTACATATAGTAGAGCGGGCCCGACTGGTGACGCACGAAGATGAGGTTCCACTTGTCGTTGGCGGCCAGGGCCTCCAGCACCGGCAGGTTCCGCCGGGCGGCGTAGATGATGACGACGTCGAAGTCGCCCTGGACCACGGCCTTGGCCTGCTCCACGGTCCGCACCGTGACCAGCGGGCGGAATTCCAGCGGGAAATTGGCCGCCGCGGTCATATCCGCCAGGTCGCGGCGAATCCGGGTCTCTTCCGCCTGGAGCTCGCGCTCGTCCTGGATCGCCCCGGTCACGCGCCAGCTTGTGGCGGGCTTGCGCTCGTAGATCTCGCACTGAAATACCGGCTGAACCCGCAGCGGCACGCGGATCGGCTGCTGGCGGGCCCGGGTGCCCGGCCCGCTCACCGCCGCAGCCCCCAGAACCGGCAGCGCGGCACCGACCGTGGCGGTGCCTGCGGCCGCCAGGAACGTACGACGGGTAAGGCCCTCGTCTTCCACAAAGTCGGCCGCGTGGCCGCAACAGCAGCCGCAGGATCGATGCGATGACGGCGCGGGGATTCCTGATTTCTCCATGACCGGGTTGCTCCTTGAACAGGCGTTCACGAGGTCCGCACCCACACCACAGCCACCGGGACCTCACGGCGGTAGCTCCGTGCCCCGATTGTCCTGCCTGTCCCGGACTTGTCAAGCGTCCCCCGAGAATCAGGGACGCACCTGGCCGGGGCTCTCGATCCAACCGGGTGGCACCCTCAAACGCCGCTTGGGGGTGGCTCGTTGTCCGCAGCCCTCCATCGCCAAGCCCTGACGGGCTTGACCATGCCACTCGCCACCTTCCTGTTGTACACCCGACAGACCGGACCGCGGCCATTTTTGCTTTATTCCTCGACCGATGGGGGCTACACTGGTTCCTTTCCACAGGCATCATGTGTTTATGGTATGGAGCTGACGGACCATGAGAAGTGACGTGATCAAGAAGGGGTTCGAGCGGGCGCCGCACCGCGGGCTGCTGCGGGCCTGCGGTTTGAGCAGCAAGGACATCAACAAGCCGTTCATCGGCGTGGCCAACAGCTTTTGCCAGGTCGTGCCGGGCCATGTGCATCTGGACCAGGTGGCCCGCACGGTCAAAGAGGCCATCGTCCGCGCCGGGGGCGTGCCCTTCGAGTTCAACACGATCGCCGTCTGCGACGGGGTGGCGATGGGCCACACCGGCATGAAGTACTCGCTGGCGTCCCGCGAGATCGTCGCCGATTCGGTCGAGACAATGGTCCGGGCCCACTGCTTCGACGGCCTGGTCTGCATCGCGAACTGCGACAAGATCGTGCCGGGCATGCTCAACGCCTCGGTGCGTTTGAATATCCCGACCATTTACGTTTCCGGCGGGCCGATGAAGGCGGGCAAGGCCAAAGACGGCCGCGCGGTCGATCTGATCAGCATCTTCGAGGGCGTCGCCCAGTTCAACGCCGGCAAGATCACGCAGGCCCAGCTCAACGAGCTGGAGTGCACCGGCTGTCCCACGCAGGGAAGCTGCTCCGGCATGTTCACCGCCAACTCGATGAACTGCCTGGCCGAGGCGATCGGGATGGCCCTGCCCGGCAACGGCACGATCCTGGCCGTGGACCCGCGCCGGCAGAACCTGTACCAAGCCGTCGGCAAACAGATTCTGCAACTGGTCAAGAAGGACATCCGGCCGCTGGACATCATCAGCCGCAAGTCGATGGACAACGCCCTGATGCTCGATATGGCCATGGGCGGCTCGACCAATACCGTCCTGCACACGCTCGCTCTCGCCAGCGAGGCGGGGATCAAGTATGACCTCGACCGGATCAACGCGATCTCCGCGCGCTGCCCAAACATCTGCAAGGTTTCGCCCTCCAGCAAGATTCACGTCGAGGATGTCGATGCCGCCGGCGGCGTCAGCGCGATTCTGCGGGAGATCAGCAAGCTCCCGAACCTGCTGAACCTCGATTGCCTGACCGTGACCGGCAAGACACTGGGCCGGAACATCGCCAAAGCCCGGATCGCGAACTCCGAGGTCATCCATCCGCTGAAGAACGCCTATTCCAAGACGGGCGGTCTGTCAGTCCTGCGCGGCAACCTCGCGCCGAACGGCGCGGTGATCAAGACTGCCGGCGTAGCTCCGGGCATGCTCACCCATACCGGTCCGGCGGTCATCTTCGAGAGCCAGGAGGACGCCTGTGCCGGCATCCTGGCCGGCAAGGTCAAGGCGGGCGACGTGGTCGTCATCCGCTACGAGGGCCCCAAGGGCGGTCCCGGCATGCAGGAGATGCTCAGCCCCACGAGCTACATCATGGGCGCCGGGCTGGGCGAGTCGGTCGCTCTGATCACGGATGGCCGTTTCAGCGGCGGCACGCGCGGCGCCTGCATCGGCCACATCAGCCCCGAAGCGGCGGTCGGCGGCCCCATCGGCCTGCTCAAGAAGGGCGACGTCATCGAGATCGATATCCCGCACAACAGGATTAGTGTCAAGCTTTCGGCCGCCGAGCTCGCCCGGCGCCAGAAGGCCTGGAAACCGCCCGAGCCGCGGATCAAGACCGGCTGCCTGGCCAAATACGCCGCCCTGGCCACCAGCGCCGACACCGGCGCCGTGCTGAAGTGGTA
>JALORE010000406.1 GCA_025459125.1 Planctomycetota bacterium | reverse complement strand
CCCCCCTGGTCAAGACCGCCAAGACCGCCATGTTTCTTGGTGGGCGGTCTTCGGGAAATTGGGCCAAAAACGGGGGTGTCGGTGCCAATACCGTGGCAATCGATGCCGTTGCCCGTAGGGCGAGCGTCCTCGCTCGCCTATGAGACGTCGTGCGGGGACGCACGACCTACGAGGAGGACGTGAATCCGCCACTGCGTGCCGGTTGCACCCGACATGTGCACAGGTGCTCGGGGACGAGTCCGCCTTGGACATGGGACGGGGAAATCGCTATAATAGCGGTTTTCCGTGGCGCCTCGTGCCGGTCGGTGGGCAGCGAGGGCGTAGCAGCTTGGTATTTTCGAAAGGAGCCGATGATGAGTGAGATGAACCGCCGGGGATTTTTGAAACGCGGTGTGGCCGTGACGGCGGGGTCGTGGGCGGCCCTGTCCTCTTTTGACCGCCTTGTGCCCAGTGTGCGCGGTGCCAACGACCAGATCCGCCTGGGCGTGGCCGGGATTCGCGGCCGGGGCGGGGCCCACGTCAGCGATTTCATGAAGATCCCGGGCGTCAAGGTCGTGGCCCTGTGCGACGCGGACAAGCAGGTCCTGGAGCAGGGGGTGACGCAGTTCAAGAAGAAGTACCAGGTCGGGGACGACGCCATCAAGGGGTTCGTCGATGTCCGCAAGCTGCTGGAGCAGAAGGACGTGGACGCCCTGGTGATCGCGGCGCCGAACCACTGGCACTCGCTGATGACCGTCTGGGCCTGCCAGGCGGGCAAGCACGTGTACGTGGAGAAGCCGGTCAGCCACGCGATCTGGGAGGGCCGCAAGATGATCGAGGCGGCCCGCAAGTACAACCGGATCGTGCAGGCGGGGACGCAGCATCGGTCCTGCCCCGCGGTGCAGGAGGCGGCTCGCGATCTCCAGGCGGGCAAGTACGGCAAGGTCCTCTGGGTCCATTGCTCCAAGCTCCAGTCCCGCGAGACGATCGGGAAGGTGACCGAGCCGCAGCCGGTGCCGGAGTCCGTCGACTACAACCTCTGGGCGGGTCCCGCGCCGATGACGCCGGTCATGCGGAAGCAGTTCCACTATGACTGGCACTGGCAGTGGAACTGGGGCGACGGCGAGATGGCCAACTGGGGCATCCACTACCTGGACGACGTGCGGCACCTGCTGGGCTGGAAGGATGTGCCGACGAAAGTCGTCGCGGCCGGCAACCGCTTCGCCTGGGACGACAACGGCGAGACGCCCAACATGCACTTCGCCCTGATGGACTACGATGGCCTGCCGCTGATCGTCGACATCCGCAACCTGTCCGACCCGAAACGCAAGGGCGGCAAGGACGGCGCGGTCTACCTGACCTCGCGCGGCGGCAATTACGTGCAGTGCGAAGCCGGGTCCGTCCGCATCTCGCGCGGCGGCGGCTGGTTCTACGACAACGACGGCAAGCGCGTCTACCAGTACAAAGGCAACGGTGGGGCGGGGCACGCCAAGAACTTCATCGACGCCGTCCGCAGCGGCCGGCGCGAGGACCTGGCGGCCGAGATCGAGGTCGGGCATCTGGGCACGGCCATCTGCCACCAGGCCAATATCGCCTGGCGCGCCGGCCGGGAGGCCCCGGTGGACCAGGTCCGCGCGAGCATGAAGTCCTGCGCGGACGCCCTGAACACGCTCAAGGACATGCTGGAGCAGCTCGAAGGCAACACGGTCGATCTGAAGAAGCAGCCGTTCGTCCTCGGGCCGGCGCTGACCTACGATCGCCGGCAGGAGCGCTTCGTCGGCGCCAATGCCGAGCAGGCCAACAGGTTCCTCCAATGCTCCTACCGCGAGCCCTTCGTCATCCGCGACAGCGTCTGAGAATCATTTGTATGTGCTCAACGAGCCCGGCAGCCGCAGCGTTGCCGGGCTCTTTTCACCTTGTCTGTGGGCGTCGCCGGGGAAATTGAACGTTGGCCGGGGTCTCGTGTATAGTGATAACATGACCATCAAAGAGAAAGTCATCCAAGCTGTTCAGAATCTGCCCGACGATGCCTCGATTGAGGACGCCATGGCGCGATTGCTCCTGTTGGCCAAGGTGGAGAGGGGTCTGAGGGAAGCGGATGCCGGGCAATTGATCGACCACGGCGCAGTCAAGGAGCGGATGGCGAAATGGCTCCGGTAACATGGACGCCGCAGGCGGCCGACGACCTTGAGGCCATTGCTCAATTCATTGCCAAAGACTCTCCCGATTTCGCGAGCCTGTTTGTAACGGACGTTCTGGACGCGGTTGATCGCGTCGCGGAGTCTCCGGAATTCGGGAGAATGGTCCCTGAGATCGGCGAACGGACCATCCGGAAAATCATCCTCGGCAGCTACCGCATTATTTATCGCCTTCGCACGCCTGCGGTTGAGATCTTGACGGTCTATCACGGTGCGCGATTGCTCCCTCCAAGTTCCTCGAATAGACCGGTGTTCCTGTTGCCGGCGTTGGCCTGAGCATACGTCTGGGGGTGCATGACCGTTCTTGCCGCTCCCACAGAATGATGCGAGCTTGCGATCGGAGCGCGGGAACGCTCATGCACCCCGACCCGGCACGTTTCTCTCCCAGGGCTGGCATTCTGTTCGTATTGTGGTATGGTAACGTATCCGCCTTATTGGGATGGCCCGGGGGCGACCATGGAAAGAACGACGCTGACGGGGCGTACGTTGTGCCCCGTCACGCAGCAGATAGCGGAACGGTATGGCACGGAAATTCACACTCCAGGCGCGGACGGCGGCGGGGGAGATCGATTTCGGCGCGGACCTGAACCCGGAGCAGTTGGCGGTGGCGACGGCGGCGGGCGGGCCGATGCTCGTTGTGGCCGGCGCCGGCAGCGGCAAGACGCGGGCGCTGACCTATCGGCTGGCTTGGCTGGTGCATCACGGCGTGGACCCGGGGCGGATCCTGCTCGTCACCTTCACCAACCGGGCGGCCCGCGAGATGCTCAACCGGGTCGAGCTGCTCGTCAAGCAGAAGACCCGCGACATCTGGGGCGGCACCTTTCACCACATCGCCAACCGCATCCTCCGCACGCACGGCAAGCGGCTCGGGATCTCGCCGGACTTCACCATCCTCGACCGTGAGGACGCCAAGGACCTGCTGGCCTCGTGCATCCAGGAGGCCGGCGTCGATATCCGCGAGCGGCGGTTCCCCCAGAAGAACGTCCTGGCGGCGATCTCCAGCTTCCTCCAGAACACGCTCGAGCCGCTGCCGGAAGTGATCGGCAAGCGGTTCCCCATGTTCACCCAGGAGCTCGACGGGATCGAGCGGGTGCTCGTGCTCTATACGGAGAAGAAGCGGCTGCGGCAGCTCCTGGACTTCGACGACCTGCTCAGCGCCTGGCTGCGGCTGATGACGGACCATGCCGAGGTCCGTGAGCTGCTGGCCGGACAGTTCGTTCATATCCTCGTCGATGAGTACCAGGATACGAACGCGATCCAGGGCGCGATCGTCGATCTGCTGGCGGCGAAGCACCGCAATCTCACGGTCGTCGGCGACGATTCGCAGTCGATCTACAGCTTCCGCGGGGCGAACTTCGACAACATCATCACGTTCAAGCAGCGCTACCCGGACGCCAAAGAGTACAAGCTTGAGACGAACTACCGCTCGGTGCCGGAGATCCTGACCCTGGCCAACGCGAGCATCGCCCAGAACAGCCGCCGGCTGCCGAAGAATCTCAAGGCCATCCGCACCCCGGGCCTCAAGCCCGCGGTCGTGCCGTGCCAGGACCACTTCACGCAGTCGCGGTTCATCGCGGAGTACGTCCTGCACCTGCTCGACCAGGGCCGCATGCTGGGCGATATCGCGGTGCTCTATCGCAGCCACTGGCACTCGCTGGAGATCCAACTGGAATTCCAGCGCCGCAATATCCCGTTCCACATCCGCGGCGGCCTGCGGTTCTTCGAGCAGGCCCACATGAAGGACATCCTCTGCTATCTCCGCGTCCTGCAGAACCCGAGCGATGAGCTGGCCTGGCTGCGCCTGCTCAAGATGCTGCCCCGCGTGGGCAGTGCCATCTCCCGGCGGGTTTGGCAGCACATCAGCAGCGCCGCGGACCCCTTCAACGAGGTCCTGGGCATCGAGACCGCCAGCCTGCTGCCGACCAGCGCGCAGCCCTTCTTCAAGGAATTCGTCGGCCTGCTCGAGGAATCGCGTGAGATCGATTCGCCCGCGGAGGTCATCGATCTGGCGAACAAGCGGTTCTACGACGACTACCTGGTCTCGCACTACGACAACGCGGCGATGCGGCGAGAGGACATCCGTGCCCTGGCCAACTTCGCCGGCCAGTACAAGAACGTCGAGGCCTTCCTGGCCGACGTGTCCCTGGCGGGCGAGTTCTCCGGCGAGACCTGCGTCGAAGGCCCGGTCGAGCAGGAGTTCGTGATCCTGAGCACCGTCCACCAGGCGAAGGGCCTGGAATGGCCGGTTGTCTTCATCCCCTGGCTGGCGGACGGCCGCTTCCCAACGGACATGGCGATGAACCGGGAAGAAGATCTTGAGGAAGAGCGCCGCGTCTTCCACGTCGCCGTCACCCGCGCCCGGGACGAACTGTACCTCGTATTGCCGCAAATTTACCGCAATCGCGGCGGCAACCTCATCCTGATGAAGCCCAGCCGCTTCCTGACGGAATTGTCCCGCGACCTCACCGAGCCGATGGAGCTCGAAGAGGGCCTCCCGCACCTGATCGCCGGCGCGGAACCGGACCTGCTCCCCCCGGCGCCGGAAGCGTAGGACCTATGCGCCGGTTGAGCAGGCGTTGACCAGAGCACGGCCATGATCGACGATCTTGCCTCCGGACCCCAGGCAGGTTCGTAGTTGACGGAGAAGCGCGATTGTCTTACAATGT
>JALORE010000013.1 GCA_025459125.1 Planctomycetota bacterium | reverse complement strand
GGCACCGGGCAATTCGAGCGGAAGATCCGGGAAATGGCCGAGCAGTGCCCCGACATGGATCTGCTCGGGATCAACGCCTACGGCGACCTGGGGGAGGTGACGGAGCTGACGCGGAAACACTGGCCCAAGCCGTACGTGGTGGCCGAGTGGGGCCCCACGGGGCACTGGCAGGTCCCGAAGACCCAGTGGCGGGTGCCCCTCGAGCAGACGAGCACGGAGAAGGCCCGCGCCATCTACAGCCGGTACACGCAGATCATCCAGGCCGACAAGAGCCACTGCTTGGGCTCCTATGTATTCCTGTGGGGCCAGAAGCAGGAGACCACCCACACCTGGTACGGGCTCTTCCAGGACGGCCTGGCCACCGAATCGGTCGACGTCATGGCGTACCTCTGGAGCGGGTCCTGGCCGGCAAACCGTGCGCCGGCGGTCCTGGCTCTGGAGGTGGCCGGATTTCCGGAGAGGGCCCGCATCTACCTGCAGCCGGCCCAGTCGTACGAGGCGACGGTGACCTGCTACGACAGTGACTACGATCCGCTTGTCTTTCAATGGGACGTTCGGCCGGAAGTGGTGATTCCCAAAGATTCCTACGCCGGCGGCGGAGAAAAGCCCGCTGCCCCAATCCCGGGGTTAGTCCAGGGGGACGGTGCCAGGATTCGCTTCACGACCCCGGAAACGGAAGGGCCATACCGTCTCTTTGTACAGGCCCGCGATGGAAAGGATCATGTGGGATACGCGAACGCGCCGTTCTATGTGCGAAAGTAGTCACGGGAAGCCCCGCGGCTTCCTGCCCATAACGCTCGTTCGGTCAATACGTTATTCACGAAAGGAGAGATAGTCTCATGAGAATAGAAGCTGCATCTAACCGGCCAGGATCGATCACGCGACGCCAATTCCTGGGCGCCGCGGTCGCGGCCACGACCACCCTGCTGGCGCGCCCGTCGGGCGCCGCCGGAGCAGCGGGCGGTCGGCCGAACGTTCTGTTCATCGCGGTGGACGACCTGAACCACTGGGTCGGTCATCTGGGGCGCAACGCGCAGACCAAGACGCCGAACATCGATCGCCTGGCGCAGATGGGCGTCACGTTCACGCGCGCCAACTGTGCCGCGCCGGTGTGCAATCCATCCCGGGCTGCTCTCATGTCCGGCCTGCGCGCCAGCACGACGGGCGTCTACGACAATGGCCAGGACTGGAAGCTCGCTATTCCCAAGGAGCAGACCCTCACGACCCAGTTCCTGAAGGCCGGCTACAACGTCTTCGGCGCGGGCAAGATCTACCACAGCAGCGATCACCGGCCGGGTGAGTGGACGGAGTACTTTGAGAAATCCGGCGGCGGCAACCTCCAACTGCACCCATCGGCCCCGGATGACGGCGTCGGCGGGATCAAGTTCGGCCCACTCGCCAACCCCGATGAGGACATGCCGGACTACAAGGTGGTCAGCTACGGCCTCGAGAAGCTCAGTCAGAAGCACGACAAGCCGTTCTTCCTGGCGATCGGCCTGGTCAAGCCGCACATGCCGTTCAGCGTGCCCAAGAAGTACTTCGACATGTTCCCGCTCGAGACGGTCCAGTTGCCGCCCTATCGCGAGGACGACCTTAACGATGTGCCCCCGGCCGGGATCAAGATGGCCAAGCCGGACGGCGACCACGCCGATATTCTCAAGTCGGGCCGTTGGAAGGATGCGGTTCAGGCCTATCTTGCCACCATCGCTTTTTGCGATGCCCAGGTCGGCCGGCTGATGGACGGCTTCCTGAAATCCGCCTACCGTGACAACACGATCGTTTGTTTCTGGAGCGACCACGGCTGGCACCTCGGCGAGAAACTGCACTGGCGGAAGTTCGCACTGTGGGAGGAGGCGGCACGGACGGTGTTCATCTGGTCCGCCCCGGGCGTGACGAAGCCCAACGGTGTCTGCGCGCGTCCCGTGGACTACATGAGCATTTATCCGACACTGTGCGATCTGGCCGGCGTGCCGAAGCCCGCGCACGTCGAAGGCCACAACATCCGGCCTTTGCTGGCGAACCCGCAGGCGAAGTGGGACCATGCCGCCGTCACGACCTTCCACAAGGACAACCACAGCATTCGCAGCGAAACCTGGCGGTACATCCGCTACGCCGACGGCGGCGAGGAACTCTACAACCACGACCAGGATCCCTATGAATGGACCAACCTCGCGAACGACCCACAGTATGCCGCGGTGAAGGCCGAGCTGGGCCGGTCCGCGCCGACCATCAACGCGGCGGAGCGTCCCCGCACGCTCGGCGAAGGTGAGAAGGACAAGGCCGGCACGGTCCGCAAGCAGGGTGCCGTCAAGAAAGGCAAGAAGAAAGCGAAGCAGTAGTAGGGGCGGATAATCACTCGCCCCTACAGCACGCGTGGGTGGCAGCGACCAGACCGGGGTTGTAGGGTGTGCTGTGCACACCCTCTCCGGCTAGGAGGGAGTAGGCATAAGAAGAAGTGTGCACAGCACACCCTACGGAAGGTGCGAACGATGATGCAGCAGACCAACGGCTCCACCAGAATGTCGCTTGTCTTGTTCTCGGCGCTGCTTTGCGCCTCCATCGTGCAGGCGGCGCCGCGGCCCAATCTCTTGTTCATCTACACCGACGACCAGCGCTATGACGCTTTCTCGGTCGTCCAGAAGGAGCAGGGGGACCAGGGCCGGTTCCCGTGGTTCCGGACGCCGAGCATGGATCGTCTGGCGGCCGACGGCGTGCGGTTCCGCAATGCGTTCGTTGTGTGCTCGCTCTGTGCACCCAGCCGGGCGGTCAATCTGACCGGGCGCTACAATCACCTCAACGGCATCGCCTCGAACTTCCGCCCGTTCCCCGTGGACAGTGTCACCCATGCGTCGCTGCTCCGCGCGGCGGGCTACACCACCGCCTACATCGGCAAGTGGCACATGGACAGTCAGCGCGAGCGCCCCGGCTTCGACTACCACTGGTCTTTCGTGGCCCACGCCCGCTACTGGGACCCCGTCTTCCTCGTGAACGGCAAGGACACGCCGACCAAGGGCTGGGTCGATGACATTTCGACCGACTACGCCATCGAATTCCTGAAGGGCCAGAAGGAAAGTGCCAAGCCGTGGCTGCTGGTTGTCGGCTTCAAGTCGCCCCATGGTCCGTTCGAGCCCGCCCTGCGCGCCAAGGAGCGGTTTGCGGGCGAACAGGCCCGCGCGGTGCCGAACCTGAACACCCCGGTGCCTTACCTGGGTTCGGCAGGCCGCAATCGCGCGGATGGTCCCGCGGCCGCCACCGTGCCGGTGAATCTCGATTATTTCCGGTGCATCAGCAGTGCCGATGACTGTCTCGGACGGCTGCTCGATGCCCTGGATGAACTGGGTCTGGCGCAGAACACGATCGTCATCTACACGAGTGATAACGGGTACTATCTGGGCGAGCATGGCCTGGGCGACAAGCGCAGCGCCTACGACGAGAGCCTGCGCGTTCCTTTCATCGTGCGCGACCCGACCTTGGGCACCGCCGCGCGGGGCCGCGTGGTCAACGACATGGTCTTGAACCTCGACCTGGCACAGACGCTGCTGGACTTTGCCGGTGTGCCGGCGCCGGCAGACATGCAGGGTCGCAGTTGGCGTCCCCTGCTGACGGGCGGGCGAATCCCCTGGCGGCCGTCTTGGTTCTACGAGTACTTCGCCGAGAACCAGAAGAACTCGCGTGTGCCGGACATCACCGCCGTGCGAACCGCCGCGGCCAAGCTCATCAAGTACCCTGGCCACGAGGACTGGAGCGAGTTGTTCGATCTGAAGAACGACCCGTATGAGACGCGCAACCTCTGGCTCGATCCCGGGTCTGCTTCTCTGCGTACCACGCTGGCAGCCGAGCATGACCGACTCGCCCAGGAAGTCGGCTATCGCGTGCCGGACTATGTGGACCGGCCTCCCGGCTGGGGCACGCCGGCTTGGCCGGCCGCAAAGCCGGATACGACCCCGGGCCTGCGCCTGCATTTCGATTTCACCGGTCCCGACGGCAGTCGCGCCCGGGACCTGAGCGGCCAGGACAACCACGGCCAGGTCCACAACGCGGTTCTCGGGGAGGGCCGCAGCGGCAAGCAGGCTCTCCGCTTGCAGGGTGATGGTTGGATCGAGGTGCCCAAATCGGCGTCGCTCGACCCGACCGACAGCGCCTGGACCGTGGAGGTCACGTTCCAGCCCGAGAAACCGGACGGCGTGCTCTTGGCCCGGGGGGGCAGGTCGCACGGGTATGCCCTCGGGCTGAAAGAGGGCCGCCCGGTCTTCACGGTGGTCACCGGTGGCAAGGCGACCACAGTCGAGTCGAAGGAGGCGGTCACGGACTGGTCCACCGCGGTCGGGACGATCACCGCCGAGCGTAAGGCCACCTTGCGGGTGGAAGGCCGGCTCGTGGCCGAGGCTCTGTTGCCCAGCTTCCTCGAACAGAATCCCAATGAGGACATGCAGATCGGCGCCGATCTGGGCAGTCCGGTCGTCGAGCCGGCGGGGCCGAAGTTCTCCGGCTGGATCGAGCAGGTGCGGATCTTCCGAGGCGAGTGGAAACCCTGAGTGGGAGAAGTCTATGAGAACATGGACCATCGGTTTGCTCGTCGCGTGTTTGGGACTGCATGCGACGGGTCCCGTGTCGCCGGCAGCCTCTCGCCGTCCCAATATCCTTCTGATCACCGCGGATGATCTGGGCAACCAGCTCTCCTGTTACGGCGAGACGCGCATTCGCACGCCGCACCTCGATGCCCTGGCCGCCCAAGGTGTGCGGTTCGCCCACGCGTACGTGGCGCAGTCCTCGTGCAGTTCCTCGCGGGCGGCCCTGCTCACGGGCCGCTGGCCCCATCAGAATGGACAGTACGGCCTCGCCCACCTGGGTTTTCAGATGCACCCGGGACAGAAGAACCTTCCCGCGCTGCTGAAGGAGGCAGGCTACTACAACGGCATCATCGGCAAGCTGCACGTCCAACCGGCCGGTGAGTATCCCTTTGACTGGATGCCCGCCAAGGAGAAGGTGGCCGCCGGCCCGACCCGCAGGGTGCGCTGGGTGGCCGCGCAGAGCCGGCAGTTCTTCGCCGAGGCGAAGAAATCCGGGCAGCCGTTCTTCTACTACGTGAACTACTTCGATCCGCATGGCCCGTACACGCCGGATGTGGGCCAGGTGGACGGCCTGCCCGAGAAGCCGCTTGGGGCCGGGGATATCGCCGAGCCGATGTCTCTCGACGCCAAGGTGCCCGAAGCGGCCCGACGGCTCACTGCCATTTTCTGCAACATGGTCCTGCGGGTGGATGCCGGCGTGGGGTTACTGCTCGAGGAGCTGAAGACGGCGGGGCTTGCGGAGAGCACGCTGATCATCTTCCTCGGTGATAACGGCGCCCCTGTGCGGCACGGCAAGACGACGTGCTACGAGCCGGGTGTCCGCGTGCCGCTGATCGTCCACTGGCCCGATGCCGCCAAGACCGGACAAGTCCGCACCGAATTGGTGTCCACGATCGATATCATGCCGACGGTGCTTGCGGCGGCGGGCATGAGTGTCCCATCCTGGATGGAGGGCCGCTCGCTGGCGCCGCTGCTGGGCGGCGCTTCGGTCCCGTGGCGCGAGTTTCTTTTCACCGAGATGAACTTCCACCAGCCCAACCAGTTCGCGCCGCAGCGGACGGTCCGCGACAGCCGCTACAAGCTGCTGCTCAATCTGGCGCCTCGTGCCGATCAGGCACCCGTGGAATTGTTCGATCTCCAGAATGATCCCGAAGAGGCGAGAAGTCTGGCCGAGGACCGGGACCTGGTCCCAACGCGCCGTCGACTGGAGGCGGCGCTGGGACAATGGCGCGAACAGGCCGGCGATCCGCTCCTGGACCCGGCGCGGCTGGAACGTTGGAAGAACGTCGCCGACGAATGGAAGAAATCCGCTCCCCGGCTCAAGGGGGGCGACTACCCCGATGTCGCCCTGGTGCCGCCGGGCGGACTGGAACGGCTTAAGTAAGGAGAGAAACCATGAAGACGATGTGGTGCACGGTGCTGGTGTGTGCGGGGGTTCTGAGCAGCTCTTCTCTGGCCGCCGGCAAGCCCAATATCCTGTTTCTGCTCTCGGACGATCACAGTTATCCGTACCTGGGCTGCTATGGCAACCCGGATGTGCGGACGCCGAACCTGGACCGGCTGGCGGCACAGGGCATGCGCTTCGACCGGATGTTTGTCGGGTGCCCGCAGTGCGTTCCATCCCGGGCCTGTCTTATGACCGGTCGCTCGGCGGTGGCGGTCCGCATGGTCCGTTTCACGTCGCCGCTGCCGGCCGAATTGCCTGCTCTGCCCGATCTGCTCCGCGACCAGGCTGGGTACTTCACGGGCGTGGGAGGACGCACCTACCACTTGGATGGCCCGGCCACAGGGGGAGAGCGCGGCGCTCCGGTCATCGGTGGCACCCTGGACCGCTATGACTTGCGCCGGTTCAAGGACCGGGTGGACTACATGGAGAAAGGCGGCGCCATGAAGGACTTCGGCGGCAAGCTGGCGGCCTTCCTGGATGCGGTCCCGCGGGGCAAGCCCTGGTTCTTCTGGCTGGGTTTCAGCGATCCACATCACGTCTGGGATACCAAAGGTCCCCGGGGTGTCCCCGATCCCGCCAAGCTCACGGTGCCCGGACATCTGCCGGACCTGCCGGGCGTGCGCAGCGACCTGGCCCGCTACCTTGCCGAGGTGGAGCATCTCGACGGCGATGTGCAGTCGGTCCTCGATAGGCTCGAAAAGCGCGGCCTGGCGAACAACACCGTCGTGGTCTTCATGGGCGACAATGGCATGGCGATGCCCCATGGCAAAGGAGCATTGACCGATCCCGGCGTCAACGTGCCTTTGCTGGTGCGCTGGCCCGGCGTGGTCCGGCCCGGCGGTGTCACGCGCCAGCTTGTCTCGGGGGAGGACTTCGCCCCGACGATGCTGGAGATCGCCGGCGTGACGCCTCCGAAAGAGATGAGCGGCGTTAGTTACCGCAAGCTCCTGGGGGGCGAGCCCTTCGAGGGACGCCAGTACATCTTCGCCGAGCGTGGCCCCCATGGCGGCGACGGCGGCATGAAGCCCGACGTGCTCGCCTCGACCTTCGACCTGTCCCGTTGCATTCGCTCGGCAAATTTCAAGCTGATCTACAACTGCACGCCGCACCAGGCGGTCGCGCCGGTGGACAGTCAGCGCGACCCGGGCTGGCAGGACATGAAGGCCGCCTTCGCCGCGGGCACGCTGGCCCCGGAATTCGTGCGGGCCTACTTCACCACGCCGCGTTCCACGTATGAGTTGTACGACCTGGAAGCCGACCCCAGCGAGTTGACGAATCTCGCCGGCAACAAGAAGTACGCCCAGGTCGAGCGCGAGCTCAAAGAGGCCCTGACCGAGAAGATGGTCCTCGACTGGGACTTCCTGCCGACGCCGCTGCGCTGAGGGCAGGGTATTGAAGTTTGACTCTTGATGTTTGATTTTTGCCTGGCCTATTGGCCTGGCACGTGTCCTCTTACTGCAAACATCAAACTTCACACTTCCAACTTGAGGAGAAAGGTCATGAAAGCGATGTGGTGCGCGGTGCTGGCATGTGTGGGTGTTCTAAGCAGCCCCGCTCCGGCCGCCAACAGGCCCAATATCCTTTTCATCATGGCCGACGACCTCGGCTGGCGGGACTTAGGCTGTTTCGGCAGCACCTTCCACCAGACGCCCAACCTCGACCGGCTCGCGGCGCGGGGTGTGCGGTTCACACAGGCCTATGCGGCCAATCCGCTGTGCTCTCCGACACGCTGCAGCGTACTCACGGGTCTATGGCCGGCCCGCACGGGCATCACGGCGCCGGTCTGTCATGTGCCGCAAGTCATTCTCGAGAAGCAGCTCGTCAAGGGCAATCCCAATATGCCCGTGCTCGTTGCCAACAGCGTCACACGCTTGCAGACCGACTACGTTACGCTGCCGAAGGTGCTCCGGGATGCGGGCTACCGTACGGGCCATTTCGGCAAATGGCATCTCGGCGCCGAGCCGTATTCGGCGCTGCAGCACGGCTTCGACGTGGACTGGCCGCACTGGCCCGGCCCCGGACCGGCGGGCAGCTACGTCGCGCCCTGGAAGTTCCCCGCGGCGCTCAAGATCGGAAGCCAACCCGGCGAGCACATCGAAGACACCGTATCGGCGCACGTCGTGCAGTTCATCCGGGAGAACCGGGACCGGCCGTTCTACGTGAACTATTGGCCGTTCAGCGTCCATGCGCCGTACGACGCGAAGGATGAGCTTGTGGCGAAGTACCGCCGGCGTATCGATCCGGCCAACCCGCAGCGCAATCCGGTCTACGGTGCGATGGTCCAGAGCCTCGATGAGGGCGTCGGCTGCGTGCTGGCCGCACTGGAGGAATGCGGCCTCGCCGAGCGGACCATCATCGTCTTCTTCTCCGACAACGGCGGCATAAGCTGGAGCGGCACCAGCGGCGCCGCCCAGCACAAGAGCGCCCGTTTCCAGGCCGATATGACCGCACCGCCCACAAGCAACCTCCCGCTGCGCAACGGCAAGGCGAGTCTCTACGAAGGCGGCGTGCGCGAGCCTTGTATCATTGTGTGGCCCGGCGTGACCAAACCCGGCACCACCAACGATACCGTGATTCAGAGCATCGACTGGATGCCCACGTTGCTCGAGATGGCCGGCGTGTCGCTGCCGCCGGAGGCGAAGCCCGACGGTGTGAGCTTTGCGCCGATCTTCAAAGGCGGCACCCTCGCACGCGATACCATCTTCTGCCACTTCCCGCACGACACCCCTGCGAGCGGCCAGCATCCTGGGACGAGCGTGCGCCAGGGCGACTGGAAGCTCATCCGCCTTTATGCGCAGAACGACGACGGCACCGACCAGTTCGAGCTCTATAACCTGCCTGACGACCCCGGCGAAGCGAAGAACCTGGCCGCCGCCGAGCCGCGGCGCGCCCGCGAGCTGAACGCACTGATCACGAAGTTCCTCGCCGACACCGGCGCCGTCGTGCCCGTGCGCAATCCGGGCTACCAGCCTGGTGCAGTCAGGACGCCTGCCGGCCAGCCGAAGCGGCGGAAGTCCTGAGCCGACAAGACAAGCATCCGAATAGGAGAGACAGCAACGCTATGACACGATGGATCTTCACTGCTCTGCTGGTGGCGCCGCTGGCCTGGGTCCACGCCGCCGAACCGGCCGCCAGACCCAATGTCATTCTCGCCCTGGCCGACGACCTGGGCTGGGGCGATCCCGGCTTCAACGGCAATCGCGTGATCCGGACGCCCCATCTGGACGCGATGGCCCAGGCGGGTCTTCGTTTCACGCGGTTCTATTCCGGCGCGCCGGTGTGCTCGCCGACGCGCGGCAGTTGTCTGACCGGCCGGCATCCTTACCGGTACGGCATCTGGACGGCCAACGCCGGACACCTCCGCAAGGAGGAGATCAGCCTGGCGGAAGCTCTCCAGACGCAGGGCTACGCCACGGGCCATTTCGGCAAGTGGCACCTGGGCACCCTCGATCCCGCCCGCTCGGGCAAAGGCGCCGCCCGCAACGCCCGGCGCAACTACCTGACACCCGGCATGGCCGGCTTCGACGAGTGGTTCTCGACCGAGTACGCGGTGCGCACCTGGGACCCGGGGAAAGACAACTCCGTCAATCCCTACTACCATAACGGGAAGATCGAGACCGAGAACCTACAAGGGTGCGATTCGCGTGTGCTCATGGATCGTGCCCTGGCGTTCATCCGCAAAGCCGCCGGCGCGAAGACCCCGTTCTTGGCGGTGATCTGGTTCCATGCGCCGCACGAGCCGGTGGCCGCCGGACCGGAATTCCTCCGGATGTATCCCGACCGCGACCAGGGCGAGCAGAACTACTACGGCGTCATCACCGCGCTGGATGTCCAGATGGGACGATTGCGCCAAGAGCTGCGCGGCCTCGGCATCGCGGAAAACACCATGCTCTGGTTCGCCAGCGACAATGGACCCGAGGGCAACACCGGCGACCAAGGCACCACCCGCGGTTCGGCCGGACCTTTGCGGGGACGCAAACGCAGCCTGTGGGAAGGCGGCATCCGTGTGCCGGGATTGCTCGAATGGCCCGCGCGGATCAAGCCCGGTACCACGACCGCGGTCCCGTGCAGCACCCTCGACTATTTCCCGACCACGCTCGAGATCCTGGGATTCAAGATGAAGGGTCAGCCGCAGCCCCTTGACGGTATCAGCCTGGTGCCCCTGTTCGAGGGCAGAATGACCGAGCGGCCGGTGCCCATTCCCTTCGAGACGGCCGGCGGGACCGGCTCTGCCGCTTCCCGGGGCTCGCCGCGTATGGCCCTGGTTGACAACCGCTACAAGCTGCTGACCGATATGGGGGATGCCCAGAGTGCAGACCTGCTCTTCGACCTGCATGCCGATCCGGGTGAGACGACCAATCTCGCGGCCCAGCAGCCTCAGACCGTCCGCGCGATGAAGGCCACCCTGGCCGATTTCCGGGAGTCGTGTAAGGGCAGCCTCGCCGGAAAGGACTACGCGGCTCCGTTCACACCCGACGAAGACGATATCCACCCCAGCGAGCGTCGCGCCGCGCCCAAGAAACGCGGGACGAGTGCCAGAGAGCAAGCCGTACGTCCCAATATCCTGCTCATTCTTGCCGATGACCTCGGCTGGTCGGACCTGGGCTGCTATGGCGGCGAGATTCGCACGCCCCACCTCGACTCGCTGGCGCGCGGCGGCCTGCGTTTCACACAATTCTACAACTCGGCACGGTGCAGCCCGACGCGGGCGGCCATCCTCACGGGTGTGCATCCCCACCAAGCGGGTTTTCCCAACCTCTCCGGTGTGCTGCCGGCCCACTGCGTAACCATCCCGGAGGCGCTCAAGCCCGCGGGCTACCGCACGTACATGGTCGGCAAATGGCACCTGAGCCGCCAGAGCACGCCTACCCAACGCGGCTTCGACGAATTCTATGGCATGATCGGTGGTTTCAACTCCTGCTGGCAGGAGGACCCGCACTACACCCGTCTGCCGGAAGGCCGCGTGAAGCGGATGTACGCGCCGGGCACGTTCTATTCGACGGATGTCTTCGGCGACTACGTGCTGGATTTCCTCGGAGAGGCGCGCCGGAGCGGCCAGCCGTGGTTTCTGTACCTCGCCTTCAACGCCGCCCATTTCCCTTTGCACGCCTGGGAAGAGGACATCGCCAAATACGAGAAGCTCTACGCCCAGGGCTGGGACAAGATTCGCGAGCAGCGCCTGGCCCGCCAGAAGGAGCTGGGGCTGGTGCCGGGCGATCTGAGGCTCACGCCCCGCAGCCATATTCCGGAGAACCGCTTCAACGCCCAAACCGGCTGGGCGGACAGAGACAACCCCGCCTGGGATTCGCTGCCCGCCGATCGTCGTGCGGACCTGGCCCGGCGGATGGCGGTTTATGCTGCGATGGTGGATCGCATGGATCAGGCCCTCGGACGCATCGTGGCACGGCTCAAGGAGACCGGGCAATTCGAGAACACGGTCATTTTCTTTCTCAGCGACAACGGCGCCTGCGCTGAGTGGGACCCGTGGGGCTTCGACGAGGTCAGTGGACCCAAGAATATCCTGCATGTCGGCGCGGACCTGAAGAAGGTGGGCGGACCGGACAGCTACGTCAGCTACGGCAGTGCCTGGGCAAACGCCTGCAACACGCCGTCTCGGCTCTACAAGCACTATGGCCACGAGGGCGGCATCAACACGCCGCTCATCGTGCACTGGCCCGCGGGACTCAAGACCCGGGCCGGCACGGTTACGCGCGAGGCCGGGCACATCACCGACTTTATGCCGACCGTCCTGGAACTGGCGGGAGCCTCTTATCCGCAGGAGCGTGAAGGCCGGAAAGTGCTTCCGCCCGAAGGGGTGAGCCTGGTGCCGGTATTGAAGGGCGGACCCCTGCCGCCGCGTCCGATCTTCATGGAACACGAGGGCAATCGCGCGGTTCGCGCAGGCCGCTGGAAGCTCGTCGCCCTCAAGGATAAGGCCTGGGAACTGTACGACCTCTCGACGGACCCGACCGAAATGAACAACTTGGCCGCCCGGGAGATGGACTTGGTCGCCCGTCTCGCGAAAGCCTGGGAGGAGTGGGCGGATCGTTGTTTCGTGCGCGGTCAGCCGTCGGCATCCCCGCAGATTGCGGGTAAGCCGCTGGCGATCACGTGCGAAGTCGAGCCCCAGTCGCGCGACGGCGTCATCCTGGCCCACGGCGGCAATCAGCAGGGCTATGCCCTGTGGCTGCGGGACGGCCGGCTTATTTTCGGCGTGCGCATCAACGGGAGGCTCACGACCGTTACCGCCCGAGAGACGCCGGGGGGGCGTTTTCCCATCGCGGCGTGGCTAAACCGGGACGGCTCAATGCAGCTGGCCGTCGACAGCCGGACCGTGGCCGAGGGACGGGCATCCGGTTTGATCCCGGTGCAGCCGATCGATGATCTCAGCATCGGCCAGGATGCGCAGACCGCCGTGGGCGACTACGCCGCGCCCCATCCTCTGCGCGGCAAGGTCGAGAAGGTACGCGTTGTGACGGAATAGGCTGCTGGGTAGCCTGGACGGAGATCATGAGAAGACTCTTCTATGTCGTTGCCTTGTCAGGCCTTGCCCACGTGACTTCCCTGTCCGCGCAGCATGGCGTGATTCGGGAATACGCGGCGCTGGCGCCCACGCCGGAGGCAGTGGCCCTTTCGCCTTTGTTTGATGCCTCGTTGACCGATGTCAGTATCTGTACGGGTCCGGACCGAACGTACTATCTGACGGGCTCATCCGTCGCCCAGGGAGTGGTGTGTGCCTCGGCACAGGTCGAGATCTGGCGCTCGACGGATCTGCGCGACTGGCGGAAGCTGCGCACGCTGGACTTTGACGTGGAGAGGTTCCTGGCTCCGGAGATTTACTGGCTCCAGGGGATGTTCTGGCTGGCGCTGGGACGGGAAGGCGGTGGCACGGAGTTGCTGCGGTTTGCATCCGCCGACCTTGCCGGCGGTTTCGAGCGCAAGCAGATCACGTCGCACGGCGCCGACCCTTCGATCTTCCGGGATGACGACGGCCGGTGCTATTGGGTGATGGGAGCCGGTGAGATCGCGCCCCTGGCCGCGAATCCGCTCGATGGACTGGCCGGTGCGGCACAGACTGTCACTCTGCGGATGGCAGGGGGCGGCCCACAGCAGTCGGTCGAGCACCGACGCGGTGCGCACCTCGCGAAGATCAATGGCAAATACCACCTCTTCGTCACCGGCCGGTTGATGCGGAACGGCCTTGGCCGCACCGGCTTGGCCCAAGGCGTTGACGATGTGCTGGTCGCGGCCTCGGAGAGGCCCGACCGCGGCTACAGCGATTTCTACGTGGCTTTTCCCCACGCGGGCCAGACGACGCTGTTCCGCGACCGGGCGGGCGACCTCTGGGCGACGTTCTCCGGGGCCGATCCCCGCGCCATCTTCGTCGGCCGACCGGGAGCCTTCCGGGTCGAGCAGGTCCCCGCGACCGAGCCCCGCTGGCCGATCGGATTCAGCGGCCTGGACAAGCCGGCGCGGTTTCCCTTCGGCCTGATGCTTCGGCCGGACACCTCGTTCATCTACGAGCAGGGCATGGGCTTCGCCCGGGCCGTGCCGCTGGACAAGGTCCCGGGCCAGCGGGCGGAGGTGCCCTGGATTCGCGACACGTTCATCATGGTCGGCCACGACGGCAGCTACTATCTCACGGGCACCTCCGGCAACATGGACGGCATCAACCTGTGGAAGTCCGCCGACTTGAAACGCTTCGAGTTCGTCCGGCAGGTCTGGACGCCCGAGGCCGATCCATCGAAGTGGTACAACAGCGTCCCGGATCGTCTTTTCTGGGCACCGGAGCTGCACTACCTCAAGGGTACCTACTGGATCGCTTTCTGCATCAACGCCGGTAAATTCGGCAAGAACGGCCTGCTCAAGAGCACCAGCGGCCGGGCCGAGGGACCGTACGAGCTGGCTTTTCCGGAGAACCACGGCGTGGACCAGCGGATCGATGCCTCGTTGTTCGAAGACGCCGACGGCAGCGCATACTACGTCTGGCAGGACGGCATGATTCGCAGGCTCAACGCCGCGATGAACGGGTTCGACGGCCCCGAGCAGAAGATCGTCCCGACGGATGGGCAGCGGGTGGGCTACGAGGGGGCGACCCTGGTGAAGATCGGGCCCTGGTACGTATTGACCGCGGGCGAATGGAACGGCGGCCCCAACCGCGCCGACGGCACCTACGACATGATGTACTCCTGCGCGAAGAGCCTGCTGGGTCCCTACCGCCCCCGCCGGGTGGCGGTGCCCCACGCGGGTCACGGCGTATTGTTCCGGGACAAAACCGGCCGTTGGAACGCCGCCCTGTTCGGCAACGACCGCACCGCTCCGTTTCGCGCCATGCCGGGCTTTGTCCCGGTCGAGATCACGGATACCGGTGACGACCTGATCATTCGCCCCGCCCGGACTGAGTCCTCGACTGTGCGCGAGCCTGCCATCCGGCAGGGGGATTGGGTCGTTACCGGCGTGCAGACCGTCCGCGGGCAGAACATTCGTCTCAACGGCAATCTGGTCCTCGAACCGAACGCGGTGCTGACGCTTGAAGACTGCCGGGTGGAGATCCTGGGCACGCGGTCGCGCGAACATCTCGTCGACTGGCGGGGCGGCCGGCTCATCACCCGGCGCTCCACGCTCGGGGGTTTCGTCTCGGAAGACGGTACGCCCGTGCACACGGTCTTCCATCTCTACCAGGGCGAGTGGGAGGCCGTTGACACGACCGTGCAATATTCCTACGGGATCAGCTTCCACGGTCAGCAGGGCCGCGGCGTGCTCAAAGGCACCCGGCTTCGGGCCGGCCCGCGGCCCGATGCCATCATCTGTTCGGGTCGGGCCGACATTACGCTGATCGATTCCGACTTCCCCATCGGCCTGGGCGTCTATGTCCACAAGGGGGGCAAAACGAGACTCGATCTGCCAACCGGTCAGCCCCTTACCGCCGTCTATGATGCCCGCACACTGACCCCGGGCGTCGAGTGGCGGCTGGATCTGAGAAACACCCGCGTCGGGCACTGGTTCGTATTCCTGCGGAACATCGGGATGAACGGCCCACCGTGCGAGGTGGCGCTGGGAGAGTCGAAACGTTTGATCGTCTCTCTGCTCGGTCACAACCTGACGGGCGCCTTGGCCCTGTCGAACGATCTGGCGGAGCCGGTCAAGCTGGGCAACCTGACCCTGTGCCGGGCGGACAAGCCACCCGGTATTTCCATGTGGGGGCTGTATTTCTCCGGCAGCGACACCGATCTCACCGTCCGGGGAGACACCCACATCTGCGAATTGATGCAGGGCGGCGGCCGACTGCATCTTGCGGGTACGTTCGGACGAAACGAGCTGAGCATTGGTTGCACCACGCTGGAACTGTCCGGCACAGCCGTCATGACCCTGGACCATGTGCATCTCGGCGCGCGGTCGGCCGGCGCCAACGACGTCATCATCGGGGAGGTGAACGTGGCCGGGGATGCTGTGCTGACTGGAACCGACGTCTCAGTTCGCGGCGTGCGGTTCCATACCCGTGATCGGGGCCGGGTGTCACTCGCCGGCCTGGATAAGAAAGGCAGGATCGAGGTCCGCCGCGAAGGCGGCCCGATAGAACTGTAGGTGCATATCACGCACCGCTTTCGGCCATGCCGAGATGGTGCGTGATAGGGACCCTACGAGGAAAGGAGGTTTCTCTTGAAGTGGACACGCAGGCAGTTCATGCAGGCCGCCGCAGGAGCATGTGCGGCAGGATTGCTGCCCGGATCGACTCTGGCACAAGCAGCTTCGCAGAGACGGTCCAGGCCCAATATCGTTCTGCTCCTGGCGGATGACCAGGGGTATGGCGAGACTGGGTATCATGGCCACCCGCATCTCAAGACGCCGATCCTTGACGAGATGGCGGCCCAGGGACTCCAACTGGACCGCTTTTATGCGGCCGGGTGCGTATGCTCGCCGACCCGGACCGCGATCCTGACGGGCCGGCATCCGAATCGTTCCGGCGTCTTTGCGCCCAACTACTCCACGCGGCCCCAGGAAATCACCATCGCGCAGGTTCTGAAACAGGCCGGCTACCGGACCGGGCATTTTGGCAAGTGGCACGTCGGTGCGGTTAAGGCCGCTTCCCCGACGAACCCGGGCAAGATGGGCTTTGACGAATACCTCTCCCATGACAACTTCTTCGAGATCAACCCGCCGCTCAGTCACAATGGCACCGACCCGGTCATTCACAAAGGCGAAAGCTCGCTGATTGTGGCGGAGGCGGCCGGCGCGTTCGTGCGGAAGGTCCGCGAGGAGGACAAGCCCTTCTTCGTCTGCCTGTGGTTCGGTTCGCCGCATGGTCCCTACAGCGGACTGCCCGAGGATGTCGGGCTGTATGACAAGGTGGAGAACGAGGAGCAGCGACACCGATTCGCTGAGATCACCGCAATGGACCGGGCGATCGGCCGGTTCCGTGCGCTGTTGAAGGAACTGGGCATCGCGGACAACACGCTGCTGTGGTACTCATCCGATAATGGTACGCCGATCCCGAAGAGCCGCGACCCGCACAATGGCGGCTTCCGCGGCAACAAAGGCTCGCTCTACGAAGGCGGACTCCGCGTGCCCGCCCTCGTCGAATGGCCCGCGGTTATCAAACAGCACCGCGTCTCGACCGTCCCGTGTGTCAGCTCGGACATCTTCCCCACGCTGCTCGACCTCGTCGGGGCAGAATCACCCGATCCGCGGCGGCCCATCGATGGTCTGAGCCTCCGGGGCCTGATCGTGGACGACCCCATGAAAGAGCGGCCCCAGCCGATTGGGTTCTGGAAATACGCGGCCGGTCCCGAACGCAAGAACGAGCGCTGGATGGACCCCGAGTTGACGCGGGGCACGACGCCCACAACCCGCAACCCGGCCATCGACTTCCTCAACTTCAAGCACCCGCAGGCGAAGACGAGCGATTTCGCCGGGGAAGCGGCCTGGACGACCGCCCGGTACAAGCTGCACGTGAACGATCAGAAAGGAAAAGCCGAGACCGAGCTCTACGATCTGAGCACCGACCCGGGCGAAGAGAAGAATCTCGCCGCGCAGCACGCCGACCTTGTGGAGAGGATGACCGGCGAACTGCACGCTTGGCAGCGCTCCGTCGAGCGCAGCCTCAGCGGCGCGGACTACGGAACACTGGATTGATGGAATGTTAGAATAATGGAATAATGGAAGAGATGGGAAAACGGAATGGAAGAGTTGGAGCACGGGAATATTAGAATAATGGAATATTGTGAGATCACAGGCTCTCCCACCCATCATTCCAACATTCCATCATTCCAATATTCCGGTGTTCCGTTCTTCTTTTGGAGACCCATCGTGAAGACAAGGCTCGTCATTCTCGCTGCCTGGCTGCTGGTGCCGGCGGCTTGGCTGTCTGCCGCCGAGGCGCCCGCGGCGCGACCGAACATCCTTCTGATTGTAGCCGACGATCTGTGCTGGCGCGACCTGGGTTTCACCGGCAACCGCGAGGTGTACACGCCGAACATCGACCGGCTGCGGTCGCAGGGCATGTACCTGCGGGGCATGTTCACGCCGGCGACGACCTGCTCGCCCTCGCGCCACGCGCTGTACACCGGGCTCTACTGCGTCCGCGCGGGCGCCTACCCGAATCACACGCGGGCCTATGACGGCACGAAGAGCATGTTCACGCACCTGCGCGAGTGCGGGTACCGCGTCGCCCTGCAGAATAAGACGCACGTCGGTCCGCCCGCGACGTTCCCCTACGAGCACATTGCCGGCGCGGATGACCTGACGAAGACGAAGGCCTTCCTCACGCGCGACAAGACCCAGCCCTGGCTGCTGGTCTTTGCGTCCAACGATCCCCACGGTCCGTGGACGCGCGGACCCCAGGACCGCTACGATCCCGCCCGGCTGACAGTCCCGGCGTACCTGCACGACAACGCCGTCACCCGCAAGCAACTGGCCGCTTACTACGCCGAGATCGTGCAGCTCGATGAGCAGGTGGGGGCGCTGCTGGGCCTGCTCGACGAGACGCGGCAGGCCGGCAACACCCTGGTGATGTTCGTCAGCGAGCAGGGCAGTTCGTTCCCCTACGGCGGCAAGTGGTCGGTCTACGACAACGGCATCCGTGTGGCGACTGTCGTCCGCTGGCCCGGCAAGGTGAAGCCCGGATCGTCGAGCGAGGCGCTGGTGCAGTACGTGGATGTGCCGCCCACGTTCCTGGCGGCCGCCGGGAGCGACCCCCGGACCATCGACACGGGCTGCCCCGACGCTCGCGGCGCCCGCGGCTTCGACGGCCGCAGCTTCCTCGACGTGCTGCTGGGCAAGTCGGACCGCCACCGCGACTACGTGTTCTCGCAGCACACGACCGTCGGCATCATCGGCTACGAGCAGCCGTATCCGATGCGGGCGGTGCGCGACGGCCGCTACAAGCTGATCCGCAACCTCGCGCCGCAGAACACCTACAGCATCGGCGGCATCCACAAGGGTGAGCCGATCACGTCCTGGCAGGCCGATGCAGCGCGTGACCCGAAACTGGCGGCACGCGTCGAATGGCTCTTCCACCGGCCGGCGGAGGAGCTCTACGACCTCGAATCCGACCCGTACGAGATGAAAAATCGCGCGGACGATCCGCAGCTCGCGGAGGTCCGGACCCGTCTCGGCCGGCAGCTCGATGCCTGGATGGCCCAGCAGGGCGACCGGGGCATGGAAACCGAGTTGCAGGCCACGTCCCGCCAGGGCAAGAGCGACGCGGAGAAACCCGCGGATGAGGCGACGGCCCAGACGCCGAAGAAAGCCAAGAACAAAGCCGGGAAGAAGTCCCGGTAGGATGATGGAACACAGTCTTCTTCTGGAGAACCGTTGTGAGAACAGGGCTCATCATTCTCGCTGCCTGGCTGCTGGCGCCGGCAGCCCTGCTGTGCGCCGCCGCGGCGCCCGCGGCGCGACCGAATATCCTTGTCATCCTGGCCGACGATCTGGGCTACGCGGACGTGGGCTTCCACGGCTGTAAGGACATTCCCACGCCGAACCTGGACCGGCTGGCCCGGTCGGGCGTGCGCTGCACCGGCGGCTATGTCACGCATCCATTCTGCAGCCCGACGCGCGCGGGACTGCTTGCCGGCCGTTGCCAGCAGCGGTTCGGCCACGAGAACAATCCGGCGTGGCTGCCGGAGAGCACGGTGGCCGGACTGCCCCTGTCGCAGACGACGCTGCCGCAGGTGCTCAGGACGGCCGGCTATCGGACCGGCTGCGTGGGCAAGTGGCACCTCGGCGCGCACCCGCAGTTTCACCCGAACCGGCGGGGTTTCGACGAGTACTTCGGCCTGCGCGGCGGCGGGCACATCTACACCCCCGGCGCCAAGGGCAGCGTCGAGTACCTGATCCCGATGGATCGCAACGGCCAACCTGAGCCGCTCACGGAATACCTCACGACGGTGCTGGCCCGGGAAGGAGCGGCGTTTGTCAGGCGTCAGAGGGACCGGCCGTGGTTCCTGTACCTCGCCTTCAACGCGCCGCACACCCCGTTGCAGATCACCGATTCGCTGCGGGAGCGTGTCCGGCACATCACCGACGAAACCCGGCGCGGCTACGCCGGGCTGGTGGTCGGTCTCGACGATGCCGTCGGCGTGGTGATGGATGCGTTGCGGGAATCCGGCCAGGTCCATAACACGCTTGTCTTCTTCCTCAGCGACAACGGCGGACCGGTGAGCGTCACGCATAGCGACAACGCGCCGTTGCGCGGGGCGAAGGGGCAGGTCTTCGAGGGTGGCATTCGGGTGCCCTTCGTGGTGTCCTGGCCCGGCCGGCTGCCGCAGGGTAAGGACTATGCCCAACCGGTGAGTTCGCTTGATATCTTCGCCACGGCCGTGGCGCTGACCGACACCAAAGTCCCCGCCGGGCACGCCCTGGAAGGCACGAACATCCTGCCTTACCTCACGGGCGAGCGGACCGGCACTCCGCGTGACCGGCTCTTCTGGCGTACGGGCGGCGGGGCAACCTACGCGGTGCGCGAAGGTGACTGGAAATTGGTGGGTGGTGCGAAAGGCGAAATTCAGCTCTTCAATCTGGCCGCGGACATCGGCGAAAGCCGGGACCTGGCGGCCCAACAGCCCGACGTGCTCACACGCCTTCGCCAGGCGTATGCGGACTGGAACAAGGACAACGTCGCCCCGCTGTTCCAAAGCCCGCAGCCGAACCAATCGAAAGCCGCGAAGAAGGCCAAAGCGAAGTAGTGTCTCAAGGATCATCATGAAACAGCATCTTCTCGTTCTCGTCATCGTTGCGGCGGTAGGGGCGAGTAATCATTCGCCCCTACGGGCCCGAGTCGCGGCCACGACGAATTCCCCACCGGCGCAGCCGTCGCTGGCGGGCTCGACCAGTTGCCGCCAGTGCCATGAACCGTTCTATCAGCTGTGGGCGCCGTCGCACCACGGCCTGGCGATGCAGCCGTACACGTCCGAATTTGCGCAGGCGAATCTGACAGCCCCGGCCGGCCCGGTCAAAATCGGTCCGCACGAATATGCCGCGCACATCGGGCGGGACGAGGGTTGGGTCCTCGAACGCGGACCCGCGGGCGAGAAACAGCTCCGGATCGTGCATGTCATGGGCGGCAAGAACGTCTATTACTTCCTGACGCCCCTGGAGCGGGGCCGTTTGCAGACCCTGCCGGTGGCCTACGATGTGCGGACGAAACAATGGTTCGACACCGCCGCCAGCGGCGTGCGCCATTTCCCGCACGGGGCCGCCGATAGCCCGGTGCACTGGACGGACCCGATGTACACGTTCAACACCTCGTGCCACGGCTGCCACGTCAGCCAGTTGTCCACGAACTACGAGGCCAGGACCGACACGTACCGCACCGCGTGGGCCGAGCCGGGCATCAACTGCGAAGCCTGCCACGGCCCCGCGCAGGAGCACGTCCGCGTCTGCCAGGAACTGACAGCGTCCCGTTCGAAGTCGGAAGCTTCGAGTGGTGCCTCCGCACTTCAAACTTCACACTTCCCACCTCCCACCTCCTTCGATCTCAAGATCATCCGCACCAAGCCCTTCACCGCCGAGCAGATCAACTCGATGTGCGGCGCGTGTCATGCCAAGATGAGTCCCGTGAGTCCCTCGTTCACGCCGGGCGAGCGCTACTTCGATCGTTTCGACCTGACCACCCTGGAGCACCCGGACTTCTACCCGGATGGACGGGACCTCGGCGAAAACTACACAATAACCACCTGGCGCCTGAGTCCCTGCGCCAAGACTGGCAAGCTCGATTGCATGCACTGCCACACGTCCAGCGGACGTTACCGCTTCCAGGGTGACGAGAAGCCGAACGCTGCCTGCCTGCCCTGTCACCAAGAGAAGGTGGACAACCCTGCCGCCCATACGCACCACAAAGACGACAGCACAGCAAATCGGTGCATTGCCTGTCATATGCCGATGACCGAGTTCGCCCGGATGACCCGCAGCGACCATTCCATGCGGCCGCCGACGCCCGCCGCCACGCTCCAGTTCAAGTCTCCCAACGCGTGCAACCTCTGCCACGCGGACAAGGACGCGGCCTGGGCGGACCAGCAGGTGAGGCAGTGGCATAAGGACGATTACCAGAAACCTGTCCTGGAACGAGCGGCTCTGCTGGACGGTGCCCGGCGGGGTGATTGGCGCCAACTGGGTGCGATCCTGGCGTACGTGGGCTCGCAGGATCGCGAGGAAATCTACGCCGCCTCGTTGATCCGTCTGCTGCACCAATGCGGATCGCCCGCCAAATGGCCGGTGGTGATCAAAGCCCTCCAGGAGGATCCCTCTCCCCTGGTGCGGGCTGCCGCGGCGCAGACCCTGGAAGGATACGCGACGGTAGGGGCGAACAATCATTCGCCCCTGCAAGCCCTGGCCAAAGCGACGGCGGATGAGTACTTGCTGGTCCGCGTGCGGGCCGCGACCGCGTTGGCCGGCGTCCCCAGCGAGCAACTGCCCGAGCAATATCGGGCCGCGGTGGGACGTGCCACGACGGAGCTGCTGGCGGGTCTCAACGCCCGGCCCGATGACTATGCGTCCCAGTACAGTCTGGGCAACTTCTACCTGCAGGGCAGCGACCAGGACAAGGCCCTGGCTTCCTACGAGAGCGCCATCAAGCTGCGGCCGGACTTCGTGCCGCCTTATGTGAACGTCGCGTTCGTGCACAATGCCAAGGGCCAAAACGACAAGGCGGAAGCGTCGTTTCGCCGGGCCATCGCCCTGGACCCGAACAATCCGGTCGTCCATCTGAACCTGGCGATGCTCCTGGGCGAGATGAACCGTCCCCAGGAGGCGGAGCAGGCCTTTCGCAAGACCCTCCAGATCGATCCGAATGCCGTGGTTGCTGCCCATAACCTGGGCGTGATGCTGGCCTCCGATCGACCGTATGAATCGCTGCGGTGGTGCCAGAAGGCCTACCAGTTGGTCCCCGAAGAGGGGAAGTACGGCTACACGTACGCCTTCTTCCTGCATCAGCAGCGGGACGTGAATGGGGCGATCAAGGTTCTCCAGGACCTGGTCCGTCGGCAGGTGCCGTATGCCGATGCCTATGCCTTGCTGGGCGAAATTCATCTCGAACGGGGAGAAGCGGACCAGGCCGCCGGTGTCTATCGGGCCGCCGGCGGCAACGGGAGGCTGACGCTCCAGGAGCGAGATGCCTTCCGCACGATGCTGCGCCGGCTGGAGGTGTCACCGAACTGATATGGTTCGGCAGAAGGCTTGGTCCAGAACGCGAGCACACGGTCGGGCGATTCGGAAATGGCACGACAGAGAAATGTGACGAGGCGGGAGAAGACCTCATGGCGGACGATGCGAATGTGAAGCGGCGTGACTTGCTCAAGACATTCGCCGCCACGGCGGGGGTGACCCTAGGGTGGCGCTATCCGGAAGGACAGAGCCGGGCTGGAGAATCTCCGGCGGAATCCGCCGCGGACCAACCCCAGCCCGCCGGCGCCGGGAGGACCAATCGGCCCCCCAACATCCTTCTGATTATGGCGGACCAGATGGCTCCCCAATTGACCGGGCCCTATGGCAATCGCGAGGTCAAGACACCCCACCTGGACCGGCTGGCCCGCGAGGGGGTGGTGTTTCAGGCGGCCTATTCGAATTGTCCCCTGTGTGTGCCGGCGCGGGTGGCCCTGATGTCGGGCCGCTACCCTTCCCGACTGGGCGTCTACGACAACGCCAGCGTCCTGAGCTCCGAGGTACCGACGATCTGCTATCACTTGCGCGTGGCAAACTACGAGACGGTGTTATCCGGCAAGATGCACTTCGTGGGCGCCGACCAGTTGCACGGCGGCGAGCTTCGGCTGACGGAGGACATCTATCCCGCGGATTTTGCCTGGACGCCGCGCTGGGAGGCCCAGGCCGTCCTGAATCCGCGTGGCACGCCGAAGGCCCGCCTGGTCCTCGATGCCCGCGTACAAGCATCGGGCGGCCAGATGCGGTACGATGATCATGTCCAGGAGGAATCCCTGGCCTTTCTGCGTTCGCGCCCTCAGGTTCCGGCGTCGCAGCGCCGGCCGTTCTTTCTGTGCGTGTCTTTCTCCGACCCGCACGGCCCGTACCAGGTGCCCCGGGAATTGTGGGATCTGTACGCGGATGTCCCGATCACGGTGCCGGAAATCCCCGACGATCTGGCGGCCCACGAATCCACGATGGACCGCTGGATCAACGTCTTCCATGGTGTGGACAAGGTCAACCTGCGCGACCGCGAGGCGCTGTACCGCTTCCGCCGGGTCTATTACGGCCAGATCACTTACATCGACCGCAAGGTGGGCGCGCTTCTCGACTGCCTCCGCGAGATGGGAGAATTGGAACACACGGCGGTTTTCTTCACCAGCGACCACGGCGACATGGCGGCCGAACGGACGATGGTGGAGAAGCGCACGTTCTACGAATTCTCCGCCCGGGTACCCCTGATCGCCCGGCTGCCGGCCCGCTGGCAGGCCGGATGCACCTGTGCGGAGCCGGTGAGCCTGGTTGATATCTTCCCCACCCTGACGGAACTGGCCGGCGCTCCTGCTCCCCTCGGTATTGACGGGCGGAGCCTCCTGAATCTCCTCGAGGGCCGACCGGACAGCGGCACGCCCCGCACGGCGGTCTCGGAGTACCATGGCGAAGGAGTTCTCGCCCCTTGCTTCATGATCCGCGAGGGCGATTTCAAGTACGTCCATATCACCGGCGGCGGCCGCCAGCTTTTCCACCTACGTGACGACCCCGGGGAGTGGAAGAACCTGGCGGGCGAGGCGAAATATCGCGACGCCGAGACGCGGCTGAGCCAACGGCTGCTGCGCCAGTTCGATCCCCCGGCCATTGATGCCGCCGTCCGGATCAGCCAGCAGCGGCGCCTGCTCATGAAAGCCGCCATGACAACGGGCCGACCGACGCGGTGGGACTACCATCCGCCGGCCGACAAGTGAGACGGGGGCCCCAGCCCCCAGAAAGGACAACCGACATGAGATTCGTCGCCCTGGCGCGTCCTTGGAGTGCGATCGTTCTTGGTATTCTGCCGGCCATCGCCGGGACCGCCCTGGCGCGTGGGCGTCCCGTGGTCGATACGTCGGCCAGTCCTCACGTCCAGTTCCGCAACGTGGACCTGGATGCCGTGCGCTGGACGGAGGGGTTCTGGGCCGAGCGGTTCGCGCTGTGCCGGGATGTCACGGTGCCGGCCTTGATCCGGGTGATGCAGAAGCCGGACAACTCGGCCAGCTTCCAGAACCTCCGGATCGCCGCCGGTTTGGCCGAAGGCAAGTTCTTCGGCAACAACTGGGGCGATGGCGACTGCTACAAGCTCATCGAGGCCCTGGCCGCGGTGTATCGCGTCACGCGCGACCCGCAGCTCGACCGCCAGATGGACGAATGGATCGAGGTGATCGGCAAAGCCCAGGCGCCGGATGGCTACATCTCCACCCAGATTCAGCTTACGGACCGCCAGCGGTGGCAGGACCTGCACTTCCACGAGCTGTACAACATGGGGCACCTGCTCACGGCCGCCTGCGTCCACCACCGGGCCACCAACAAGGACAACTTCCTACGCATCGCGCGGAAGCTGGGCGACTACCTGTGCACGGTTTTTCTCCCGCGCCCCAGAGAGTTGGCCCATTTCTGCTTCAATCCCTCGAACATCATGGGGGCGGTCGAATTGTATCGCACCACGGGCGAGCGCAAGTATCTCCGGTTGGCGCAGACGTTCGTGGACATGCGCGGCTCCGTTCCCGGCGGCAGCGACCAGAACCAGGCCAAGGTGCCGCTGCGCAAGGAACAGGAGGCGGTCGGACACGCCGTGACGGCGGCCTACCTCTGGTGTGGCGCGGCCGATGTCTGCGCGGAGACGGGCGAGCCGGCCCTGCTGGAGGCGCTGACGCGGCTCTGGGCCGATGTCACCGAACGCAAGATGTACCTCACCGGCGGCACCGCGGCTCTGCATACCGGCGAGTCCGACCGGCGTCTGCTGAAGCGCGGACCGCGGGATTCCGTCCACGAGGCCTTCGGCGCTCCCTACCAGTTGCCCAACCGCACCGCCTACAACGAGACCTGCGCCAACATCGGCCACGCCATGTGGAACTGGCGAATGCTGGCGTTGACCGGCGACGCGAAATATGCGGAGGTCATGGAACGCGTCCTGTTCAACAGCATGCTTTCGGGCCTGGGCGTCGAGGGCAAGGACTTCTTCTATACGAATCCGCTGCGCCGTGTGCGGGGTGTGCCTCTCTTGAGCAATGATTCGCCGGCACGCTGGCCCGATACGACGCCGGCTTCGCCGGTCCACTGCTTCTGCTGCCCGCCCAACGTGGCACGCACGCTCGCCGAGCTGAACGGCTGGGCCTACGGCGTTTCGGAGGACACGGTGTGGGTCCACCTCTTCGGAGGCAGCACCTTTGACGACGGCGGCATTCGCCTGACTCAGAAGACGCGGTACCCGTGGGACGGACGAGTGACCATCGCCATCGAGAAGACTCCTGAGACACCCTGGACGCTGCGGCTGCGCATCCCCGGCTGGGTGCAGGGGGCCAGGCTCCAGGTCAATGGCCGGGATGCGGGTGTGGAAGTTCGCCCGCAGAGCTACGTGGACCTCGACCGACGCTGGTCACCCGGCGATACGATTCAGCTTGATCTGCCGATGGACGTGGTGCTCATCGAGGCCCATCCGCTGGTGGAAGAGACGCGCAATCACGTCGCGGTGATGCGCGGTCCGATCGTCTACTGCCTGGAATCTGCGGACCTGCCGGACTCTGTATCTCTTCAAGATGTGCGGTTGCCACACCAGCCGGTGTGGCAGGTACGCCATGAGCCGGCCTTATTGCACGGCGTAACGGTGCTGGAGACCGAAGGCGGGGTGGTGTCCAGATCGGAGCCGTCGTCCGCCCTGTATCGCCGGGCGTCAGATGGTCCGGCGGAGCGAATCAAGCTGCATTTGATCCCGTACTACGCCTGGAGCAACCGCGGGCCGAGCGATATGACGGTCTGGATCCCGTTGGAGTAGGATGGGCTTCAGCCCATGCGGTTCGGCGCACGGCAAGGGCTTGCGGCATGGGCTGAAGCCCATCCTACAACCCGCTGGAGAGTATTCGAAAGGTAAGATGCCATGATGACACACAGTCTGGAAGCAAGTTGTTCGAATCCGATCTCGCGGCGCGGGTTTCTCGGCACGGCGGCAACTGCCGCGGTTACGGGTCTGGCAGCGCGGTTGGGGGCCGGGAACACGCCGGCCGGGCGGCGAATGAATGTGCTGTTTGTCGCGGTGGATGATCTGCGGACGGAGCTGGGATGTTACGGCGTCCAGGGCATTCACGCGCCGAACATCGACCGCCTGGCAGCGCGGGGTACGGTGTTCGACCGGGCGTACTGCCAGCAGGCGGTGTGTTCCCCCTCCCGTACCAGCCTGCTGACCGGCTGCCGGCCCGACACTACGAAGGTCTACGACCTGGTGACGCATTTCCGTCAGCATCTGCCGGACGTGGTTGCCTTGCCCCAGCACTTCAAGAACCACGGGTACTTCACCCGCAGCGTCGGCAAGATCTACCACGGCGGGCTGGACGACAAGCTGTCGTGGTCGGAGCCCGCGCCCCGGGCGGGCCGGCCGATGTATGCCTTGAAAGAGAATCAGGCCCTCGTCGCCCGCAAGACCGCCGCGGCGGCAGGAAAGAAGTTCGCGACACCGAGCGCCCGCTACAACGCACTGGCAGGTCCTCCCTATGAATGCGCCGACGTGCCGGACAATGCCTACTCGGATGGCGCCATTGCCGACGCAGCGCTCGAGATGCTCCGGGAGGCGAAAGACCAGTCGTTCTTCCTGGCCGTGGGTTTTCTCAAGCCGCACCTGCCGTTCGTGGCGCCGAAGAAGTACTGGGACCTGTACCGTCGCGACGAGATCCCCATGGCCCCGAATCCGTTCGCACCCAAAGACGCCTGCAAGTTCACCCTGGCCGACTGGGGCGAGCTGCGCGCCTACGAGGGCATGCCGCGCACCGGCCCGCTTACGGAGGAGCAGGCACGAACGCTCAAGCACGGCTATTACGCCTGCGTCAGCTACATGGATGCGCAGTTGGGGCGCGTGCTGGATGAGCTCGACCGCCTCGGTCTGCGCGAGCGGACCATCATCGTGTTCTGGGGCGACCACGGCTGGAAACTGGGCGAGCACGGCGCGTGGTGCAAGCACAGCAACGTCGAAAACGACACCCGCGCGCCGTTGCTCTGCAGTGCACCCGGGCAGAAAGCTGGCGGCCGCCACGCGCCAGGGCTGGTGGAATTCGTGGATATCTACCCGTCCCTGTGCGACCTGGCCGGCCTGCCGTTGCCCGCGCACCTGGAAGGAAGCAGCTTTGCGCCATTGCTGGATGCCCCGGAGAAGCCCTGGAAGAAGGCCGCCTTCAGCCAGTACCCGCGCGGCAATGTCATGGGCTATTCGATGCGCACGGATCGCTACCGGTTTACACGCTGGCTCGACCGTAACGGCGCCGAGGTAGCGCACGAGTTGTACGATCATCAAGACGATCCGCAGGAGAACGCAAACGTAGCCGAGCGGCCGGAGAACAAAGCGGTGGTCGGGGCACTCACGCAGCAGATGCAGGCAGGCTGGCAGGCCGTGCGTGCCGGTCTGGCGGAATGACAAGGACTGATCGGAGGTGGCTCATGAACCGGCGGCAATTCCTGGGTGCGGCTCTGACGTCCGGCACAGCCTCGCGCGTGGTTGCGGCGGGCTCACGTGCTGCCGGAGAAGGGCCCGGCTTCTTCCGCACGGCCCAACGTCACGGCCGGTGGTGGTTCCTCACGCCCGAAGACAAGGCCTTCTTCAGCCTTGGGCTCAATCACATCGATTCCGCGGCGCTGCGCTACCCGGAGGTCGGCGATCTCTGGCGGCGCAAGTACGGCAACAGCATGGAACGCTGGCTCAAGGAGATGGTGCGTCCCGATCTCCTGGCGTGGGGCTTCAACTCGGTGGGTTGGGTCCAGGAGGTGGTGACGCGCGGCCTGACCAATCACCGGCACTCCCCGAGTTTCACCTTCGAGGAGTACCAGTGGTTGGATCTGCCCTATTGCCATCTGCTCCCCTTTGCCGATTTCCATCAATGGGAGGTCGAGACGCGGCATCCCGATCTCTTCAGCCGGGATTTCGAGGACTGGTGCGACTATGTCGCCCGCAGCCAGTGTGGACGGCTCTGCGAGGACTGCAAGCTCATCGGTTACAACTATATCGAATGCCCGATGTGGGTGCACGTTCGCCCCGGGAACGAATGGAAGGGGCCCCTCTTCGACCCCCAGAAGCTCCAGACCGACGGGGGCCGCCAACAACTCCATGAGCTGGCCACGCGCTACTACCGCGTCACACACGACGCGATCCGCCGGTATGATCGGCATCATCTGATTCTCGGCGACCGCTACGAAGCGATGGCACCAGTGCCCCAGGAGGTGCTGTCGGCGGCCGGGCCGTTTGTGGACGTGTTCAGCTTCCAGCACTTCGGGCCGGTTGCGAAGATCCGTGCGGACCTGGCGCATTTTGCCGAGTTGACCGGCAAGCCCATCCTGCTGGCGGACAGCGCCGGCACGATCAAGCTGCCGGACGGCACGCTGCGCACCGACCCCGCGAAGTACCGCGACACCCTCGCGGCCCTGCGCGAGATTCCCGCCTGTGTCGGCCTTCATTTGTGCGGCGCATATCTGCGGAACCGCGCCCGCAACCGTGGCCCGCGCGGGCCGGACGAGAGCCCCGACCGTGACACCATCGCCGGCATCACCGCCGCCAACCGCGAAATACGCGACTGGGTTGATGACTGGGCAGCCGGGGAACCGTGAACCATGTAATGCATTTCCCCACCGAGGGGGACGGGAGTATAATCGTGACATGAAACGGCAACGTATGTTCATCCGTCTGGCGTTCACCATGGCCGTGACAGTTCTGACTGTCCCCTCGGTCCCGGCCCAGGTCCTCGACACCTCGGAAACGCGCGTGCAGACCACCCTGGCCCCCGGCTTCCAACGGATCGGGACCATCGTGCCGCGGCGTGTCGGTGAGATCGCCGGGCAGAATTGGTCGCTGGGCTGCGAGACGCTCGATCGCGGCTTCGCGAGCTACGATTCCTACCAGGAGTATCTGGTGCCGCTCGGCATCCGGAAGATCCGCCTCCAGGGCGGTTGGGCCACGACCGAGCGGGAACCAGGCAAGTATGACTTCCGCTGGCTGGACCGAGTGATCGAAGACGCGCGCCGGCGCGGGCTGGAAATCCTCCTGGAGACCTCTTACGGCAATCCCGTCTATCCTGGGGGCGGCGGCCGGGGCCTGGCGGGCGGAT
Organism: Planctomycetota bacterium; assembly: GCA_025459125.1. Lineage (GTDB taxonomy): Bacteria > Planctomycetota > Phycisphaerae > Sedimentisphaerales > Anaerobacaceae > PLanc-01. The sequence continues at coordinate 15,509 of JALORE010000013.1, read as the reverse complement.
TCCCGACTTCCCGAGAGGCGTTGGAGGCCTGGGATCGATGGGTCGAGGCGATGGCAACCCGGTACCGCGGCCAGGTCCGCGACTGGGGCATGTGGAACGAGCCGGACGGCAACAAGGCACACACGCCCGAGATGACCGCCGATTTCAACATTCGCACGGCCGAAGTCATCAAACGCGTGATTCCCCAGGCGCGAATTGCCGGCGGCGTCCTCTGCGGGCCCAACCCCGTCTGGACCGAGGCCTGGCTCCAGCGCGTCACCGCGCAGAAGAAAGAATCGCTGTTTACGTGGTTTGTCTATCACGGCTACACGCGCAATCCCGACCAGGGACACTACGAAAACGTCGAAAAGCTCAAGATGCTGGTCCGGCAGTACGCGCCGGCCATCAAGCTGTGGCAGGGCGAGGCCGGCACCCAGTCGGAGTTCTGCTTAGGCGGCGCGTTGAGCAAGTACCCTTGGACGGAATTGACCCAGGCCAAGTGGCAAACCCGGCGGATGCTGGGCGACTTGGGGCACGATGTCGAGTCGCTGGTCTTCTGCATTGCGGACCTGGACTACAACCGGTGGGAAGGCTATCGCCTGGGCGACATGGATCGCTACGGGCTGGTCAAGACCGACAAGCAGTACCGACTGCTCAAGGTGAAGACGGCCTATTACGCCGTGCAGAACGTGGTCGCGGTCTTTGACGATACGCTGGAACGAGTGCCGGATTGTCCGTGCGATATTCGGTGCACGCGGGCCTTGGCCTGCTATGCCTACCGCAGCAGACCGAGCGGCAGGCAGGTCCTGGTCTTCTGGGACAAGACCGGCGTGCCTTCGGACCGTAACGACACCGTGGGCGCCACGTTCGCGCTCGCACCAGTGGCCTTCACCGAGCCGGTCTGGGTGGACCTGATTACCGGGGGCATCTACGTCATTCCGGCCGAGCGAATCGCGGTGGAGGGCGAAAGGGTGGTCTTCAAGGACGTCCCGGTCTATGATGCGCCGACGCTGATTGGGGACAAGAGCTTGTTCGTGAAAGCCGGTACGCCATGAAGGGCACGGCTACGGAACGTGCGGTGGGGAAGAAGTGCAAAGGAGGATGAGGATGAGACATTGGGTCGTTGCCATGACATGGTTCATGACGCTCTGCGGATCGGCATGCGCCGCTCAGCAAACTCCGCCGGCCAGGCCCAACATTCTGTTCATATTGTCGGATGACCAGAACCCCGACACGCTGGGCTGTTTCGGCGGCAAGGTCCTGACGCCCACGCTGGACAAGTTGTGCGCGGAAGGGGTGAAGTTCACCCGTGCGTACAATTCCTCCAGTGTCTGCACGCCCAGCCGGTACACGTGCATGACGGGACAGTACGCCAGCCGCTGCGGCACGCCGCAGTTCCTCAAGAGCTTCCCTCCGGGCCGGCAGTCGAACGTGGGTTTCAACGTGCAGGTGGCGCCCGGCAGTTGGAACGTGGCGCGGGTGCTGCGCCAGCACGGCTACTGGACGGGCTTCGTGGGCAAGTGGCATACCGGGACGCCGCCGCTGTTATCCATCCCGGCCGACGCCCGGCTGCGCGACCCCGAGGTGGGGAAGAAACTGGCGGAGAACCAGCGGCGCCTGTGCGATTACATCAAGGAGGCGGGATTCGACTACGCCGCGAGCGTCTATCGTGGCAACCTGGCCGATCACAAGCTCGATGCCCTGCAGTATCACAACATGGAGTGGGTCACCAAGGGGGCGCTGGACTTTATCGAGCAGGCCGGGGACAAGCCCTTCTTCCTGCATCTGTGCACCACCTTGCAGCATAGTCCCGCGCCGAACCAGTCTCTGCGTGGCGACCCGACGATGACCCCGGCGGGTTACCTGCCCGCGCCCCTGGAGGTGCAGGCCTCCCGGGCCGGCATAGCCGAACGGCTGAAGAAGGCCGGGATTGCCGAGAACATGGGCCACGCGACCTGGCTGGACGACGGCATCGCGGCGGTGGTCAAAAAACTGGTTGACCTCGGCAAGCTGGACAATACCGTCATCCTCTTTTTCAGTGACAATACGACTCTGGGCGGCAAAGGCACCTGCTACGACGGCGGCGCACGGACACCCTGTTTCCTCTGGGGCAAGGGCCGGATTCCCGCCGGACAGGTTTGCGACAGGCTCGTGCAGAACATCGATTTTGTGCCGACGATCTTCGACCTGGCGGGAGCCCGGCCGCCGGCCGAGATGAAACTTGACGGCATGAGCTTGATGCCCCTGGTGACCGGGGCGCAGACGAAATGGCGCGCGGCGCTGTTTCTGGAGATCGGGCACACCCGCGCGATCTGCACGGAACGCTGGAAGTATATCGCCCTGCGTTACCCGCCCCAGATTCGCCAGCAGATCGCCGACGGGACCCTGGGCCGGCCTGCTTATCACATGGACGTTTCGCTGAACCTCCAGGAGGCGGCCTTGAAGCGGCACCCCGCCTACTGGGACGCGGATCAACTATACGACCTGCAGGCCGACCCCCAGGAGCGGGTGAACTTGATCAAAGATCCTCAGCAGGCACAGACCGTGGCCGACGTGCAGGGCCGCTTGAAAGACTGGCTGGCCGGGTTCAACCGTCCCTTCGGGGAGTTTGTGCCCTAACGGCGACACGCCAAGTAGATTCACTCAGGAGTCAGGGAGCATGAAACGCACAGTCCTCTTCGTTGTCCTCATCGTATGGCTGGCAGCGCCGGCGGCGTGGCCGGCCGCCACGCCGTCGAAACCCAACTTGATTGTGATCAACATCGACGATCTCGGCTACGCGGATATTGGCCCGTTCGGGTCCACGCTGAACCGCACGCCGAACCTGGACCGCATGGCCCGGGAAGGCCGCCGGCTCACCTCGTTTTATGCGGCGCCGGTGTGCTCGCCGTCCCGGGCGGCCCTGATGACCGGCTGCTATGCCAAGCGCTCGCTGCCGATTCCGCACGTACTCTTTCCCGCTTACGATCACGGCCTTAACCCCTCGGAGGTCACGGTGGCGGAGCTGTTGAAGTCCGCCGGCTACGCCACGGGGATCGTGGGCAAATGGCACTTGGGCGACCAGCCCGAGATGCTGCCGACCCGCCAGGGATTCGACGAGTGGTTCGGCCTGCCTTATTCCAACGACATGGGGCCCGCGGCGGATGGCGTCAAGAGCAGCTTCGGCGATCCCCTCCCGGCGAACCCGAAGAATCCGCAACCGCCGCTGCCCTTGATGCGGGGGGAGACCGTTCTGCAGCGCGTTTTGGCGACAGACCAGACCCAATTGGTCACCTGGTACACCGAGGAGTCGCTCCGCTTCATCCGGGCGCACCAGAACGAGCGCTTTTTCCTCTACCTGGCGCACAACGCTGTGCATTGGCCGCTGTACCCGGGCGATCGGTTCCGCGGCAAGTCCGCCAACGGTCTCTATGGCGACTGGGTTGAGGAGATGGACTGGAGCGTGGGCGAGGTCCTCAACACCCTGCGGACGCTGGGGCTGGCGGAAAGGACGTTTGTTCTTTTCGTCAGCGACAACGGCGGCACACCCCGCGCCGTGAATCGTCCCCTGCGGGGCAACAAGGGCTCGACCTGGGAAGGCGGCGTGCGCGTTCCCGCCATCGCCTGGTGGCCGGGCCAAGTCCCGGCCAGCACGTCGGATGACCGCATCTGCGCCATGTTCGATGTCCTACCCACGTTCGCGGCTCTCGCGGGCACCAAAGCCCCCGGTGACCGCAAGCTGGACGGCGCCGACATCCGTCCCGTGCTCCTGGGCAACACCGCCGTCCCGGCTCCGCATGAGATCTTCTATTACTACCGGGGTTTGGAGCTGGAAGCGGTCCGGCAGGGGGATTGGAAGCTCCTGCTGCCGAACGCCAATGTTGCCGCCAGGGCCAAAGCCAAAGACCGCGCGAAGGCGCCGACGGCCGCCCGCCTGTTCCATCTCAGGCCGGATATCGGCGAGAGCACGGACGTCGCCGCGCAACACCCGGATGTCGTCGCGCAGCTTGAGAAACTCGTCACGGCCATGAAGAGCGATCTTGGGACCAGCGGTTTCGGCCCGGGCTGCCGGCCTCTGGGCAAGGTGACGAACGCGCAGCCGCTCCTCGGCCATGACGGCAAGGTCCGGCCGGGCTTCGAGCCGAAAGCAGGCTCTTCTGTCAAGGAGAAACAACCATGATGAACCGGTCGATGAGCAGCATCCTCCTGGCGCTGGTGTGCCTGGCTGGTGAGGTGCCCGTGTGGGCAGCGAGAGAGGCCCCGCGCCGAACTCCGGCGCGCCGGCCGAACATTATTCTGATCATGGCCGATGACCTCGGCTACGAGACCATCGGCGCCAACGGTGGCACGAGCTATCGGACGCCGCATCTCGACAGGCTGGCGGCCTCCGGCGTTCGCTTTACGAACTGTTACGTGCAGCCGTTGTGCACGCCGACGCGGGCGCAGATGATGACCGGGCGCTACAACATCCGTAACTACATCCACTTCGGGCTCCTGAATCCGCAGGCGGTGACCTTCGGCAACCTGCTCAAGCGGGCCGGCTACGCCACGTGCATTGTCGGCAAGTGGCAACTGGGCCAGGGCATCGATCTGCCCCAGAAGTTCGGCTTCGACGAATCCTGCCTCTGGCAGCACACCCGCCGTCCGCCCCGGTACGCAAATCCCGGTCTCGAGATCAATGGCGTCGAGAAAGACTACCCCAACGGCGAATACGGACCTGAGCTCGTGAACAACTACGCCCTGGACTTCATCACGCGAAAGAAGGACGGCCCGTTCTTCCTCTATTACCCGATGATCCTGACGCACGCGCCGTACCAGCCGACGCCCGACAGCCCGGACTGGGACCCGAAAGCGCAAGGGGAGCAGGTCAACATCGCTCCCCAGCACTTCGGGGACATGGTCGCTTACATGGACAAGCTCGTCGGCAAAGTGGTCGCCAAGCTCGATGCGCTCGGCATTCGCGACCGTACGCTCTTGATCTTTCTGGGGGATAATGGCACCGGCCGCGGGACTCGCTCGATGATGGGGGACCGGGTGGTCCTGGGCGGCAAGGGTACGACCACCGACGCCGGGATGCATGTGCCGCTCATCGCGAGCTGGCCCCGTGAGATCACGAGTGGCAGGGTGTGCGTCGATCTCGTGGACAGCACGGATTTCGTGCCAACTCTGCTCGACGCCGCGGGGGTGCGGCCGCCAGCCGGCCTGCAGTTGGACGGTCGTACGTTTCTTCCCCAGGTCCTCGGCGCGGAAGGGCAGCCGCGCGACTGGGTCTATTCGTGGTATTCGCCGCGGCAGTCGGCGAATATGACGGTCCGCGAGTTCGCCTTCAACCAGCGTTACAAGCTCTACCGCACCGGAGAGTTCTTCGATCTGACCAAGGACCTGGAGGAGAAACAGCCGTTGGCGGTTGCGTCACTCAGGGGTGAAGCTGCCACGGCGGCGAAGCTGCTCCAGGGCGCGTTGGACCGGTTCCAAGACGCCCGGCCCGCGGAGCTGGACCGCGCTTTCGAGCAGGCGAACAAGGACAAGCCTCAGAAAGAAAACGCCGCGAAGAAAGCCCGACGGAAGGACAAGAAATGAGCGTGATGTGCTGCACGCCACGCATTCTGCCTGCGCTGAGGCCTGTTCTGCTGCTCCTGTTGCTCGCCGGTCTTCGGAGCGGGCAGGCGGCCCAGAGGCCGAACATCGTCCTGATCCTGGCCGACGATCTCGGTTGGACGGACCTGGGCTGTTACGGCGCCGATCTGCACGAGACACCGCATATTGACCGGCTGGCCGCCGAAGGGGTGCGCTTCACGCAGGCTTATGCGATGTCGGTCTGTTCGCCGAGCCGGGCGGCCCTGATGACGGGCCGGCATCCGGCGCGCCTGCACATCACCATCTGGGCGGAGGGCTCGCTCCAGGGGCCCACGAACCGCCGGCTGCTGCAGGCTGATTCCTTGCACGACCTGCCGTATGCGGAGGCAACGCTGGCCAAGCACCTGTCCGACGCCGGCTATCTCACCGCGCTCGTCGGCAAATGGCATCTGGGCGACGGGAACCACTATCCCGAGACCCACGGCTTCGATGTGAACATTGGCGGCACCCACTGGGGTGCGCCGCAGACCTACTGGTGGCCCTACCGCGGCCAGGGTCGGTTTGGCCAGGAGTTCCGCTATGTGCCGCACCTGGAGTTCGGCGCACCAGGCGAGTACCTCACGGACCGTCTCACGGACGAAGCGCTCCGCGTCATCGACCGGGCGGCGGGCAAACCGTTCTTCCTCTATCTCGCCCACCATGCGCCGCACACGCCGATCGAGGCCAAGGCCGAGGACGTGCGGCATTTCACCGAAAAACTCCGGCCGGACATGAAGCACCGTAACCCCGTGTACGCCGCGATGGTCAAGAGCCTGGATGAAAGCGTCGGTCGCGTACTCGATCATCTGAAGCAGCGCGGACTCGATGGGAACACCATCGTCGTCTTTGCCAGCGACAACGGCGGCTATATTGGCACCGACCGCAAGTTGGGGCAGGCCGTGCCTGTCACGAATAACGCGCCGCTGCGCTCGGGCAAAGGCTCGCTCTACGAAGGCGGCATCCGGGTCCCGCTCCTGGTCCGCTGGCCGCAGGTGACGCCCGCGGGTGCGGCGTGCGATGTGCCGATCACGCTGATGGATTTGTCGGTCACTCTCCGTGGCGCGGGGGCGCCGGCATCCCTGCCGGCCGCCGGTGTTGATGGCCTCGACCTGTCGCTGCTGCTGAAGGACCCTGCGTCGCAGCTCCAGCGCGAGGCGCTGTATTTCCACTATCCGCACTACTACGAAACGACCACGCCCGTCAGCGCGGCGCGTGCGGGGGATTGGAAGCTGCTGGAGTACCTGGAAGACAACCGCCTGGAACTGTTCGATCTCCGGAACGACCCGGCCGAAAGAACGGATCTGGCGAAAGAAAGCCCGGAGAAGGCCGCCGAGCTGCGTACGCTGCTGCACACGTGGCGTCAAGCCGTGGGGGCGGCGCTGCCCAAGCCGAATCCGGATTTCGCATCCCGCGCCAAGTCCGGCCGCGGGAAAGCCGGTTAGGAGTCCACGCAAGACCGCGAAATCGATGTGAAAGGATAGGAAATGAAGTGCCATAACCGATTCGTCCTGAGCCTGCTCGGGGTCTTGTTCTGCTGCGGCCCCTTGGTCCACGCGGCCGGAAAACCCAATATCCTGTTTCTTTTTGCCGACGATCAGCGGGCCGACACGATCGCCGCACACGGCAATCCGCACATCCAAACCCCGAACATCGACCGGCTCGTGACCTCCGGCTTCAGCTTCCGCTCCAATTACTGTTTCGGGGGCAACAGCGGGGCCGTGTGCGTGCCCAGCCGGGCGATGCTGATGAGCGGCAAGACCTGGCTTCACATCGATACCGCCACGCTCAAGGGTGTCAAGCTGCTGCCGGAGCTCTTGCAGGAGAACGGCTACACGACGTTCGCCACCGGCAAGTGGCACAACGGCCAGCCCTCCTGGCTCCGCGCCTTCCAGCGCGGCAAAGCCATCATGTTCGGCGGCATGTCGGATCACACCAAGGTGCCCGTCCGAGACCTCGGTCCGGACGGCAAGCTGACTGAGGTGCGGACAGGGGAGAAGTTCTCCAGCGAGCTCTTTGCCGACGCCGCAGTCGAATTCCTCCGCAGCCACGATGGGAAGAAACCCTTCTTCGCCTACGTGGCCTTCACCGCGCCACACGATCCCCGGATGCCGCCGATGGCCTACCGCCAGAGGTATTACCAGAATCGGCCCCCGCTGCCCGCCAACTTCCTGCCGCAGTTGCCTTTCGACAACGGCATGATGCAGGGAGGCCGCGACGAGAACCTGGCGGCCTGGCCGCGCACCGAGGCGGTCATCCGCGATCAACTGGCGGAATACTACGGGGCGATCACGCATCTGGACGGCCAGATCGGGCGCATTCTGGAAGCCCTGAAACAGACCGGCCAGGCGGACAACACGGTGATTGTCTATGCCGCCGACAATGGGCTGGCTCTGGGCAGCCACGGCCTGCTGGGCAAGCAGAGCGTGTTCGAGCACAGCATGCGCGTGCCGTTGATTTTCGTCGGCCCCGGCATTGGGCCGGGCAAGTCCACGCAGGCGTTCAGTTATCTCCTGGACGTGTTCCCCACCCTCTGCGACTTGATCGGGATTGAGCCTCCCGGGGACCTGGAAGGCCACAGCCTGCGCCCCCTGTGGGAAGGGAAGAAGGACCGCGTTCGCGATTCGGTGTTCCTGCCATATATTGCCATCCAGCGCGCGGTGCGGGACGAGCGCTGGAAGCTGATCTGCTATCCGAAGATCAGCCACTTGCAGTTATTCGACCTGCAGACCGATCCGGATGAAAAGACCAATCTGATCGACCGGACAGAGTATGCGCCGCACGTGGCGCGGTTGCTGGGGTTGATGAAGAAATGGCAGGCCGAGGTCGGCGATACGTTGGAATTGCCCACCGAGAACAAGGCTCCCCAATTCGTGGACCTGACCGGTCGCAAACGCGTCCCGGACCAGTGGCAGCCGGACTGGATTGTGCAGAAGTACTTCGATGGTGTCCCCTTCGAACGTGGAGGTCGCCGATGAGATCGTACAAGCTGAGAGGCTCCGTCCTGACTCTCACCTGTCTGCTGGTGGCCGTTGGCAGTGTGCCCGCAAGCGGATTAGCCGCCGAAGGAACGCCGCCCGGTGTCATGACCAACCGGCCCAACGTCCTTTTCATCCTCTGCGACGATCTGCGGCCCGATGCGCTGGGCTGCTACGGTTCCCAGCACGTCAAGACGCCGTACATCGATACGCTCGCGCGGAGCGGCGTACGGTTCGCGAACGCCTTCTGCACGACGTCGCTGTGTTCGCCGAGCCGGGCCAGCATTCTCACCGGTCTCTACGCCCACCGGCACGGCGTGCGCGACAACTTCACCGAGCTGCCTGCGGCTCTGCCGCACTGGCCCGGACGGCTGCGCGAGCAGGGATATACGACTGCCTACGTCGGCAAGTGGCACATGGGCGAGAACAACGATGAGCCGCGCCCGGGTTTCGACTGGTTCGTCACGCACACGGGCCAGGGCAAGTACTTCGATACCGAATGGAACGTCAACGGCCGGCGCCGCGAGACACCCCAAGGCTACTACACGACCGTCGCCACCGACTACGCGCTCGGTTGGCTGAAAGAGCGCCGGCCGGATCAGCCCTGGGCACTGTGTCTCGGCCACAAGGCGCCGCACTCGTTCTACTTCCCCGAGGAGAAATACGCGCACGTCTTTGACGAGGTCCGCGTGCCCTATCCGGCCAGCGCCTTTGCGCTCGAGGGCAAACCGGAGTGGATCCGCCAGCGGCTGCGGACCTGGCACGGGATCTATGGTCCGCTCTTCGAGTGGCGCAAGAATTTCCCCGACGACCGTCCCGAAGCGGTGAAGGATTTCGAGAACATGGTCCACGCGTACTGGGGCACCGTGCTCAGCGTGGATGACAGCGTCGGGCGGCTGCTCGCATTCCTGCAGCAGAGCGGGCAACTGCAGCGGACTATCGTCGTTTTCATGGGCGACAACGGGCTCCTGGAGGGCGAGCATGGCATGGTGGACAAGCGTACCATGCACGAGCCGAGCATTCGGATTCCCCTCGTCGCGTGCGGTCCCGGCCTGCCGGTGGGGAAGGTAGTCACGCCCCAGGTTCTGACCGTGGACGTGGCGCCCAGCCTGCTCGACCTGTGCGGCGCCCCGGCGCTGACGGACGTGCAGGGGAGGTCCTGGAAGAAGCTCGTCAACCAGGGCGACGCCGACTGGCGCACCGCATGGTTCTACGAGTACAATTACGAGAAACAGTTCCCTTACACGCCGAACGTTCGCGGCATCCGCACCGACCGGTACAAGTTCATGCACTATCCGCACGGCGACGGTACACCGGACCGGCATCTGCCCGAGCTCTATGATCTGGCCAACGATCCCGGCGAGCTTCACAATCTGGCGGCCGATCCGCAGTCCGCGCCGGTCCAGCGTCAATTGCGGGAGCAGCTCGCCGCATTGCTGACCGCCGCCGGCCTGGGAGCGGGAAAAGACAAGATGCCGCTCGATGAAGGTATCAAGACCGAATTGCCCGACCAGAAGATTCGATAAGACCGTCATGGAGAACGGGAGACACCGAGATATGAGAACCATCATGGTCCTGCTGTTGGCCGTTGGCAGTGTGTCCGCCCGGGCATCCTCCAAAACAGCAGAAGGGTCGTACCGCGTCCCGACGAATCCGGACTTCGCCAAGTATGAGAAGAAGGTCCCGTGGCAGCCGTCCCGGGAGGCGATTGAGAAGCAGGCGGCCAAGAAGTCGACGATCAACTATGATGAAGCCAAGGTGCGGTCTTACACGCTGCCGGAGGTCTTGACTCCGGCCGGCGGCGGAACGGTCACCACGGCCACGGGGTGGGAGCAACAGCGGCGCGGCGAGCTGCTCGACCTGTTCCGCCAGTACGTGTATGGCGTCGCGCCGGCCAAACCGGATACGCTCAGTTTCCGTATCGTTGAGTCCGATCCGAGAGCCATGGCGGGCCAAGCCACACTCAAGCGGGTGGCGATCAGCTTTACGCTCCAGGGCGAGCCGTTCACGTTCCATCTGACGCTGTTCGTACCGAACCAGCGTCCGGGCAAGGCGCCGGTGTTTCTGCTGCTCAATCACCGCGGTCCCGAGAACACGGACCCGACCCGGAAAAGGCAGATGGAGTTCTGGCCGGCCGAGTACATGATCGCGCGGGGCTACGCCATCGCGGCGATCAACGTCGCGGCGGAAGTGGAGCCCGACAACGCCAAGGCCACCACCGGTATCCGGGCCTTCTACCGCCAGCACTACCCCCGGCCCGAGGAACTGAGCTGGGGCGCCCTGGGCGCCTGGGCCTGGTCCGGGTCGCGGGCGGTGGACTATTTCGAGACCGATCCCGACATCAACATGGCGCAGATTGCGGTCATCGGGCACTCGCGCGGCGGCAAGACCAGCCTGTGGGCCGGGGCGCAGGATACGCGTTTCGCCCTGGCGTGCGTCAACGATGCCGGCGAAGGGGGCCCCGCGCTGAGCCGTCGCAATTTCGGCGAGGACAACGCCGCGATCAACCGGAGCTTCCCCCATTGGTTCGCCCCGAAGTACGCGGCCTACGCGGGCAAGGAAGACACGCTGCCGGTGGATCAGCACGAGCTGGTGGCGCTCGTCGCTCCGCGCGGTTACCACGGCGCGGATGCGACGAGCGATTTGTGGGCCGATCCGCGCGGCTCATGGCTGGCGCTGGTCGAAGCGTCCAAGGTATGGACCCTGTATGGGAAGACGCAGCGGCTGCAGGATAAGATGCCGTTGGTGAACGATCTGCTGATCCAGGGTCCCATTGCCTACCATATCCGTGAGGGTGGCCATGGCCTGATGCTGTTCGACTGGAAGCTGCACCTGGATCACGCGGACTCCCTGTTCAAGAATGTCGCGAAATGATCATGACGAATCTGACTCGATCAATCGAAAGGGACAGCATGAAACGCCGTCTTCTCCTGACCTTGATTGTCGCCGGCATCATGCTGGCACTTGGCGTCACCGCTTCGGCGCAGGCCCGGCGCACCCGGCCCAACGTTGTCTATTTCCTGGTGGATGACTTGGGCCGTGCGGACGTTGGCTTCATGGGCGGCACTGACATCCGCACGCCGAACATCGATCGGCTGGCCCGGGGGGGAGCGATCCTCGACTCCTTCTATGTGCAGCCGGTGTGTTCGCCCACCCGTTCCGCGCTGATGACCGGGCGCTATGTGACGCGCACGGGCGTTTACAACGTCGTCCGGCCGGGCGCGCCGTGGGGCTTGCCGCTGGTGGAGCGCACGCTGCCGCAGGCGCTGCGCGAGGCGGGCTACACCACAGCCATCTGTGGGAAGTGGCACCTGGGCGAGTTTCGGCCCGAGTACATGCCGACGCGCCGCGGCTTCGACCACCAGTACGGCCACATGTTTGGCGCCCTGGACTACTTCACCCATATCCGGGACGGCAAGCCGGACTGGTACCGCGATGACCGGCCCTTGCAGGAAGAGGGCTACACGACGCACCTGGTGGCGAAGGAAGCCTGCCGGCTCATCCGGGAGCAGCCTGCCGGCAAGCCCCTGTTCCTCTACGTCCCCTTCAACGGCGTGCATGCGCCGTATCAGGTACCGCCGGAGTACAAGGCGGCCTACCCGAATCTCACCGGCAATCGCCAGACGATGGCGGCCATGCTTTCCGTCGTGGATGAGGCCATTGGCCAGATCACGGCTGCCCTGGAGGAAAAAGGCCTGCGGGAGAACACGCTCATCATCTTCTCCAGCGATAATGGCGGTCCCGCTCCGGACCAGGTGTCCCGCAATACGCCGTTGCGGGCGGGCAAAGGCACCGTCTACGAAGGCGGCATTCGCGTTTGTGCCTGCGCGACCTGGCCGGGCAGGATTCCCGCGGGGACGACGATCAAGGAGCCCCTGCACGCAGTGGACTGGTATCCGACTCTGCTGAAGCTCGCCGGTGCATCGCTGGAACAGAAGCTGCCGGTCGATGGCCTTGACGTCTGGCCGATGCTCACGCAGGGCGTCAAGTCGCCGCACGATGCGATCCTGCTGGCAGGGACCACGCCGTCGCGCATGGCCCTGCGCATGGGCGACTGGAAGCTCCTGCTGAATCCCAACCAGCGGCTTGTCGACGAATCTCCCACCGCCGGCGCCGGCGCGGTACCCCAGGTGGAGCTGTACAACCTCGCCGAAGATATCCAGGAATCGAAGAACTTGGCGGCCTCTGAGCCCGAGCGGGTGAATCAGATGCGGGCCCGCCTCGAAACCTATCTCAAGGACGCTGCCCCGCCGGGCCAGGGGACAACCGAACCCGCCCCGGCCGCAAAGAAGAAAGCGGGGGCGCAGAAGAAAGGCGCCAAGAAGCAGTGACGGCATCAACCGGGTGGGCAGCCGACCGGCCGAGTGTTCTGAGAGGGTGTGTGATACTGATTACGACTGAGTTCTTCGTACACCTGAGCCAGATTCCGGGTGGCAGCGGCAAGCGCAGCTTGCCGATGGTCCCTGCAAACACACGGATACCATTGGCAAGCTTCGAAGAATGTTCCAAACGCGATGAATCGCGTTTGGGGTCCCCATGCGCAGCTTGGCGATGGCAGGATTGAGCCTGCGTAAGACCATCGCCAAGGCCTTCGGCCTTGACGATGCCACCCATGCCTGCGGGTTCGTATGGGCTTGCCACACACCCTCTGAGAGGTTTCGATGGCCAGCACCATAATCGAGAACTGAAGGGACCCGAGCCGTAGCTTGGCGAGCGCCCCGTTGGCGGTTCATTCAACTCCGGCCTGGGCTCTCCTTGCCTTCTTCCCCTTTCTGGAGGCGGGTGCACCGGTCTCCGTCCCGGCTTTGTCCGTCTGCTCGCCGCCCCAGAGCGGTGGGACATTCGCGGTGTTCCAGGCGTCCCAGCGGCCTTGAAGCTCCTTGACCAAGTCCGGCATCGCGGCAGCGAGATCCTTCGTTTCGCCGATATCGGTCGCGAGATGGTAGAGCCGGGCGGCGGTGACCGGCTGGTTGCGTGCCGCGGTCAGTGTGTCGGCGTTGCTGTCGTAGCGGACGAGCTTGTAGTCACCCGCGCGGATCGCCATCTGCTGACCAAAGCGCCAGTAGAGCGCTGCATGGGGAGGGCTTGTTCGCGCGCCCGTCAGGAAGGGCAGCAGGTCCACACCATCGAGCTTCCAGTTGGGAGGGGGCTGTATCCCCGCGGCGATCAGTGCGGTCGCGGTCAGGTCCAACTGGATAGCCGGTTGAGCAAACACACCCGGTTTCAGCCGGCCGGGCCACGATACCACAAAGGGGACGTGGATGCCGCCTTCGAGCGTGGTGCGCTTGGAGCCGCGCAGCGGTGCGTTGCGCGAGGCGTTGACGGTGGTGCCGGGCATGGTCGGCCCCCCGTTGTCGCTGATAAAGCAGATGAGCGTGTTCTGCTCGAGGCCGGTCTCCACGAGCTTCCGGCGCACCCGGCCAATGGCCTCATCCAGCGCCAGCATCATTGCGTCATACGTGCGCCGGCTGTCATCGGCCACAGTGGCGAACTTCGCCCGCCGGTCGTCCGTGGCCTGCATCGGCGTGTGCACGGCGTTGAAGGCGAGATACAGAAACCACGGCCGGCTCTTGTGACGCTGGATGAACGCCGCGGCTTCGCGCCCGAAGGCATCCGTCGTATAGTCGAGCTCGGCCACGGGCTCTGTGCCGCGCAGGATACCGGCGGGCTTGAAGTAGTCGTGCGCGCCCGCCAGGAAGCCGTAGAACTCATCAAAGCCGCGTTGCTGCGGGTGAAACTGGGGCTGGGCGCCGAGATGCCATTTGCCGACGGCGCCCGTGACATAGCCGGCAGCCTTGAGTCGGTCGGCGATCGTCCGCTCCGTGAGCGGCAGACCGCTGTCGCCCGCGCCGGCATTGAACTCGTGTCCGAACCGGGTCTGATAGCGGCCCGTCAGCAGCCCGGCCCGTGTGGGCGAGCAGTACGGTCCGGAGACGTAGCCATTGGTAAAGCGCACGCCCGAAGCCGCCAGGGCATCGAGGTTTGGCGTGGGAATGTCCTTGCTCCCGTGAAACCCCACGTCCGCATAGCCCATGTCGTCGCCGACAATGAAAAGGACGTTCGGGCGTAACGAGGCGGCGGAGCTCAACAAGCAGGCGCCCAGACTCAAAAGGAGCGCGGACAGGCAACAGGTTTTCATCAATCTGCGGTTGCGGTCGGGAGTCTGAGTTGTGGAGCTCTCCGCGCCTCGGAAGATAGGAAGTCCCATAGGCCGTCCTTCGTTCTGATGTATTCTCTTCATCGCTGCCAGCCTTGTATCAGCGCTTGATGATGCGGATATCGTCGAGGTAGATCCGGCCCGCGCCGCCGGGCACGGGGTTCTTCGGGTTGCCTGCGCCGAGGTAGAATCCCTTGATTGCACGGAGGTCCACGCCGGCAGCACTGAACGTGGTCAACGGCATGTCCCAGGACTGCCAGGTGGTCGCCAGCAGGGAAACGGTGGCCGGCGCGAGGCTCATACCGGTCCGGTTCTTGTTATCCTCCAGTACGACGTAGAACGGGGCCTCGGCATTGGCGGCATCGCCGCGCACGTACAGGATCAGCGTGTTGACGCCGTTGGTGGTCCAGTCCTGCGGCTTGGTCCAGGTCAACTCCGCCTGCGAGTAGTAGGGCGGCGCGGCGTTGTCATAGGCCAGGGGCATGGCCTGATGACCGCCATGGACGATAGTCCGCTCGGCGAACGGTGCCTGGAGGTAGCCCACGATGGACCCGGTCTTATTGGTCCAGCCGTCGATCCAGGTCTGGTAGATGCGCTGGCCTTCGTCATCGGTGTAACTCTCGAAATCGTCCACCACGATGAAATTGGCCGTGGTGAAGCTCCAGACCCGGCCCTTCCAGGGACTAGCAGGATGGGCGTCGTTGACCTCGTCGACCCGCCAGTAGTAGGTCTTGTTCCATGCGAGCGGGCCGGGATCGAACGTGGTGGCGTCCCGCGTCTGGCGGCCCTGGTAGATGCCGGCG
>JALORE010000405.1 GCA_025459125.1 Planctomycetota bacterium | reverse complement strand
GCTATTACCATACCCCAATGTATAGCTAGATGATTAGATCGGGGAAGGTGTGTAAGTAATTCCATTCCTTCACTGCGTATAGCCTCAAGTTCACTTGGTACGCTCATCCATGTTTTTAGTAGTATTGAAATAATCTTTTCGCGATTACCTCGTTCAGCGTGTCCCCCTATAGACACCTTGTCTTTTAAGAAATCCTGCAGGGTATTGATAATCGACTCTTTGTTATTACCTGCCAAGATTAAATTTGCTGTTAGTTCAAGCCATTCCAATCGAATCCGTTGACTAATGCCGATCTGGTCAGTTCTTCGTGTCACTTGTCCCTCCTTTCTATCTGGATGAGAGGGACGATGAGTTCTTCGACCGAAATGCCGCCGTGACTGACGATGTGTCGCTTCTCTTGGATAAAGGCCCGTCTAGAAGGCGCAAGAAGAGCAAGATAGTCCTCCGGAAGGCCAACCGAGCCCCATTCCATTGCCGTTGGGAACCGCTCCTTCACTTTGTTACGGAGGGTTACTTCTGGATATACACGGACACGTTCTCCGCGCAAGTCCGCAATAGACCCTTCCACTGGCCGGCCACATCCTTCTGCCTCTATGTTTCCATGATCAGAGGTTAAATAGACCCGGAAGCCATAGTCCAGAAGTAGCTCAAGGAGATTGTTGATATATGGCTGCTGTGCCCACTGGCTCACTTGGTTGTGCATCCCGGCTGTGCCCATTTCCATCCCATGCATAATCCTGTCGACCTTGTCCACAATAAGCCCAGCTATCCTTGCCTGTGGATGAGAAAGCGCTTCCGAAACGGATTCCAAACTGCCATTACCCAACCCTTTAATATAAACCACCTGATTGGTTGTATAGCCGTAGTCTGCCCAGAACTGCGACCAAAGAGCCGGTTCCTTGTCAGTCGTTTTGATACTGTTCGGGAAAAAAATAGGTGCCTTGCCGGAAAAGGCGGCTTGGCGCGATACGGAGGTGAGCGAAGGAATCCAGGCAAAGACCGCCTGCTCCCGGAATCGCAGCCCGGGCTGCTTTGAGGCAAGTGCTTCGCGGACCACCAGCCATTGGTCCAAGGCAAGGCCGTCCACCACGATCAGTGCGATCTTGGCGGTGCGGTCTTCTCCCATTTGGCGGGCAAGAAATCGCGGGAGGTGATGCAGCATGACCGGGGGCACCGGTGGCAGATTGACCAGCCCAGCATACCGCTTGAAGAGCCAGACTGCGAAACTGGCATCCACCTGTGCCTGCAATTTCTTGATGCGTTCGCCCGTCGGTTCGGAAATCGCTTCGGCCTGATCGTTCGCCAGCAGGATCGTCTCCGCCCATCCGCGGGCAAAGTGGAACCAGTCTGTGTGCTTCGCGTCCTCGGCCGGAATGGATGCCTCCAGGCTGTTGATGAGCTTACCCAAGCGACGTGACCTGTCTTCGTTGGGAGCGGTTCGAACGCCGATGCCTACCCAGGTTTTGGACAAGGCGTCCGCATGCTCGTGTGGAACCGACTGCAGCAACCCCTCGACGAACAGGTTGTCGACGTAGACCCGGATGTCATGGTGTTCGAAGGGCAGTTCGACGGGCCCCTCAATAGACAGACCGTAGGGCTTCTCATCCTCACGAACACCGGACGCTTCTTTGGCTGCTTCACGGTCAAGGAAAATCGGCCAGCGCTCTTGCAGGAACGTAAAGAAGGCTTCTCTGTCCGCCACCAGCGTCTCAAGTGGCCAATCGTCGAAGACGTTACTCTGGTTCAGAAGCTGGATGAACCGTCTGTCGAGGTCTGCCGGGATTCTTTGGCCGCGGTAGTGACGGCGCAGCAGCACCCGCAAAAGGTCTGATGGCCGTTTAATCAGCTCGGGCGCGATTTCAAAGACGTGTCGGAGGACGAACTCCTTGGTGGCATTGTCACCCAACTGACCGGGTGCATGTCTCTTCTGCGCCTCATATAAGACCTCGAGGTCCCCACGATCCAGGGCGGTCACAACCGGGTAACTGAGGTTCGGGAAGATGTCGCCGAGGTTAAAGGAGAGTTTGCGACCGGCCCGGAGTAGATCATAGGGCAACCCACTGAGGTCGCTTGCTTGGGAGCGCAATACGACGACAAGGTCCGTGTGCTCGCCGCGGTCCCAGCGGGAGCGGAACTTCGACTCGTAGGCATAACGGAACGCGATGTGGTCTTCGAACGGGATCAGCTCGAATCCGCGCTCGCGGACGCCTCCGAGAATGCCTTCTTCGAGGAGGAGTCCGTCCGGATCGGCCACTAGGGTAAGTCGGGCGACCTTCGGGGTAAATTCCTTCAGAATTTGATCGCGCCAGCTACTCATGAATACCGCCCTCCACCCGAATCACAAGCAGTGGCACCATTTCGGGAGAGGCATGGGCCTTCTGATCGAGCTGCTCCTGGAAGCACCGCTCCTCCTGCAAGAGAAGGTTCAGGCGATAATTACGTACCTGGGGCAGGCCGATCCGCTCGACGGTTTTGCGGCGCGCGGCAAAGGCGTAGTCGGCCTTCTTGCGCTCGCGTGCGATGCGGCCCCGATGCTCTTGCACGAGCGCTTCGTAGATGGGCTTCCCGTGTTCCTCTGCGGCACATTGCAGCTTTGCGAAAGCAGCTTGGGAGACCGCGGTGTCAAGAATGGCCCGGACCTGTGCACTTGCCGCAAGGATCTGATCCCACACGTGTCTGGCCGTCGGCATATAGACCATGCTGTTGTCGGCCAGGAAGAGAGGCATGATCCGTCGATGATTCCACTCCATGGTGGCAATCGCGATCCGCCACAAGGACCAGAAGCCCTGAACTTCCTCAGAGAGACCTGGGATCGACACGATGGTGACCGGCTGGCCCGGCGCAAAACGCGGGAGCCGCATGGCCAGTCCGCGGACCTTCGGCTCTTCAAGCGTAAGATGCCGGGAAGCAGGAAGCCTCTCGGCTTCCTTACCGGTGAAGACCACATTCTCATTGGTCTCGCCGTCGGGCCAGGTGAGGTTCCAGCTCTGGCTTCTCCTCTCGGCCTGGCCGCCATGCGCCATCAGGTAGCTCACGGTCATGCGCTCGACCCAATAGGGCAAGGGGTGAGTCAGTAGCCGCTGGGCTTCGCCAGGCTCCAGGTCCTCGGTTGCGCCAAGGACGGATGCTGTCGTGCGCGCCTCGCGGGCCTGCTTCTGCAAGCGGGCGACCACGCTCTCAACGGATTCCTCCACCTTTTCGGGATTGAGGATCGCCTCGACATACATCTCGTCGAACATATGGCCCGCCTGGGCCGAGTCGAGGACGTCGCCGGTCTTGTCGATGCCGAACTCCTCAAAAATGACGGCGAGCTTCTGCTCCAGTACCTCACGGACCCGATGCTCGACCGAGCCTTCGAAGACGAAGTTGACCGCGCGAACCGCGTGAGTCTGGCCGATACGATCCACCCGGCCGATCCGCTGTTCGAGGCGCATCGGGTTCCAGGGGATGTCGTAGTTGATCACCACGTGGCAGAATTGGAGGTTCAAGCCCTCCCCGCCGGCGTCGGTGGAGATGAGAATGCGGACATCCTTAGCGAATGCTTCCTGGACTCGCTTACGCTCTTCCATGTCCATGGAGCCGTTCAGACACACGACCGAGAACCCGCGCTCGGTCAGGAATTGACGCAGCATCTCCTGGGTGGGAACGAACTCGGTGAATACGAGCGCCTTGAGCTCCGGATCGCTCTCCTCGGACTGAAGGCGATAGAGCCAATCGAGCAGCGCCTCGGACTTGGCATCCGGTCCGATCTGCTCGCAGCGGGCCGCGGCTTCCAACAGCAGCTTGACCTCGGCGCGCTCGTTCTTGAGTGCCTTGAGCCGGGAGCGGAGCAATACATCGATCTGCTCCTGGCCGTCCAGGTCCGCCCATTCCTCTTCAGTGGTGAGTGGGAATAATGTCAGTTGTTCCTGGGGTGCAGCGAGCGCCTCGAGCCGTCTTTCAAGCGTTGTGCGAATGGCGCTGGTGCTGGAGACCACCAGGCGCTGCATCAGGATCATCAGGAAGCCGATGTAGCTCCGCTTCTCCCGCATGGCCTGATTATAGCCTTCCCGAACGTATTCGGTGACCGCCTCGTAGAGGTGCTGCTGATTGCGGTGCTGCTCTCCCCATGAGACCGGGCCAAGCTGCGTACGCCTCGGTTTGAACAGGGGCTTCCCATCTGTATCTATAGCGCGGCGCTTCTCGGTTCGGATGACATGCGGCTGGACCCGCTCGCGGGTAACGCTGCCGACGTCCGGGAACTCCTGGACGTCGATCAGGGAAACCAGCCGATGAAAGGCGTCGGTCTTTCCCTGATGCGGAGTGGCCGAAAGTAGCAGGAAATATGGCGCAGCCTCGGCCAGGCCCTGGCCCAGCTTGAATCGGGCTACTTGATCAGTGCTGCCGCCGAGACGGTGCGCTTCGTCCACGATGACCAGGTCCCAGCCGGCGGAGATCAGGTCCTCAAATCGCTCGCGGTTGTACTCGCTCACCTGGGCCGCGCTCCAGCCGCGCCGCTTGTCCAGAGGCTTGACCGAGTCCATCGGCACAACTACCTGTGAGAACATCTGCCAGGCATTGGCGGGCAGAACCTCCAAGTCGTAATTGCCCTTTTCACCGTTTACCGGGCCCGTCACCGGGGCGATCCGTTTCAGGGTCTTGATGTCCTCGGGGAGCACGAGCTGGAAGGTCTCTCCGAAATGGAAGCGCATCTCGCTGACCCACTGGCTCACCAACCCCTTCGGGGTGATGACCAGCGTCCGCTTGACCAGCCCGCGAAGCTTGAGTTCCCGCAGAATGAGCCCGGCCTCGATAGTCTTGCCCAAACCGACCTCGTCCGCCAGGAGATAGCGCACCCGGTCATTGGCGATGGCACGG
>JALORE010000404.1 GCA_025459125.1 Planctomycetota bacterium | reverse complement strand
ACGCAATCGGCATCTGAACGACCTGGCCGCTCGGACCGCCCGGGACATCCGGCAGATCGATTCGAAAGCCGCCCGCTGGATTGCCTCCGATGCGCTGCGTGAGCTCACCTCCGACAAAGTCCAGGCCCGCCTCGCCCGGTAACGCTCCCTCCCAGCCAAGATGGCGCGTGGAGAGAGCGAGAGAGCGTGTGAAACGGTTGTATCGGATGGCATCGTCAAGGCCGAAAGGCCTTGGCGATGGTCCAGGGCACAGGAAATCCGCCATCGCCAAGCTCCGCTTGACGATGCCACCTGGAACTCCCCGTCCTCGCCGTGAGCATAGTACCAGTACGCCGGCCACCCCTGAGGTAGCGAAGGGACTGTTTAGACCCCCGCATTGACAGGCTGTGAAGCGCCTGAAGGCGAGACTCCAAGCGGCGTCCGCCATCGGTCCGGCTCAGTCTTCCGTCGTCTGTTTCCTGGTCTGCTGCTCCTTGAGCGTGTGGACCAAGCTGCCGAAGGACCCGAGCTTCGAGGCGCCTTCGATGGCCTTGACCGCCACGTCCTGGATCTTCTGATAGGCCGCTTCCTGCTGCTGGGAGAGCTTGCCGAGCTGCTCGGGTCTGAGTTGAGTCTTGTCCTTCTCTGCCAGTTGCTGCCGCATCTCGTTGTACGCATCGAGCAGCTCCTGCTTGGTGCTCTTGAGGTTGGGCTCCGGACCATCCGCCTTCTTCTGGACCGCGATGTCACCCGGGGATTCCCGGCTTCTGCCACACTCCCTGAACTTCGTCGGATTCCTCTGCGCCTCGGCGCCGGGGGCCCTCACGGCCGGTCAATTGGCGCCGAGCACTGTCACCTGGGGCGGCTGGAGGTTCGCGAGCCGGGTTTGCAGGTCGGCCACCCGGCGGTCGGCGATGTCGATCGCCGTTTGCGCCAGGCGCAGCTTGGCCGCTTCCGGGTCAAAGGCCAGGGTCTGGGCCAATTGCTTCTGTACGCCGTCCAGTTGCCGGCTCAGGACCTTCAGTTGTGCCTCTTTCTCCGCCTTGTCGACCGCCATGCGGCTCAGCTCCTTGCTGAATTCCTCCAGCTGACCGCCGCCGGCCTGCTGGCTCAACTCCTCGCGCCGATTCGCCAACTCGATCCGGGCCCGGATCGTCTGCTCCTGGCCTTCCGGCGTCTTGACAGGGACAACCCGCCCCTCACTATCTCTGAATGTCCCCGTGATCTGGGTCAGCTTCTCCAGCTCCTGGACCACCGGGTCCTGCTGAAGTTTTCGCTCGACCTGCAACCGGATGGAGGTCATCTGTGACAGGATGGCTTCCCGGCGTGCTCCGAGGCCGGCCAGGTCCAACTCCATCACCTGAATCCGGCGCGCCAATTCACTCCTCTCGCCGGCCAGGTTGACCGCCTCGTTCTCGATTCTTGGCTGTCCCCCGGCGCTGGGGGACAGCCCCAAAGCGCCGGCGGTGCCGATGACGATCACGTTGTCCCGGATCCGCCACTGCGGCTTGGCGTCGCCGGCCGGCATGTCTTTCACGAGCAGATCCAGAGCTGTCTTCAGCCGCACCCGGGACAACCCGCCGATGTTGCTCGGCGTCGTGGGCTCGAGGCGCAACTGGGTGTACAGGTCGTTCCACAAGACCATGACGTTCAAAGGAGGCTCCACCGATTTCCTCAGCAGCGCGATCGCATCCGCGAGCGTCACAGGTCCCGAGACGGAGAGATCTACTAACGTGTCGAGCTGCTCTCGCACCTGTCGGGCAGCAGGTGAATCCGCGTCTGCCTCCTCCAGGGCCGCCTCCGCCGTGCGGCGGTGCGCGCCGGCCTCGTCCAGCCAACGACGCAGATTGGCAGCGCAGGCTTCCTGCGCCTGGCTCAGATGCTCCCGGAGATTGCCGACCACCGCAGTGAGAAACTCCTCCGCACGCGGCGGCAAGCCCTCGGACAGATTGACCTGCACCTGGATCGTCGCACCCGGCTCAGCGACGGTCTCCTGCCGGGCAAAACCCAGAGCCCCGCCAAAACCCAGGCCGCCCATACCGCCCATACGACCCATGCCACCGCCAGCCATGCCGCCCACGCCCGCGCCACCGGCCACGCCACCCATGCCGCCCATGCCCCCCACCATACCTCCACCGCTCATCCCATATGCGCCGGAGCGGCCTTCGGGCTTCCCCTCACGGGCCGGCCGGTCCGCGGGGGCGGCTCCACCGACCACACCCATCATCCCCTGGTTCGCCGATAGCATCGTCTGCGCGTAGTCGCGCCCGTAGACCTCCTCCATCTGCCGCATGAGCTCTTCCTGCGGCGAGAGCCGGGCGGCTGCCGACGGGTGCAACCACCGAACCATGATCAGGTCTCGGGGCTGGTGGAGCCGGTCGAGATCCTCCGGCGTGCCCAGCGACAGGATATCGCGCCCGGCACGGTCCAGCACGCCCCGACTGTGGATCAGGCTCGTCACCGTCTCCGGGGTCAAGGGCAGGATGGCCGGGTCCACGACGATCCGCACGACAGCGCTGGCGACCCGCGTGTTCGAGGACCGGGAGGCTGCGGGAGACGCGGGTTGTTCCTGTCCCGCCGCGACGAAGACGGCCAGAGCCAGCGTCAGAAGGATGATCACACATTTCGGGGTTCGCATTTTTCGACTCCTTTTTGTCCCTCGGACTTGTTGAAGCGCCGTTGTTCGATCTGGGACAGTCGCTCCCGCGCGACATTGGCCCATTGGTTGGTCGGGAAGAGCTGGATGATCTCCTGGTAGGCCCGCACGGCCGACTCGGTCTGATTCAGCTCCTTGTATAACTTGTCCGCCTGGTACAGCAGGATGAAAGCCGTCTTGTCGACCTGCCGGTCGATCTCCTTGACCGGGTCGGGGATGCTCGCCAGTTGCGCCTCCAGCGCGGCCAGCCGACGGTCCCGGCGGTCCTTCTCCAGCACCTCCTGCACCAGCTTCAGGGTCGTCTCGTTTTGGGCCTGCAACTGCCTGACCTGCTCTTCCAGGGACGCGATCCGCTGCGGCGGCTGAGACTCCCCCGGCCGCCGGCCGACCGCCCACAGCGTCATTCCCACCAGCACCAGGGCCGCCGCCGCCACCGGACCGCCCTGCCATACGAGCCGTCTTTGGCACGCCCGCCGGCGCACACCGGCGGTGCTGACGGGACCAAACCGGGGCTCGCCCGCCCGCTGATCAGCTTCCGCCAAGAGATGTTTGATCTTCTCCTCGTTCACGATTGGTCCTCAAGCAAGTCGCCCAATTGTTCCCGCAGCCGGTTACGCGCCCGGTTCAGCCGGACCTGCAGGGCATTGGACGTGACTCCCAGCAAGGCACAGATCTCGTTCACTTCCAGGCCTTCCAGGTACTTCAGGGCGATGACTTCCCGGTATTTCTGGGGCAGCGCCCGAATGGCCCGACGGACGCGGGCGAAGGTCTCCTGGTCCATCGCCGTCCGGTCGCCATCCGGCTCCCGGCTTTCCGCGGCCCGGGCGTCGGGCGGCGTCACCAGCCGCAGACGGCGGAGCCGCCGAAACCGGTGACGCCGGCACTGGTTGACCGTAATGGTAACGAGCCAGGTCCGCAGGCTGCTGTCACCGCGGAACTTCTTCAATCCCACCAGTGCCGCGACGAAGACATCCTGGACCACATCGTCCACGTCCCTCGGCCAGCCGAGCAGACGATTGGCCAAGGCCGCCACTGCGGCCGAATGCTGCTCCACGATCCGGTCGAACGCGGAGTCATCTCCCCGGCAGAACCGCTCCACCAGGGCCAAGTCCTCACACACCTTCGCCATGGCCGACATATTAGTCTCGCCGGACGCGCCCAACTTACAGAAAAATGGCGAAGGTGCGGGGAAAGACGGTTCGCGTGACCAGGCGCTGCGGATCCCAAAGGCACCGCCGTCGATCAATCAGACGCCAACGCCCGCGCCAACTGCTTTTGCACTTCCTCAAGCTGCCTGCGCGCCGTCCGAAGTTGGGCCGCCTTCCCCGCCTGATCGACCGCCAGACGGCTCCGCTCCCGGGTGAATTCCTCAAGCTGCGCACCGGCCGTGGCCCGCCTGTCGGCGTCGCCGCGGATCAAGGCGATCTGCTCTTGCAGGGCCTTGCGCCGGGCGTCAAGACCCGCCAGATCCAGCTCCAGGACCTGGGCCCGGCGCGTCACTTCGTTTCTTTGCCCCCCAAGGTTTACCGCCTCCGCGTCCGTGTGCGGAGTTGTCGGCGCTGCCTGTGCCAACCGTTCTTGCACATCCCCAAGCTGCTTGCGAACCGTCTGCAGTTGAGCCTCTCTCCCCGCCTTGTCGACGACCAGACGGTTCTGCTCCCGCGTGAATTCCTCCAACTGCCCACCAGCAACAGCACGCAGGCCGGCGTCGCCTTGGATCAGGGTGATTTGCTCCTGCAGGGCCTGGTGCCGCGCGGCCAGGCCCGCGAGATCCAGCTCCAGGACCTGCGTCCGGCGCATCAGATCGTTCTTCTGGCCACCGAGATTGGTCGCCTCCGCGTCCGTGCGCGGGGTTGCCGGCGCGATCTGCGCCAACTGCTTCTGCACATCCTCAAGCTGCCGGCGAACGGTCTGCAGTTGGGCATCCTTCTCCGCCTTGTCGACCGCCAGACGGCTCAGGTCCCGGGTGAATTCGTCAACCTGCCCGCCGGTGGCAGCCCGCGCGCCGGCTTCGCCCCGCATCAAGGCGATCTGCTCCTGGAGAGCCTTACGCCGTGCATTGATGCCCGCCAGATCCACTTCCAGGATCTGGGTCCGGCAAGCCAGCTCGCTTTCCTGCCCGCGCCTCCGCGTCCGTGCGCGGTTGGTTCTGCGAAGGCGGGGCCTGTTGGTCCTTCCCTGCGACGGCGATACCGACCAGGGTCACGGCCAGAACGATGACTACGTGTCTCAATGCCCTCATTTCGATTCTCCTCTGTCACAATCAAACCTGTCGAATCGCCGTGGTCCGATTCGCACCAGTTTCGCGGTCCGTTTCGTCACGACCGACATATTTTAGAGCCGCCCGCGGCTCCCGACTTACAGAAAAGCGGCGCTGCGTCATGCGAAATCACCAAAAGAAAAAGCCCGGCCTGGGGCCGGGCT
>JALORE010000136.1 GCA_025459125.1 Planctomycetota bacterium | reverse complement strand
CAAGCGAAGTCTTCGGAGCTTGCCGATGGTGCCAAGCACGAGCACAAGCCATCGGCAAGCTGCGCTTGCCGCTGCCACCCACCACGGTGGAGCCTCGAACGGAATGAGCGCTATCATGCCATTGCGAGGAGCGCGGCGACGAAGCAGTCTCAACGCCGGGGATTGAGACTGCCTGGGTTCCCAAACGCGGAACAAGGCGTTGGGGCCCTTCGCTCCGCTCGCAGTGACATGGCGGGCGTGGGGTTCTGAGATAGCGCAAATGGTGCGTGGTACGCACCCTACGAGATATCGTTGAACTGGCATTTTGGAAGGAGGACCGTCATGTTTCGGAAGTCAAGACATCTGATCGCGCTGATGCTGGTGTGGGGATGCGTTTCGGCCCAGGCCGCGACCGTCGATCTCAATACCGGCGTCGTGGGCTGGTGGACGTTCGACGAGGGGACCGGCAACACCGCCTACGACGGCAGCGGCAACAACAACCACGCCACGCTGATGGGCAACGCCACGTGGACAACGCCCGGCGCGCCGGGCAAGACCGGGTCGGCCATCGCGCTCAACGGGACCAGCGCGTTCCTGCGCATCGAGCATAGTCCCAGCCTGGATCTGACCCGGGCCATGACGTACGAGATGTGGATCCATTACACCGGCACGCCGGCGGATGCCCTCTTCTGCAAAGGGGTCGCCGGGGACGGGAACGCCTGGAAGAACCTGGCCGTCCGTCTCGACGATGATCCGGTGACCTACCGGCAACTGAACTGGCGCAGCCGCGGCGGCGACACCGTCAACGCCCTCAATTCCCGTACCGGCATCCCGCTGGCCGAGTGGATTCACGTCGCGGTCACCTTCGACGTCGATGCCCCGGGCAACAACCAGAAGATCTACCTCAACGGCAAGCTCGACGCTGCGAACCGCTCCGCGAACCCACTGACCACGAACGCCGGCCCCTTGTTCCTCGGCGCCGAGACCTACACCCAGCCGGCCGGCCGCTGGTTCTTCCAGGGCATGCTCGACGAGGGCAGCATTTATAACCGGGCCCTGAACCCGGTGGAAATCAAGACCATCGCCGGGGTCAAGCCGGCCACGGACCCCACACCAAAGGATGGGGCCACCGTCAGCACGACCAGCGTGCTGCTGGAGTGGTGGCAAGGCTCCAATGTCGCCGCCCAGAACGGGCATCACGTGTATTTCAGTGACCGCAGCGCCGATGTCAATGACGGGACCGCCGCGGCGGACAAGGGCTTCACGACCGAACCGAACTACCCGGTGACCGGCCTGATCCCGGGCATCACCTATTACTGGCGGGTTGACGAGGTCAACAACGTGCACCCGGACAAGGTCTGGCGCGGCCCGGTGTGGAGCTTCATCGTCGCGACCGAGAAGGCCGCCGTGCCCAATCCGCCGGATGGGGCCCAATACGTCAATCTCCACCGCATCCTGAGCTGGGCGCCGGGCACCGGGGCCGTGTCGCACCGGGTCTACTTCAGTATCGACCAGGCCAAGGTCGCGGCCGGAGCCACCGAAGCCGACAAGGGCGCGACAACGGAACCCAACTTCGCCCCCGGCCTCTTGAAGCACGACACCATCTACTACTGGCGCGTGGACGAGTTTGACGGCACCAAGATGCAGGGCGGCGACGTCTGGTCCTTCGAGACCACCGCATCCGGCGATCCCAATCTCGTGGGCTGGTGGACCTTCGAGGACAACTACCTCGACATCAGCGGCAACGAGAATCACGGCTGGCCCATCAACAATGCCCATACCACTGTCGTGGATACCCGGCCCTTCAGCAGCACGACCGGCGTCCTGACTCTCAACGGCACGAACGAGTGCGTCTACGTCCCCTACAGCCGGACGCTCGACATCGCCACGATGGGCACAGTGGCCCTGTGGGTGTACGGCGGCGCCGGCAACGATGCGCCCATTCGTCACGGCGGCTGGAACGCTTCCTACAGCTTCCGGCTCGACAACGCGGCGACGCGCCGCCTGCAGTTCCGCACGACCGGCGCTGCGCCCGGCCTGGTGACAAACACCGGCCTGCCCACCACGGAGTGGACCCACATCGCCCTGACGTTCGACTACACGGTCCCCGAGCCCGGGACCAATCAGAAGTTCTACCTCAACGGGAAACTGGATGCGGAGAACCGGGCCGCGACGCCCCTGGCCGGCAATCTCTATTATGTCGCCATCGGCGGCCGGGAGAACGCCAACAGCATGTGGGGCGGCCTGCTGGACGATGTCCGCATCTACAATCGGGCCCTGGCGGTCTCGGAAGTCAAGGTTGTCATGACCGGCGATCCGAACCTGGCCAGCGATCCCAATCCGGCGGACAAGTCGATGCCGGATGAAGCGCACGCCACACCGCTGACCTGGACCAAAGGCGTGAACGCCACCGAGCACGATGTGTACTTCGGCACCGACGCCGGAGCGGTGCAGAACGCCACGCCGGCCGATCCGCTGGGCGTCTACCAGGGCCGCCAGGTGAGCACCAGCTTCACGCCGGCCGGCGCGCTCGAATGGGGTCGGACGTATTACTGGAGAATCGATGAGGTCAATCCGGCCCTGCCCGGCAGTCCGTGGAAAGGCGCCGTCTGGAGTTTCACCGTCGCCGACTTCGTGATCGTGGACGACTTCGAGAGTTACACGAACGACGAGGGCAGCCGCATTTATGAAACCTGGATCGACGGCTGGACCAATGGGAGCGGCTCGCAGGTCGGCTATACCAGCGCTCCCTTCGCCGAGCAGACGATCGTGCACGGCGGGCGCCAGTCGATGCCTCTCGACTACAACAACGCCAAGCCGCCCTTCTACAGTGAGACCGAGCGAAAGTGGGCGCAGCCGCAGGATTGGACGATCGGCGGAGTCAGCAACCTGGTCGTGTGGTTCCGCGGCAACCCGGTGTCCTTCCTGGAGACCGGGCCCGGCGCCATCACCATGAGCGCCTGGGGCAACGACATCTACAACGCGGCCGATCAGTGCCGCTTTGCCTACCGGACGCTCGCCGGGAACGGGACGATCGTCGCCAAGGTCGAGAGCATCGGCAACAGCGACCCGTGGGCCAAGGGCGGTGTCATGATCCGGGAAAGCCTCGACGCGGGCTCGCGGTTCGCCATCATCCTGGTCTCGCCGGGCAACGGCGTCCGCTTCCAGGCCCGCGTGATTACGGATGGCCTGGCCACCAGCGATACGGCGGTGGCGACACCGGAGCAGATCGCCCTGGCCGCCCCGGTCTGGGTCAAGCTGGAGCGCTCGGGCAGCGCGTTCAGCGGCTATTACTCCGTGGACGGGGTGAAGTGGACCGCGCTGTCGTGGAACCCGCAGACGATCAACATGGTCGCGCCCACGGTCTACGTCGGCCTGGCGCTGACCAGCCACAACGTCAATGTCCCGACCACGGCCTCCTTCTCCGGCATCACAACCACGGGCGCCGTCACGGCGGGCCCGTGGCAGGTGGCCCGGATCGGCGCCGAGCATCCCGGCAATAGTCCGGAGGAGTTGTACGTCACGGTTCAGGACAGCGCCGGCAAGACCGCCACGGCCGTCCATCCCGATCCGGCCGCCGTGCTGACGACCGCCTGGACCGAATGGAAGATTCCGCTGAGCAGCCTGGCCGGTGTGAATCTGGCCCAGGTCAAGAAGCTGAGTGCGGGTGTCGGCGACCGAGCCAACCCGCAGCCCAACGGCACGGGCAAGCTCTACCTCGACGATATCCGCGTCGCCAGGTAGTAGTCCGTCCAGGCGAAAAGGGTGACTGGAGAAGGTATGTGAAGCAGTCGTGTCGGGTGGCAGCGGCAGGGCCGGAGGCTTTGGTTCGTGGTGACGCCGTTAGGGCATGTTCAGGATAACGCCCGACGGCGTCACTACCAACAAGCCAGCGATTGCCGCTGCCACCCGGTCTCCCACCGATGCGGCTGTCGCCGTGCGCCTGCCCGGACGATAGGGCGAAAGAAGAGCGCATCCGGGCAGCAGTCTTCGGCCTTCCGTAACCCTTCGGGCGAGGCATACCTCACCCGCATCGGACTCGCCACCCGGATGCTTCGCAGTCACAGGCGAGGCCCTCGAGCGTGCCACCCCGCGCAGCAATAGGTTTCTTTCCGGGTCCTTCTACCGAGGATTCAGAGAATCGCCAGAAGCCTTGGCGCGAATCGGAAGGAAAGGTGGACTCTGCGGCTACTTCTCTGACAGGACGTGCTCGCCCGTACCAGGGCACTCACCTATCTAAAGTATAGTCCGAAAGCGTGCCTTGCCAAGTGCCCCCGGACCAGAGATGGGCCCCGCGCACCGCACCGTGACATTCACCGTCCTGAGGCAGTCTCTCAGTTACCGGGGTACGAGACGGCGCGGAGCTGGACCGGGACGTCCGTTTTGCCTCCATCCCGCAGGACGGTCAGTGTCAGCGTGTCGCCCACCTCGTGGGAATCGAGGACCCGGAACAGGTCGGTCGCGTTGCGCACGGACTTGCCGTCGGCAGCGACGATCAGGTCACCGAGCACGATCCGGTTGAGGCGGTCCTCCCGCGTGGGCCGTAATCCCGCCTGGGCGGCGGTGCCGCCGGGCGCCACGTCGAGAATCAGCACGCCCTGGAGCCCGAGGCGGCGCACGAGGTAATCGTCCGCCATCCGGATGCCCAGCAGCGGCTTCTGGATCGGCTCGCCGCGGATGATCTGCGGCACGATG
This sequence comes from Planctomycetota bacterium, assembly GCA_025459125.1. Classification (GTDB taxonomy): domain Bacteria; phylum Planctomycetota; class Phycisphaerae; order Sedimentisphaerales; family Anaerobacaceae; genus PLanc-01. The sequence goes on along the minus strand of JALORE010000136.1, from coordinate 16,328 downwards.
CGGTTGACGATGTCGACCGGCACAGCAAACCCGATGCCGGCGTAGGCGCCGGACGGGCTGACGATGGCGGTGTTGATGCCGATGACGCGTCCGGCGCTGTCGAGCAGCGGGCCGCCGGAATTGCCGGGATTGATCGCGGCATCGGTCTGAATGACGCCCTGGATGAGCCGGCCGGTGGCGGATTCGATCTCACGGCCCAGGCCGCTGATGACGCCGGTCGTCAGCGTCTGGTCGAACCCGAACGGATTGCCGATGGCGAAGACCTTCTGCCCAACCTGCAGGTCGGTGGAGGTGCCCAGCGGAATCGGCGGCAGGAGGTGCTGGGGCGCGTCGATCTTCAGCACCGCGATGTCCTTGTCGGGCTCCGCGCCGACGAGCTGCGCCGGCCAGGTGGACTGGTCCGCCAGGGTCACGCGGGCGCCCCCGACCCCGGCGATCACGTGAAAGTTCGTGACGACGTAGCCGTTGTCGTTCCAGACGAAGCCGGAGCCCGCGCCCTGCGGCACCTCCAGCGGACGGAAGCTGAAGAGCTCCCGCCGGACCGTCGTCGTCGTGATGTACACCACCGACGGCGAGATCGCCTTGAACAGCGCGATCGTGCTCGTCTCGTCCGCCGCCAGGTCGCCGCGGGCCGTCACCGCCCGGGGCTCGGCGCCCCGATAGTAGAGATCGGGACCCCAGATCCGTGCTTCGCGCAGGAAGAACAGCAGGGCCAGGACCAGCAACAGCACCAGCAGCCAGATCTGGGAGCGCGGCCGGCGCGGCGGGTTGCGGTAGTCACGATCAAGATCCATAGGTGCTCGTTCCAATCCATTCTCCTTCACGCCGGCCGGCGGGATCTCTTCGCGGCCGGCCAAGCCGGCTCGGCCGATCACCCCGCCCAGGACGGTCAACATGAATCATAGGATTCCCGCCGGGAATTGTCAAAAGCGTATTCTCGAGACACGAAACCAAGAGGCCCTCTGATACCTTGACGGTTCTCCTCAGGGGACAGAACGCCCCATGTCATTCGCGCACAGGCGGGAACGACAGGGGGCGGCAACGTTCTGCGGGAGGGTCTCCGTGTTCGAGGCTCTGATAGCCGCACGGCGGACGCCGCATCAAAACGCGGCAGCGTCGGGGAGACCAGGAGAGCCGCCGGGGTTCACGCTGGGGCGCCAGACGGCTTTGTCGCCCAGGGTGTTCGGGTCCACGGCGGCAGGAGTCCTGAGGACGAGCGAGAAGCCCCGCCCATCGGTGGACGTGTACCAGCCGTCCTGGTACGTGAAGTCGTGGATCGTGCGCCCGCCGGCATCCTGCAGCACGAGGCGCTCGCCGGCGTTGCTGAGACTGCCGGTGTACTGGCCGGCGACGGGCAGACCCGGGCCGTACTTCGCCTCGAAAGCCGGGCGGTCTTTTACCACCAGGCAGCAGCCGGCCGGTGTGAGCGGGAACGAGGGAAACGCGAATTCCACCCCGCCTTCGAGTCGGACGAAATTCAGGTCGATGGTTGCGGCGCCGATGTTGACTAACTCGACGTATTCGGTGTTCGGGTCATCCGGAAGGCCGGTGTCGGCCGGGTGGTACATGATCTCGCTGATCCGCAGGCTTTCGGCCACCGGCCCGACGGCGAAGACCGCCTCGTTCAACGCACTCCAGCGACCGGCGACCAGCGCCCGCGCTTTGACACACGTGCTCCCCTCCAGGGAGATCGGCTTCGTGTAGCTCTTGACCCGGCCCGGCGTTTGCAGGCTGCCGGATGCCTCAGCCTTCAGCTCGACCGCGATCACGAAATCGAGGCTCGTCGCCGAGGCGTTGAGACCCTGGATCGCCAGGAGGTTGTCGCCCGGCCGCAACATGTCCGCGATGATGGGGATGTTCTCATAGGCGGCGGACGCGGTATCGGACTGCTGGGCAGAGGCGGCCGAGTTCCAGGCGGGAGTCCCTGTGAAGTTGCGGCGGACTACTTCCACGCCGTTGAGGTAGGCGACGAAACCGTCATTGTAACGGATGCGCAGCGTCAGCGCGGCGACGTTCTGCACGTTCCCCGTGAAGGTAAACGGGATGCGGACGTAGCAACTCGTGGCGAGCCCGTACATCGGGGCGGCCAGGTCCAGGCTGAAGACGCCCACGGCGCGGGAGCTGCGCGTGTAGCCGAGGGGACCGGGACCGCCGGTGACGGAGGTCCACGCGGAGTCATCGAACGCCCCGCTGCCCCGCCAGGCGTCGTCCACCGGCCCAGTGGGTACGAGCACCCGCTTGGGCGCGTTCTCCGCCACGATCGTCGTGCCGGTCGGCGCGCTGATCGGACCCGCGACGACGTAGGGGTCCGAACCGTCGAGCGTGTAGTAGATCGGCCCGGGGGCGGTCATCGCCAGCTCGAATCCGGGCGGGACCTGCCCGCCCTGCCGGCTGAAAGCCGGCGGGGCCGGCGCGAATTCCAGGGCGGCCTGACTGTCCATCCACGTGAGCCGGTCGGCCAGCCAGCCCTTCATCCAGGCGATTTCCTCGCGATAGGTCTTGGCGATAAACCAGTTGGGCCAGACGTAGACGCCGAGGGTCGGCCAGCGGGCGTAATTCCGCGCCGCCGGCTCGTCGAGCAGCGTGGCATAGTTCTCGACGATCCCCAGCAGGCGGCTCGTCGTGAACAGGTCCCGCCGCAGGCTGAACCACCGGTCCGCGTACCGCAGCTTGAAGGCGGGGTCCTCGAACAGCCGGCGCCAGTAGGGGTAATCGCCATCGCCGAGCAGACGGTTGTACCAGCCGGTGGCGTTCCAGCCGTCATTGTAGTTGGCGTTGCCGAAGGAGAGGTCGTAATCCCAGACCGGCCCCATGACGAGCTTGCCGTTGCGGTCCTTGTGGTAATATGTGCTCAGGCGAAAGCCATCGATGTTCTTGCTCAGCTCGACGATGATGTGATTGTCGATGAACGAGCCCACGTCGATGAACCTGGCGTAGCCGTTGACCGGGTCGGCGAAGTTCGTACCGTACAGCGCGGTCTCGAACGTGTTGAGATAATTGCGGATCCAGTCCTTCTGGGCCTGCGTGAGCTCGGGTCCCTTCGGGTCCTTGAAGATCAGGGTCAGGCCGCGGCTGGTGCCGAACGTCTGGTCGTCGGTATCGAGCTTGTCCTTGGCGAAAATGTACCCGCCGGAGATGGCCGGCTCGGTCCGGTCGCCCGGGTCCAGGGCCGCGATATCGACGCGATTCGGACCGACCTTGATCTTCTCCATGAACACGTACACGCCGACGTAGTCCGTCAGCGTGACATCGGAGTCGTCCGAATTGACGAACAGCTCGATGAAGCGGGTGTGGGCCGCCCAGCGTCCCAGGTCATTGCTCCACTGATACGGCAGGACGTTGCGCATCAGCGACTTGTCGGAGTACATCCCCTGGAGGACCCAATCCGACTCCGGGGCAAAACCGAGGATCGACACATCCTTGCCGCCGCCTCGTTCGTCCTGCGTTTCCAGGTGATATTGCTTCTTCGCGAAGCCGCCGGAACTCTTGCCGCGCACGTTGATCGCCGCCGGACCGACAAAGTCGATCGGACCAGTGGCCGCCGCCCGGCCACGTTCGTCCGTGTTGACAAAGAAGCCGTACGCCGGCGTTTGTGTCGTGGTGACGGCCTTGCCGAAGGTGTCGATCACCGCGATCGGCAAAGGCGAGGTGAAGCTTGCCGCGTCCCGGCCCAGGAAGATGTAGCGTGCCGTGCTCACGGCGCTCTGCCGCCAACCGGACTTGATCGCAACGGCTTTCAGCGTGGTGGTCTTGCCGATCGTCAGCGGCGCCGTGTAGACGGAACCCATGGAGGCGCCCCGGCCCCGCGTCGGGCTCTGGCTCAATGGGTCGCTGCCATCCAGGCTGAAGTAGATCGTCGCTCCGTCCGTCGCGGTGGCGAGCGTTACCATGATCGGCTCGGTGCCGAAGGTCGTCGGGACGCTGATCTGCGGCGCCTCGACGATACCTTCGTAGAGAACCGCGTTGGCCGCCCCCGGCGTCGGCGAGGGAAAAGACCGCAGGTCCGTGCCGCCGTCGGGGAGCCGTCCATAGGAGACATCGACCTTCTGGGGCCCGAACGAGAGGGTGTCGATCAACGTTGTGCCGTCGGCGGCGAAGAGGCTGACCTGTTCCCCGTTGTCGCTGAGGCGAAAGCTGGCGTGCAGACCGGCATCCGCGACATCGCCATCGGCCCAGAGCAGCAGGTAGCCGTGGGCCGCGATGGTGGTGACCGCCGGCCCATTCGCCGGGATTTGCCATTTGGTGGGGTCGGCGGGATTGTCCGTCAGGTAGCAGCCGCCGATGTCAACGGAGGCCGTGCCCCGGTTGTACAGTTCGATCCAGTCGTCATAGTGGCCCTGCGGATCGGCGCGCGTCTGGCGGTTGGCAGCCATGACCTCATTGACTACCACCGAAAGGGGAACCGGACGCCGTCCCTGGGCAAATCCATCCGCGCCGAAGGCCAGGACCAAAACCACCGGCAGGAGTCCGAAGCGAGATGTCACACTCCTCATGTCCATTGGCTCCCACGGATCGACCGCGCTGAGGCTGCGGGACGAGCGTCGTCGCACGCCACCAGCGGGAGCGTGTGCCCCGCACACCCGGTGATACGAGTCAGACCCGCGTGATCCAGGCCCAATCCGTCGGCAGACAACACCCACCAGCCTGATATTGTAGCCGATTCACCCCCCTTCCGTCAAGCCGTGACATGCGTCGGATGCCCGTGACCGTGGGGGTGACGAGACCCCAATCACAAGGAACCTCGATTGGGAGCCCGATGCATGCGTCGCCCGCGCCCGGTACCCACCAACCAACGCAAGGCAGCCCCTCCCCCCGGGCAGCATCCAGACAGGGCGGGGCATGCCTCCAATAGCAAAGAGCCGCACGTCCATCCCCGCAGGGATGCTACTCGCAAGGTGGTTACTGTACCATCGGAATCCCCCACCCGCAATCAGACATGCTCTGCGGGCGTCATGCCCACGTTTGCCCCACAGCGCTCGGACCTTCCCGGATTCCCGCGTGCACGGGCATGACAGCAAATAGCGGCCTCCAGTTCGGCCCTCATCGTGTTCGAGGTTCTGGGGAACCGCGCTGTGGCTTGGCGCAATCAGAGGGGCCCAGGGCTGCGATGATCTGATGGGCCGCGCGAACCACCTGGGGCAGTGCCCAAGCCACCTGGGGCGACAGGTCCAGGCCCAGTCCGATCCGGCCGGGCTGAACGCCCAGAACGTGTATCTGCGGGCGCTGCGCGGCGTCGAGGAATTCCAGAGTCTCCAGCAAGCCCAGGCCGTGCAGGGAATGACCCGGGCCGGCCCTGGCAAGGTCCTCGCCACGGCACTGATAGAGAGTGCCCGGCGGCTGGCCGCCATCCAGGGCATCGATCACGAGGACGTGGGCACACCGCTCCAGGAGAGGCAACGCACTGAGGAAATCCGTCTCAGCCGCCAGGACGACGGTCCCGGGAGGAGGATCGGCGGCCAGGAGACGCGCGGCGTGGACTCCCACGCCGTCATCGGCCAACAGGCAATTGCCGATTCCGAGAATCAGATGCGGTTTCCGTGGGCCCATAGGCAATGACATGCGGCGCTCAGTCTGTGCGAGGCCCCGGAAATACCAGCGCCCGGGCCGGATGTACGGGCCGGGAGACGTGGACGGCACAGGCCAGACATGGGTCAAAGGAATGAACGACGCGCAGGACCTCGACCGGCTGTTTCGCGTCCGCGACCGGCGTCCCGACCAGGGCCTTCTCCATCGGGCCGGGCTTCTGGCGGTCGTCCCGGGGTGAGCCGTTCCAGCAGGTCGGCGTGACCACCTGGTAATGGGCGATCTTCCCCTGGCGAATCTTCAGCCAGTGCCCCAGGGCCCCGCGCGGCGCCTCGGTCAGTCCGGCCGCCTCGGCCTCGCTCGGCACGGCGTAGCGTGTGTAGACCGCCTCGTCCGGTTTGACCTGGTCCAGCCAGCGTGGCAGAGCTTCCGCGATCCTCAGCGCCTCGGCCGCCCGCGCCCGGTGCCGGTCGTGGACCGAGATCCCCTGGCGGTAGAGCCCGTCGATCGTCATCCGCGCCAGCGGGCCGGTCTCATAGGGTTCACCCTCGTAGCGCGGCGCCTTGAGCCACGAGTAGGCGCCCTCCTTGGGATAGACAGCCTGCGTGACGCCGTCGGCGGGGTGGCGATTGGTCGAGCCATTGTCGTACCACGAACACGTGACCTGCTCCGTGACCGCCTCCAGCTTCAGGGGCTGGACTTCCCTGCCTCCTTCGGTCATCCGGCCCCCGGTGAGGAACAGTTCCCTGCCGGCCGCGTCCAGCGCGAAACCGCCGAACGCGAGCAGGTTCCCGCAGCCCCGGCCCAGCTTGCTATATTCCGGATACCGTGATGCTATAAAATCCACGTCGGGCACGTACACCCGGCGGATGAACTCCGCCCCGGTCCCGCAGTATTTGCGGAACAGGGCAACCTGGTCCGCCGTCGGCACATTCGTGAACCCGCCGGGGACCAGCGCGGGTGAGTGCGGCTGGCGTCCCGCAAATACCGCGGCCATCTCGTTGGTCGCGCGGGCCGCCTGCAGCGCGAGCCGGTAGTGATCCACCAGCCGGGCGGAATCCTCGGCGTTAAGCCGGCGGTCCACATCCCACTGCGGCTCCCAGGGCGGCATCCCCGGTCCGCCCACGTAGTCCAGCAGGGAGAACTGATAGAAATGCAGGATGTGGGACTGGATGAAATTCGCCCCCAGGACCAGGTTCCGCAGGACGCGGGCGTTCTCGGGAATCGTGCTTTGCCCCGCCTGTTCCAGCGCCAGGGCCGCGGCTACGCCGTGCGGGACGGAACAGACGCCGCAGATCCGCTGCGTCAGGTGCGGCGCCTCCGTCGGGTCGCGGTTCACGAGCATCGTCTCGAAACCCCGGAACGAAGTCCCGGATACGCGTGCCTCCACGACCTGTGGCTTTCCCTCCACCGAGTCAACGGTCACATCGACACGCAGATGACCCTCCAAACGCGTCACGGGATCAATTGTGATTACTGTCGGCATAGCAGATGCTCCCGAATTCGATCCTTTACACTTTCCGTACCCCGACGGCGCGGGGATCGCGGGTGGCAGTTGAGACTGCTTCGTCGCGGCGCCGCGGCTCGCCATGACGGGCGTGAGCCGCTTCTGTCGGAGACTCCCGAACGACTTGTGGGGAACAACGACGTCAACCTCGGCCCCGGCCACGGCCGCCGCCCCGCCCGCGTCCCCCGCCGGGACCGCGCGAGCGCAGCAAACTCGTGGCGCCGGGGAAGGTCGGGTCGATGCAACCGAGGCAGGGCGAGCCGGCCGCCATGCACCAACTCACGCGGTTGTTCCATTGCGTCGTCGGACAGGGTGTCGCAATGACTTCGCCCCAGCAGCCGAGCGCCTCCATGCACTGGCCCCGCACGCCCAGCGTCCGGGCTTCGCCCCGGCCGTGGAACGGGCAGTCGTCGCACGTCCGCCGGCCGCCGAAGAGCGACACCGGCCGGCCCTGGCCGTCCACGGAGACGGTCTTGCCCTGGAGCAATTGCGCCAGCGTTGCGACAATCCAGTCCGGATGCGGCGGGCAGCCGGGTACGTTGATCGTGGCCTGGCCGGTGATGTCCTGGACGCGCTTGACGGCGGTCGGGTTGGCGCCCATCGCGGAGACGCCGCCATAGGCGGCACAGGTCCCCACGCACAGGACCTGCCTCGCCTTCTCGGCGAGGGTCCGCACAGCTTCCTGGAAGGTCACCTCCCGGCCGCCCTCGGACCAGGGGGTGCAGGCATGGCCGTCAAAGGCCGTCGGCACACCGCCCTCGATGAGGAGAAGGTAGCTGCCGGCCTTCTTGATCTCGGTCACGACGGATTCCCCCGCCCCGGCCGAGAGGGTCGGATGATAGAGCAGATTGGCGCTCTTGATCAGCACGTCGGCCGCATCGACCGGCTCCGACGGCGCCACGTAGTTCAGAAAGGAGATCGTGCACCCGCTGCACCCACTGCCCTGCAGCCACAGGACGGAGGGCGCCTTCGGATCGGCCAGGGCCTCTGCCAGGCCCGTGAGCCCCTCCGGCCCCAGCCCCAGCGATGCCGAGGCCGCCGCACAACACCGCAAAAACGCCCGCCGCGAAATCCGCATTGGCATTCACCTCCCGTCAGATGACCGTACCCCAACCGCATCCCCACAACCCCGAGGCCGGAGGAATCCCCTGCCACAAACCGCCCCTGCCCCACCCATTTGCCCATCTACGCTGATAGTGGCCGCCCTTCCGCCGGTGGTGACAGAAAACTCTCCGCCACATGGAAGAATACGGTAGGGAGTATTCCCTGGAGACAGGAAGGCCGATTTCACGGAGTCGTGCGGCGTCCGGACCAAGGCAGATCGGGTGGAATCTGAGCGAAGAACTCAGGACCTGCGGAAGATCGATCCACAGCATGGGCAATAAGGAAGATCATCATCGACGCCGTCGATCATTTGAGCAAGTCCAGGAAACCGTCGCGAGTCAGGCTGGCTTGTTTGAGGATGTGGGACAGAGTCGATTTGCTCATATCGTCACTTCGACGATCTCCGCCGTCGGCGCAAAGTCGGAGCCGTCCTCAACCGGCTCCAGATACAGCTCGATCGCTTCCCGGATATTCGCCAAAGCCTGCTCACGGCTGTCTCCTTCGCTGATGCATCCGGGCAGAGATGGGACGAACAGCGTGCCCCCCCCGTCCTCGCTCTTCTCCAAGACGGTCTTCAACTTCATGATCTGCGTCTCCCGTGGAAGAACCTGAGCCTGTGAATCGCTGTCGATTCGGCAGATGGACTATACCATGCGGGTTCGTGAACGGCAAATCCCCCCAGTTAGCGTAGACGCTCCGACGATCACAGCCGGGGGCGGCTGTGCTACATTTCGTACTACCTACCGGGGGTGGGCGGGGAGGCGCGCCAGTTGGTGGGGTCGTTGCCGGACCAGGCGGCTTCGGCGTGGAGGCGATGGAGCGCGTTGCCTTGACCGGCAGCGGCCGGCGGCCAGGGGGCGACGTGGCTGTAGATCGCCTCGTCCACGATCACCCAGGCGAGGGGAACAGCCGGGTCCTCACCCGGCTGGGACTTCTCCAGGGCAATCCGCTCGCCCTCGTTGGCGAGCTTGCCGGTCCAGGGGCCGACCAGCGTCACGCCCGGCGTCAGGGACATCGCGCCGTAGGCGGTCAGGAACGCGTTGCGGCGGGAGGCATCGACGGCGGGGTCGAAACCGACGACCACCAGCCGGCCTCCCGCGGGAAGCGCGGCGCCGGCGGGGAAGCTGTAGCTCACGGCGCCGTCGAGGCGCCAGGCGGTCGTGGCGTCGTGCAGGCTCACGGGTCGGGCCGTCGGGTTGTAGAGCTCGAGATACTCCTCGTCCGGGTCGGGCGGGTGGTACATGATTTCATCTATGACGACATCGAGGACCGGGTTCTTGTTCGCGGCGCTGGGCGAGGGGTCCAGGCGGAACCAGTAGGCGCCGCCGTCGGGATAGCGGCCGAGGGAGACGCCCGGCTCCTGGGCCTTGAAGCGGATGGTATCAACGATGCGATCCTCGACGGTCCCCGGCAGATACGAGAGAGCGATCTCTTCGCCGTCTCGGCTCAGGGCGAATCCGGCGCTGCCGGCGCCAAAGCCGGTGTCTCCGTCGAAAGTGACGTAGCCGTGAGGCCCAACGGTGACAGCGGGAATCGGCCACTGGCGCGGTGCATCCGCATCGTCGCTGAGGTACCAGCCGGCGAGGCTGATCTCGGCATTCGTAGGGTTGTACAGCTCGATCCAATCACTACCGGTCTGCGTATTCGCCACGAATTCGTTGATCAGCACGGTCGGCGCGGGAGCGGGATCGTCGCTGCCCGGCGAGCCGGCGAGATACGTGCTGGCCCGCCAGTTACCGGGGTAGTTCAGGGAGCCCTGCGGCTCCGCGGGCAGCGCGGAATCCAGCGGGACCAGGGAGTGCCCGCCGCCGTCGACGGATAGGGGCCAGCCCCGGCCGTCACCGTACTGGAACTCGGCAATCGTGCCGTTCCATTGATCGATCAGGGCGATCGTCTCGCCGTCATTGGCCAGCTTGCCCTCGTATTCGCCGGCGATCAGGGCGGACAGGGAGGAGCCATAACGGGACAGGAAGGCCGGCTTGTTCTTGACCACCAGGACGAACCGGCCCGGACCCAGCGTCGTGACGCTGCTGCCGGCAAAGCTGAACGTGAGGCCCCGGTCGAAGGAGACGCCCGCGAGATTCAGCGTTTCGTCGCCGGTGTTCTTGAGCTCGATGAACTCGAATTCGTTGTTGTCCAGGCCGCCCGCAGCCGCAGCGGGCGGATTGTACATGACTTCGGTGATCCGCAGGTCCGATAGCAGGCCGGCGGCCAGCGGCGCGCCGGCGGTGAACTGGACGGCGCTGGACCAGTGGCTCCAGCGGCCGGTGTTGTCCTTCATCCGGCAACGGACGCGGTACGTCCGTCCCGGCTTGAGGCCCGCGGCGGGGATCGTGATCGTGCTGCTGAGGGCCCGGATCTCCTCGCTTTCCCAAAGGGCCTCGATTTCGTACTTGCGCGGCCCCTGGCCGGCGACCGGCGGCAGAGTCGTGCCGGCGGGGCTGCCGGCGGCGTTCTGCGATTTCGTTCCCGTCAGGCGCACGTCGATGAAACAGTCGGAGCTATCGCTCCTGGAGGAATTGAGGACCTGGAGGGCCACGACATTCTCCCCTTCGATGAGCCAGCCGTTGGCGGGGCCGAGGTCAACCGGCACGAAATCCTGATTCTCGATGGCGGAGACCGCGGTGGCGGTGTACGGCTGGCTCTCGCTCGCGACGTTGTCGTGGTACGCCAGGCGGCCGTTGATCCACAAGTTCACCCCATCGTCATACTTGACGTCGAGCTGCAGCTTGTTGAGCGCGTTGAGGCTGGCCACGTCGAAGGTCTTGCGGAGGTAGATCGTGGTGTAGTTGCCCCGCATGTCGGTCAGATTCGTCGCGATCGAGATCTGGCTGTCATAGCCGATCGGCGTTGGCCCGGACAACCAGGAGGCATCGTCGAACCCGGTTTGTCGCCACGCCCAGGCGGCCAGGGAGGGCTCGCGCGTTCCCTTGAAGTATTTCCACATCGCCCCATCCGGCAGCAGGACCACGTTGGGGCCGTTCTGCACGACGGGCTTGGCGTCCGTGGTGACCTCGGCGATCCGCCACTGCAGCGCCGCGAACGTGCCGGTTCCCTGTGGGTCGCTGAACGGGGACGTCTGGAACGACAGGGCGTTGATCGGGAAGCCCGCCGGTCCCGTGGCGGTGATCGTCGGCGTGTTGGGGATGGCGGAATCGGCGGACCGGCTGTTGAGATAACTGGTCCGCTCGACCACGTAGCCCTTCATGACCCGGACCATGCCCTCGAAGCTGCGCGGATAGCCGCGGTCCACCGCCTCCTGGTAGAAACGTCCCTGGCCCGCCTTGACGCTGGCCTCGCGGTCGATGTACCGCGGATAGGCCCCGGCCCCGACCGCCCAATGATAGTCCCACATCGCGCGATCGACATCGGCCAGGGAAAGTCCGCCCGCGGCGTCGTCGACGATCGCGGCGTACTCGTCGATCAACTGGTTGGTCTGCTCGGCGTTGAAGAGCAGGTCGGTGATCTCGCCGCTGCCGTTGTAGTACGTCGTCCAGGTCAGGTCGAGGTCCCAGGGGAGTTGCCACCACTGGTCCGTCTCGGGATGGTGGTAGAGAAACCAGTTCTTGCCGGTGATGTCGCCGTGATGGACCGCCTGGTAGATCGCGTAATAGCTGTGGTAGACGTCGAGGTTGACGTTCTGCCGCCACCAGGATTCCGTGCTTCCGTAGCTCAGGAACCGGTTGAGGTCGGACTGGTCCGCAGGCTGCGTCGGGCCCTGGTGGTTGGTCTCGTGGTTGCTGTTGTCGATCTTGTAGAGGTTGCCGTCGGGCAGGTCATGCTCCTCCAGAAACCGCCCGTCCATCTGCTCGATGGTCAGGTACAGGCCCCACAGATCGCCGTCGTACTGGGTCCCGCCGGAGGTCAGCGGCGGGTGGGCGGCGTTGCGCGTGCCGTCCTCGTACACCTCGTCGATGACCCGAAACTGCACGTAGTTCGTCTTCGACGCGGGGCAACCCGCCAGGTTGAACAGCCGGAACGAGACCGCCTCGAACATCCCCTGCTCGCCGCGCTGCCCGAAGCTGCCCTGCTGGGTGCACGCCGAGAAGTTCAGCTTGGCCCACCTCGTGCGATACGGATTTCCGTAGTCGTCGTGGGCCTGGAAGTAATGGCCGCGCTGGAAGTCGATCTTCCACATGTTCTTGCCCATGGCGTAGCGCCACGTTCCGCCGCGCATGCGGTAGCGGATGTGGTCGTAGACGGCGCCGTCGTAGACGAGGGTGCCGTACCAGGGGTAGTCGCTGCCCGCGTACTTGGCCAGCCAAGTGGCGTCCTCGACGTCGGACTTCTTGCTGAGCAGGTGATAGACGGGCAAGCTGCGCATGACCTCGGCCGGGTATTCGACGACCGGGGTGACGCCGGGCTGCACCGCTCCGCGCCAGGCGGGCACGCCGTCGTAGACGAAATAGGCGAAGTTCGGCTGCGGGTCGTCCACGTACGGCACGACGACGGACAAGCCAAGGCTGTCGGCCACCATGATCTTGTAACGGACCAGCCGGCGGTGCGCCTGCACGCTCGCGGGAATCTGGGCGGTGAAGGTGTCGTCGCGGGCTCGGGCGTCGCCGGCGAGTCCGTCATCGTGCATGGAGGCCATGGTCCAGCCTTCCGCGTACTGCGGATCGAAGCGCCCGACGTAGGCGCCCGGCTGGACGACCTGGTACCACACGACGACGGTTCCCACGCCGTCCGGGTCGGTGACTTTCGCGGTGATCGTCACGACGGTGCCGCTGGTGGGCTGTCTGGGTGTGTGCTGCACCTGGCGGATCTGCGGGGGGACATGGACGGTCAGCACGCCCTTGTTCGCCGCCGCCGGCGTCGGCAGCGCGGAACGCCAACTGCCGCCGAGATCGTTGTCCAACGCCGGGTTGACAAGCTGCAACGAGCGCCCCGTGCCCGGCCGGTCTGCCGGTACGGCATCGCCCACGGTCGGCCAGGGAAACCCCAGTTGGTAATCGACCTCGTCCACAACGGCGCCGGCCGCATCCCGGAGTACGACCTGCTCGCCATCGCTGTCCAGCGCGCCGGTGAACGGCCCAAAGATCAACCGGTCCGGGATGCCGCCCCGCCCGGCGTTCCACTTCGCCCGAATCCCGTCCGGGCTCTGGGCCACGAGGAGGTACCCCCCCGCCGCCAGCTTCGTCCCGGCCGGAAAGGTGAAAAGCACACCTTCAGTGAACTGCCAGCCCGAGAGGTCCGCCTCGGTGGTTCCGGCGTTGTACAACTCGACGAACTCGACCAATTCCGTCTCGACGTCGGGATTGGTGTGCAGCTCGTTGATGACAACCGCCGGCCCGCCTTGGCCCCATAGGGCACCGCTGAGCCACAACACCAGCACGACCAGCGCCGGCACTGGGAGCCTTCCCGCTGTCAGCACGTTTCTCCTCGTTGAGTGTGAAGCACGACAAACCTGGCGGTCGGCAGACCGCCTCCGCCATCCCCATCTTACCCGATTTAACACCTGCGAGTCAACCCCCGACCCCCGGTCCGGCCCAACTGCTAAACGCGCGGCTCCGGGGCGTCGAGGGCGCGAGCGCCCTCGATCGCGGGCAGGATGCCCGCGGCACCGCCTTGCGGACTGCATATCACGCATCCTCCTCATGCCCACTTTTGTAGCTCGATCACGTTCCCTTCGGGGTCTGTCACGTAGCACCAGGTCACGTGTTGTCCGTTCGAAAGCTGCAGGGTGACCACCTCGCCGACCGTGCTTGCGCCCGCCGCCAAGACCGTTTCCCGCGCCCGGGTGACGTCCTCGACCTGGAACGCGATATGGCCATATCCCGGCCGATTGACCGCGGTCGGCACCCTCTCCACACACGGCGTATATCCGAAAACCTCCAGGGTCGGCCCACCTTCGCCATAACCCGGCAGTCTCAGATGCGCCCCGGTCAGATGGGCCCCGGCGATCCCGGTCCCGGCCTCCAGGGTCGTACCCCGGTAGTCCCGCTCGGGACCCACCGGCACACACCCAAATACCTCCTGATAGAACCGCGCCAGCCCGCGCCAATCCTCGGCCACCAGGTTCGTATGAACGTACTTGGCCTGAATCCTCGCACCGGTCCCCATGAACAATCCTCAAAGAATAGTCCGAGAAGACGGAACTCCGGTCCCCTCTGCCTGCCTATGGGAGTAGTTATCGGTCGGTCCCGGACCCGCGGAGGGGTTCGGGACCGGCGGCGCCGGAAGGCCCGCTTTGAGGCGGGTGAGAACCGTGTCAACACGGTCGGGGCGAACGATTATTCGCCCCTACGAGTGGGGGCGGTCCCACCAGCGTCATCGCTGCTGCGGGACGTAGCCCAGCGCGCCCCAGGCTCCCCGCTGGACCCGGGGGATGTCCGGGTTGTCCGGCAGATTGACCATCGACTGCCAGTTGCCCTCCTGGCGGGACACCTTGAGGGTCCGCAGGTCCTCCCATTTCCAGTACTCTGCGTGCCCGTCCGCGAAGCTGAGGTTCGTGCCCACGCCGTGACGCACCGGCGGCATATCCCACCACGAGGGCCGGTCGTAGTAGATCGTCCAGCTCTGCACGCTGGTCTTGCCCTCGTCCAGGAACACGATCCGCTCACCCGCCTGCTTGATGTCGGACTTCCGCCTGATGTAGACCCCCTTCGGGATGTTCGGAATGCTCGACATCGCCCCGTTCATGCAGTCAACGATGGCGTAGGTGTTCACCTCGCCCCGAATGCCGGTGGGACATTTGTAGAGCTTGAGCTGCTTGACGTACGGCCACATGGCCCCGCGCCGAATCCCGTCGATCCGCTGCTGTTCGGTGTAGTTCGAGTGAAAGTACATCCAGCACGGCTCCAGCGTGTCGTTGTGGCCTTCGGAGTTCTCGATCGTGCAGGAATTTACGATCTTCTGGTCGTTCTCGTCCGCGTACAGGACCCAGGAGATCCCGAACTGCTTGACATTGCTCAGGCAGGTGGCCCGCATCCCCTGTTCCCGCGCCCGGTGCATCGCGGGCAAGAGCACCGACATCAGGATCGCAATGATGGCGATGACCACCAGCAGCTCGATGAGGGTGAAACCGCGTCTTCTCATAGCATCGCTCCGCTCTCTCCAGCCGAAGAAGTCCATCACTCGCC
Source organism: Planctomycetota bacterium (assembly GCA_025459125.1). Lineage (GTDB taxonomy): Bacteria > Planctomycetota > Phycisphaerae > Sedimentisphaerales > Anaerobacaceae > PLanc-01. Next base: position 1,112 of record JALORE010000136.1, on the reverse strand, counting down.
CGGCCGGCCGGGTGTGACCGATCCATCCGCACCAGCAGGCCCGGGTTCCCCCTTATTCTACCTCAAATCCCAGGCACGGAGCACCAAATCCCAAACAAATTCCAGGGACCGAAATCCCGATTCTTCAAACCAGCGCAATGCTGCGACCGGCAGTCATCATTGCCCAGCATGCCGTAATAGGAAACCCCCGCCGCAGCCAGTCCCGCCAGGTAAGGCCGGAGATACTCCACGATGAACCGCCGCTGGGTGACGATCAGATCCCGCCCATGGGGAAACATATCGCCCCCGTTGACGATCGTGCTGATTTCCTCCTCCCGGGCAACCGCGGCAGTCCGCTCATAACCGCCGGGCCACCCGTGAAGGTCCGTTACGTACAGCAGTCGTAACATTCCCGGTCTGTGCTCGACAATGACGCGATTGTTCGGGTAACGCGCAGGGATTGTATGCCAGGATCTGCCTGCTCGTCCAGACAGATGCCTCGACATGGCGAAACGTGCTTGTCAGATGTGCCGGTGGTGAACTTCGGCTCGTCGTGACCGACCGCTTCCCCGGCCACGACCGGTTCGAGGAGAGCCTCCCGGTCGGGGACCAAAGGGGCCCGGCCCCTAGTTGCTCGCCAATTCGGCCCGGAGCTGCTTCTCCGCCTCGAACCAGTTCTCCCGGTCCCGGCCGTGAGGGCACCCCTGCTGAACCCAAAGCTCGTGTGCCCGCCGGGCAATCTGGTCATGCGTGATCTTCGGACCGTCTGCCGCGGGCCGCGACTTGGCGCCGGAACGGCGTGGCGCTGCGGCCGTGGCACCACCCGCCTGCGAACTGCTCGTCGAAATGCCGTTCTCTCGGGTTTCCTGTCGCCCCATTCCAAGCCTCCTTACTGCCTCTACTCATAATACCGATGCCAATGGAACGGTAATCCCCCGGCGTTCTCGGTCGAGGCACCGCTCATCATACTCGTGATATGGCCCCACACGGCTCTGGTTCGTCCCCCGGAGCATATCCCGGGTCCGCGCGACCCTCGCCCGCCGATCCGGCGGTCCGGCCGCATATCATCCCTGGCCTCGTGGGCTTCTACATGTATTATCGGCCGTTCCCGCTCTCAGCTTGAGAGAAATCCC
>JALORE010000403.1 GCA_025459125.1 Planctomycetota bacterium | reverse complement strand
CAGGATCTTGCTCTGCCATTTATCCAACGAGAGCGACAGGCCCGCGGTGTCGTTGCCGGTACAGGCCTTGCCGAAACTGCGGACGACAGCCGGGACGAATGACGCGTGTTCCGGGTCCGCCCAGAAGCCCTCGACGAGATTGAAGACCACCGGCTCATCCGCCGCGGACAGGACGCCGGGCAGCTCTGCGAAGAACCGCACGCCGACCGCCCGGTGCGAAATCCGCAGCTGGTCCAGGGCCCGGCAGACGGCTTCGACTTCGGCCAAGACCCCGGCGTCACTCTCAGCAAACCGTTGTCGGTTGACAGTTGACAGTTGACAGTTAGCCGAAGGCGGTACGTGACCGCCGGAGCTTGTTCCTGCTGGGAACGGCGAACTGCGAACTGCCAACTGGGGACTATTGTGGAGGACTAAGACGCTGATTTTCCGGCGCGGCACGGCGTGGACTCCTGGCGCGCGAGGGCGCTGCGAACAATGCGACCGATCAGTTCCTGGTAGGCCATGCCCTCCTGCGTGGCGATCATGGGCAGGTCCGAGTGTGTCGGATGCATGCCCGGCAGAGGATTGATCTCGATGAAGGCCGGGCGGCCCCGGGCATCCAAGCGGATGTCCACACGGCTCGTGTCCCGGCACTCCAGTACCCGGTGGGCCTGGAGGGCGAGGGTCTCGACTTCCTCGCGCAGGGAGCCCCTCGGCATGGGGAAGTAGGTTACGAACTGCTCGCACAGCTCCTTGACCTCGTACGAGTAGTCGGCGGCGGGGGCATCCTTGTGGATGGCGATCTCCATCGTCCCGAGCACCGCCGCGTCCGGGCCGGTGCCCAGGATCGCGGTCGTGAACTCGCGGCCCGGCAGGTACTCCTCCACGAGCACCGGCTGGCGGAACCGTTCCAGCAGCCGGATGCAGACCTTGCCCAGCTCCGCGGACGATTCGACACGCGAGCGGCCGTCCACACCCTTGCCCGTACCCTCGGCCAGCGGTTTGGCGAAAAGCGGGTATCCCAGGTTCACCGATCCGAGGTCGCTCGACGACTGGACCACGCAGAACCGGGGCGTGGCCAGGCCGGCCGACTGGATCACCCGCTTGGTCATCGCTTTGTCCAACGTCAGGGCGCAGACCAGCGGATCGGAGAAGGTGTAGGGAATGCCGTACATCTCCAGCAGCGCCGGCACCTGGGCTTCGCGGCTGCGGCCGTACAGACCCTCCGCGAAGTTGAAGACCAAGTCCCATCGTTTACCGGCGGCGAGTTGGCCGGCCAGCGTCAGACCGCTGCCGACACGCTCGACCGCATAGCCGAGCGAACGCAAAGTCTCTTCCAGCGCAGCGATCGTTGCTGCCGAATCAAACTCGGCCACCTGTTCTTCGGTGAACCCCTGGGTCAGGTAGTCATCCCGCAGATCGTAAACCAGTCCTATGGTGAGCGACCGGCCCCGCGTGCCCGACGCGGCAGTGTTTCGTTGTGGCGTTCTTTTCATGTTCCTCAGGCAGTCCGTGCGAACCGTACCGCAGTGTAAGTGTCTTGTCCCGCTTGGTTGTGGAACCCAGCCGCGAGCCTCGGAGCCCGCGCTCGTGTCGATGGGGGGCATCTCCCGGGTGCCGTGCCGGCGCGAACACCAGCGCGCCACCCGGGGTTGCCCGATGACTATTCTTCTGTCGCCCGCCCAACCGGGCGATCATTGATTCTCTGACGCAGACCGGCTCAGTACTCCCGCGCTGTCTCGTTCGAGGGACAGCACGTGCGCCGTCGCGTGTGACGTACGGTCTTCTCCGGCTGAATCCGGCTGTAGGCTCCGGCCGCCAACTCCCAGACGCCCGGCGAGCATTCCTCCTGCGGCATCGCGCTGTGGCCTTCGCACCGGTCCTGCGGCTCGGGGTAGGCGATCAGCATACCCTCGTAGTTGCGCAGCACCGTGTGGGTCGGGCTCTGGCTGACGACGTAGTTCGGCAGGACCGGGATCTTGCCGCCGCCGTGGGGGGCATCCACCACGAACATCGGGATGGCCAGGCCGCTGAGCCGCCCGCGGAGATACTCCATGATCTCCATGCCGCGCGAGACCGGCGTGCGGAAGTGCTCCACACCCCGCACCAGATCGCACTGGTACAGGTAGTAGGGCCGAACCCGGTTGCGCACCAGGGCACGGCAGAGCTGCTCGATGATCTGGGGACGGTCGTTCACGCCCCGCAGCAGGACCGACTGATTGCCCAGCGGCACCCCGGCATCACTGAGCCGGTTGCAGGCCGCGATCGATTCGGGCGTCAGCTCCTGCGGATGGTTGAAGTGGGTGTTGATCCAGATCGGGTGGTACTTCCGCAGCATGGCGCACAACTCGTCGGTGATCCGCATCGGCAGGACCACCGGCACGCGCGTGCCGATCCGAATGATCTGCACGGACGGCACTTGGCGCAGCCGGGACAGAACCATCTCCAGATGCTCGGTGCTCATCGTCAGCGGATCGCCGCCGGACACGATGACGTCGCTGATCTGCGGGTGCTCCGTGAGATAGGCGGCAATTTGCTCCAACCGACGTTTGGTAATGTTGGTCTCCCGCGTTCCGGCGATGCGCTTGCGCGTGCAGTGCCGGCAGTAGGTCGAGCACATGGTCGTCGCAATGACCAGCGCCCGGTCCGGGTAACGATGGACCATCCCGGGAACCGGCATGTCGTGACATTCCTCGAGCGGGTCCGGCATCAGGAACGGGGGGTCGCTCAGTTCCTGCGAGCGCGGCACGCACATCTGGAAAATCGGGTCGGAGCTGTCCGCACGGCGAATCAGCGACGCATAGTACGGCGTGATCGCCATGGGGTATTTGGCCATCACCGAGGTCAGATCAGCGCCACCAGCCACGTGCGGGAAAGCCGCCAACAGTTGCTGGGTGGTGCGAATGCGGTTGGCCATTTGCCAGCGCCAATCGTCCCATCCCTTGGGCCGGCAGATCAACGTCTCACAGGGGGTCGGTGCAGTTGCTAAAGGCGGAGGTTCCTCCTCGGTTGCACACAGGGAAGCATCTCCATGACAAGAGTCTTCGCCTCCAGTTGCAGGGCACATTGACATGATACGCAATCCCTTTCACTAAGTGAACACTGCGCCTGACGCGCACGCGCGGTCAGGATAATTCCATGAACTTGACGACACCACCGAGAAAGGCGTCCCGCAAGGGCTTCATACTCTCTCGTATCGTCTCCGGTTTCAAAGCTACCATGGCGAACGACAAGAATCCCCAGACAAAGCCGGCCACGGCACACGCCAAGCGTCGGGCCTTCATCCCTTCCGCCGGGTGAGGCAGGAAGGGCCCCAGCAACTCCTCCACGCCGTGGAGGTAGTCCTCGTAGGGCCGCTCGACCGCACCGGTTGCAGCCGGATCCGGCTTCAACAGCCGGCCCTGGAACAGCAACAGGTACTCTTCCCGATGACTCAGGAAGAACTCCACGTGCCCGTTGACCAGGCCATCGAGGGCTTCCGGCAGCGAATGCGGCTCGCCCACGGTTCGGGACAGGACCTCGAGCAGATCACCGACACCCTGTTCGATCAGCACCCCGATGATTTCGCCCTTATCGGCAAAATGCCGGTAGAATGTTCCTTTCCCCAAGTCCGCCCGCTGTGTAATCATCTCGATCGTGGCGGCGTCCGTCCCCACCTCGGCAAAGACCGATAGCGCCGCCTTCAAGAGGCGATTGCGCGTCTTTGATGCCCGCCGTTGGGTCCGGTTGGGCATGTCGGGTTGTACGACTGCTTCAGTCACAGATGACTTTATAGTCACACCTGACTAACTGTTCAATACGAATTTCCAGAAATTCGAAAAAATTCTCACAAGGGATTGGGATAGTCGCTCCTATTCGTGCCCTTGTACCCCCTACAGAATGGGGGTTTGTGCCTTGTTTATAGGCAAAACTGTGGCTCTTCCCGGACGCCGGGTAATCATGGCGTTTTCAATAGTGATAGGCGGTTTTTTTTGATCAACCCGAGTCTTTTTCTGTTTGGCGCGGGTTGAAACCGTCAATCGTGCCGGTAAAGCCTGATGCGCTGGATTGTGGGGGTGCCGCCAGGCAGTTGCAGCCGCCAACCGCCGGTACTCTCATCGCCATTCATGCGTCGGCCCGGAACCCACCGACCGTTCTGGACCCGTCCTTCATCGATAGAGAGGATACGGGTGTGACGCGGACCCGCAGTCCGGGCCGAGAAATGAATGCCCACGCCGGCGCCGGCGACGAGGAATTCATCGGGCCCGGTGGCGATCACCAAGCCGTAGCCTCTGCTGCTGGTCTCCTTGCGATAGGATACCTCCAGCCGATACCCCGCCAGATCGAGCTCTTCCTTTTCTTCCTTGTATTGCAGGACCCCGCGCATCCGGTCCGCACCCTGGTGCTCGATGATTATCGGCATCAACTCCGCCAGAACCTGGTAATTATCCTTCAGAACGTGATCCGACGGCAGGGAATCAATCGCAAACGGGCAGAACCCCAGGGCTTCGTGCTGTCCCAGGGCGTAAAATGCCCTCTCCGGCTCGGGACGCGACTCGGGAATGAACAGCGGATTGCCCGATCGCGTGTAGCTGACGCAGACGGCCTTGAAATCGGGCAGATAGATGTCCGGCGCGAGAAAGTCGAGGGCGGGCGCCGCCGCCCGCCAGATGTCCAGCACCTTGGACACCGGGCCGCCGCTGGGATATTCGCCGGGCTTCTGGCCTTCGTGTTGCACCAGCCACGCGTTGGCGAACATGGGCAGAGGATACTCGGCCTTGCCCGCCGCAGCGATCCGGCCGACGTAGCGAGCCATGTGCCAGGCCATGAACGCCTCATCCGCCCCCTCGGCGAAGACCTCCGTCCACGTCCCCGCGCCCCTGAATCCCGTGGCCTCCCAATATTTTTCGAATTCCGGGATCAGATCATTC
>JALORE010000135.1 GCA_025459125.1 Planctomycetota bacterium | reverse complement strand
GATTTCAGTTGCTCGAGAATCCCGCCGAACTCCTCGGGGTTGGGAATGGAGGTGAAACCGCCGGGCAGATGGGTGACTGGGCGAAGCGCCCGTCCCCCGGGTCGGATCAGCACCGGGTCTCCAGGCCGCAGCTCGTCGAGGCGCACGTCCACGATCGACCCATCCTCCCGCACCAGGTGAGCCTCGCTCGACAGCAGGCGTGCCAACTCCTCCAGAGCCTTCGAGGTCCCCATCACCGACCGCATCTCGATCCAGTGCCCGAGCAGCATGATGTCGATCAGGGTGGCCAATTCCCAGAAGAAGATCTCTCCCGGCATGCCGAAGACCACCAGGCTGCTGTACACATAGGCCACGGAAATAGCCACAGCGATGAGCGTCATCATGCCCGGCAGCCGGTCCCGCACTTCAGCCACCAGCCCCTTGAGAAAAGGCCAGCCTCCGTAGAAGTAGACGAAGCTCGCCAGAGCGAAGAGCACCCAACGGTCTCCCGGAAGAACCACCCGATAGCCCAGCATCTCCTGAATGATAGGCGAGAGAATCACGATGGGCACAGTCACCGCCAGGGAGATCCAGAAACGTCGCCGGAAGTCCGCCACCATGCCGGCGTGATGGGCCGCGTGGCCCCCCTCCTGGGGCCCGTGCAGGGCATGGCCGGTCCGTCGGTCCTTCTGCTCATGGTCCGCATGTTCGGCGCCCGGGACGGCCTGGTGGTGCTCGTGCCCGGCGCGGGCGTGCGGAGTCTCATGGCCGTGGAGCGGGTGGTATTCGTGGGCCGGGCGCCGTCTGTCATGACCCGTTTCGCGTGTGTGCTGATGTCCGTGCTCGTCCACCTGGTTGCCTCCGAGGAGAACACCTATACGGTCCACGCATGATACATCCAGCGCGGGGCAATCGGCCCAGGTCGCTCTTCAGTCGTATACTGTGTGTTCGGCATCGGGAAGCGGCGTTCCCCTGAAACGACAGGGAAGATCACCGATCGCGGCCTGGGAGATGATGCCCGAGTTGACGGACCCCTTTCGCCGGGTTCCTCGATCCCTGTCGTGGGACTGCGGAGAGCCACCGCGTCTCCGGGCGGGTCCATCATAAGAAGACGACGGTCTCGCGCCCGTCCGTCGTTCAACGCGTCGGATGCCGCGGCGGAGCATGCCGCGGCATCTGGACGCTGAGGGATTGGTCTCGGGGGCGTGTCGTGCCCGGGATTCCGGCTATTTCATCATCTGCGACATGGGACAGTCCGCGGGCATCCCTTTTTGCATCGCGTCCGCGTCGATGTCGAGTTGTGCTTCGGCCACCTTCTTGAGGAGTGCATCGTACTTGACCAGCTTGCCGCCGGCCGCCACGACCACGCCGCCATCACTGGTGGCAGCCAGTGCCGGCGGCATCATCCCGCCTGCGGAACAGGACATGTTTCCCATCATGCCGGCACCCATCCCGCCCATCACATCGTCGTTCCCCCCCTGTGGCATCGACCCCGGTTGGGCCCAAAGAGCATACGAGCCGAGCGCGACGACCACAACCAGAGCGACTGAGACCACCACATGTTTCATTTCCGTACCTTCCTTTCCGATCACAGAGAAACCTCTTGCCTTTGTTCGACCCGCACCACCCCAGGGCGATACAACGCCCCCGCGATGATCGGGCAACCGTCACGAGTCCATTCAAACAACGTTTTGGCCGGCGAATTCGTTCCGTTCGGTGGCGTCTCTGTCTTCCCTTGCCTCGGTCCGGAGCCCCGGCCATAACCGCCCGCGAGGGAGCAAGGAATGCAGCGACCGTTGCGGCAAGATCGTGTCTTTACATATCGCCCGGGTCCCGCTATGATCGGCGGCTATTCTAAGGAGATCCAGGGATGGAACACCCGAATATCAAACTCGAAATCGAGATGCGTTACGAGCCTCAGTTTACGAGCTACGTGCCTCATACCGCCGGCCTGGCGGACGATTCGCACGATCGCGGCAAGATGAGCTTCGACGAATGCGTCGATGCGATCATGTTTCTGGCGGACTTCCTGTCCAGCCATAACCTGCTCGACGCCGGGGACCATCCTGACGACACGCACAAGGTCTCCGTAGGGACGGAGCAATTGCTGCTGGAGGCCCTGTATCTCGTCCACGGCCGCTGGCACGTCCCTGATTCCGCCAACGCGGGCGATACGGGCGGCGCGGAGGACTTGGAGAAACCCTGACAGGAACACCGGCGCCACACGTGAGGAATACTCGCGTGATACCGATTGCGATTGAGTCCTTCGCACTTCAGGTTGACTCTCGGGCGGCAGCCTTAAGGCCGAAGGCCTTGGGGATGATCCAGGGCACAGGCCATCCACCATCGCCAAGCTCCGCTTGACGATGCCACCCGGACTATGAGATTCTCAATTGCAATCGGTATGAGATTGCTTCACGCCGCGCGCCATGACCTGTGCCGCGGGTCGTCGTTCAGGACCCGAGCAGGTGCTGCCGGAGGAACAGGACGGTGGCGTAGAACTGGAAGTCGGCATTCTCTTTCTTGCGGAAGCCGTGGCCTTCGTCCTGCGCCAGGAGATACCACACGGGTGTCCCATTCCGGCGCACGCGGGCCACCATCTGCTCGGCCTCGGTGCGCGGCACGCGGGGATCGTTGCCCCCCTGCACGACGAAGAGCGGCTTGGTGATCTTGCCGGCATTGTTCAGCGGAGCGGTACGCTCGAAGAACTCCCGAAGCGCAGGATCGCGCTCGTCGCCGTACTCGGCGCGGCGCAGATCGCGCCGGTAGCTCTCCGTATTCTTCAGGAAGGTATTGAAGTTGGAGATCCCGACGACATCGAGGGCGCAACGGATGCGGTCGTTGTAGTGCGTGGCCACCGCAAGGGTCATATACCCGCCGTAGCTGCCCCCGGTAACCATGATGCGGCTTGCATCCAGGCTGGGCTGTTTGCCAATCCAATCGAGCAGAGCACCGATGTCCTTGACCGCATCTTCGCGTTGGATCCCGTTGTCGAGCTGGACGAACGTCTTGCCGTATCCGAGCGAGCCGCGGACGTTGGGCAATAGCAGCGCGATTCCCAGCTCATTCAGGAAGTAGTTGCTCCGGCCCAGGAAAGTCGGGCGCGATTGGCCTTCGGGCCCGCCGTGGATGCTGATGATGACCGGGCGTTTCCCCGCGAAGCAGGCCGGGGGCTCGTAGAGAAACCCGGTGATCTCCCGTCCGTCGAAACTGGGCCAGCGCACGAGCCGGGGCTCGGGCAACGCCGTCGCCACCAGCCCGCCCAATTCGCTCTCGGTCCAGCGCGACACCTGACCGGTGTCGGCGTCCAGGGAGTAGACATCCCCCGGCGCGCGGGCCGAGGAAAGCGTAAACCCCAGCAAGTTCTCCCGGCGGTGCCACTGCAGGCCGCCGATCACGCCGACGGGAACCTCGATCTGCTGCGGCCGGCGGCCGTCCACCTCCAGCAGGTACAGCCGCGAGATGCCCGCCTCGTTCGCGGTAAAAGCCAGGGTCTTGCCGTCGGCGGAAAGGTCCAGTCCCGCGATATCCCACGGAATGGAGTCCACCAGCACGGTGATCTTCTTCGTGGCGAGTTCCAGACAAGCGAGGCGCTGGAACTCGCAGTCTTTGTCCGTCGTCAGGTATAGCCTCGTGCCATCCCTGCTGAAGCGCGCGCTGCGATAGGAAACGCGCTCGGGCCCGGTCTCGGTCAACAGGGTCTTGGCGCCGCTGGACAGATCCAGTCGCCACAGGCGGCTCTCATTGACCGAGATCATCTCGTCCACGACCAGCGACGTATCGTCGGGGGACCAGTCCTGGGCGCTCCAGCCGCCGCCGGTCACTTGCAGGACGAGCCGGTCGGTCTTCGGATCGAGCGGGTCCATCACCCAGATATCCCGGTCCGCCCCGTTGCGACGGGTCGAAGCATAGGCGATCCGGTCGCCGCGGGTGCTCCACGCGAGGCCCCCGTTCTGGGAGCGGCCGCCGTCGGTCAGGAGCGTGATCCGGTTGTCGGCCAGATCCTGGCGATAGATCTGGGCGAACTCGTTGCCGCCGGTATCGCGGGTGAACAGGAAATACCGCCCGGTCCGCGGTTCGTACGTCGCATCCCCCACCGGCTCGGCGAAAAACGTCAATTGGGTCCGCGCTGCGCCGGGCTGCCGGACCCGGTGCACCTGGTTCGTATTGCCGAACCGCGTGGAAATCAGCATGTCGCGTGCGGTCGGGTGCCAATCGTCCAGGAAGGCCGAGCGGTATTCCGTGTAACGCCGGACTTCATCGACCAGAGTGACTGGGATCGGCGGCAGGCCCTCCGCCACCAGGTTCTCGCCTGGAGGTAGCACCTGCGTTTGCGCCAAACCATCCTGTGACAACATACACCCCCAAGTCAGTAACAGCACGAGGCGGCCCAGGGCACGCAGACATGTCATGGCGTCCTCCCGAGAAGAGAGATTGTCATTTCTTCAGAGCGTCCGCCACCGCACGGACATGCTGCGGGCTCGTACCACAACAGCCGCCCAGGATGTGGACGCCGGTCTGGAGAATCCGCCCACAGGCGGCCGCAAATTCCTGCGGACTGACGCGATAGACGGCCTGGCCGTTGTCCAGCTCGGGCTTGCCGGCGTTGGGCTCGGCAAAGACCAGAACCTCCTTCCCGGCCGACCGTGCGGCGGCCATGTAGGTTTGGGCGAGCTCGACATACTCATCCAGCGTGGCCGTGCCGCAATTGAACCCGACCGCATCCACGCCCAACGAAAGCATTTTGGCAATCGCGGTCGAGACCTCCACACCCATCATCGTCCGAAAGCCCGCGCCGCCCTTATCGAACGACATGGAGGCCAAAACCGGCAGGCCGCCCCCAGCGGACCTCGCCGCCTCGATCGCGAGGGAAAGCTCATCCAAGGCGGTCATGGTCTCGATGATAAGCCCATCGACGCCCCCTTCCCGCAACCCCTTGATCTGCTCGACGAATGCCGCACGGACCTGGTCGGCCTTCAGCGTCCCCAGCGGCTCCAGAAAATCACCCGTCGGCCCGATGTCCCCCAGGACGTACCGCGCGTTTCCCGCCGCCTTTCGTGCCACCCGGGCGCCGGCCCGATTGATCTGGGCGGCCTTGTCGGCACAGCCGTGGCGCCCCAGCGCAAAGCGGTTGGCGCCGAACGTATTCGTCAGCACGGCATCGCTGCCGGCGTCAAAATACGCACGATGGATCTCCGCGACCATGCCGGGTGATTCGACGTTGAGCCAGTCGTTGCATTTGCCCGGCTCAGCCCCTCGGGCGAAGAGCTGCGTGCCCATGGCGCCATCCAGCAAGAATACTCCTTCCTGAATCCGCGCTTTTAGATCCCGTCCTGCCATTTCGCTCCTTTCGTTGGTCACTGCGGCACCCACTGGCCGTCCTCATAACGGTAGACGTTCTCGAACTTGCCGGCGTCCGGCGGGCTGAAAAGAGACTCTCGCTGCTTCTCGTTGAAGGGCTTGGTCCGTACCGAGGCATCGCTGATATCCATCACGACGGCGTCTTTCCGTCGGTCCGGGCGCGTCGAAGTGATTTCAATATGTGTCGGCACCTGGAAGCCCTCCACCACCGGCTTGTATTCGCCTAGTTGGGCCACCGCTACAACTCTGCCACGGGCATCGAAGTACTCGATCTTGTGGACGAGATAGTCGCACGCATACACATGGAGGCGTTTCACCGGGCGGCCGGCCGCATCCCGCCGGGTCAGGATATCGTAGGCGCCCTTATTCTCCAGCGTCCATGAAGCCGCCTCCGACGCGGCCCCCGGCTGGACCACAATACCGACAGCCTCGAGCACAACCCGGGGGCTCATCACGAGCCCCTCGAAATCCTGCACATCCTGCCACCGGCCGCTGTAGTAGCTGCTGATCTCCTTGGGCCGCAGGGCCAGCCAGAACTCCTCCTCGTTCGAGCCGAGGATGACGGCCCTGGGGACCGCCGTGACGTTGCCCTGAACGTACAGTCGCGTCGGCGGGTCGAATCGCAGCACGAGATCGAGGGCATGACGTTCCGGTTTCTTGCGGTCCGGGGTGTGCAGGGTCAGGACGGCGTTGCCGTTCGCCCACACCGGGACGGCCCGTTCCCCGCGGAGCGCCAGCGTCTGCAGGGCCTGGGCCACGGTCGCCTTGCCCGGACAAATCGCCAACGGCTGCGGCGTTGTGGCACAACCACCGGCCCAAACCAGAAGACAGACGACAGACGACAGAAAGCAGACGATCGAAGGCAGCGAGCCGTTGGCGGGGCGATGTCCTGCGTCTTCCGTCCTCCGTCCTCTGTCCTGGGCCTTGCGTCCTCTGCCTTGCGTCTTCATAGGTCTGCCTGGAGAATCTGACCGATTTGCGATGTCAGCGCCTCGATCTGGCTCTCGTCCAAATGCGGATTGACCACCTCGACCAGGTCCTTCTCCCCTGCCACGCGCAGGGACCAGATTTCACGGCCATCCTCCGTCTTCGTCCCATCGTACTTCAGCCGGCGCTTGCGCATAAGAACGAGGGCCAGCACGAACCGGAAGTTCAGCTTCTCTGGTTCCGTCTCGTTGGCCAGCCGCTCGAAAAAGGCCATCAGCATGTCGTCGCTGACGAAGAGCTGCTTTTTCTCGTTCGCCGCCGCCAGCTTCGTCTTCCAGAAACAGAACACCGACGGCTTTTCCCGCTCCCAATACTCGCCGCTGAAATCGCGTCGTTGCAGCCCCTGCTCCGTCTCCACGAGAGCGCCGTAGTACTCCTGCCCGGGTTCGATCTTCTGGCCGCTGCCACTGCACTGCCCCAGCGGTCTGTTGATTTCCCAATCAGCCATTTTCGATTCACGATCTATGATTTATGATTTATGGTCCACTGTTTATGACTCCCGCGATTCGTACGGGCCAATCATAAATCATAAATGGCGAATCGTAAATCATAAATCCCCGCGGCCCGGGGAGCCGCCCAGGGCGGTGCTGGGCCGCCAGGCGTTCTTGTCGTTGAGGCTGTCGGCGCCCGAGGTCTTGGGGTCTTTGACCGTCAGAGAAAAGCCGGAGCCGTCGGTGGTCTTGAACCAACTGTCGTCGTAGACGAAGCTCTGGATGACCTGCCCGGCGGCGTCCACCAGCTCGATCCGTTCGCCGCCGTTGTCCAGGCTGCCGGTGTACGCACCCACAACCGGCAGCTTCGAGCCGTACCTGGCTTGGAAGGCTGCGCGGTCCTTGACCACGAGGCAGTAGGCGCCCGGGGCCAGATCGAAGCTGGGGAGGGTGTAGTCGAGGCCATCGGTGAAGCGGACCAGATTGAGATTGAGGCTCTGGCCGGCGATGTTGGTCAGCTCGATGAACTCAGTATTGGGGTCGCTGGGATTGCCCTGGTTCTGGGGGTGGTACATGATCTCGCTGACGCGCAGGCCCTGGGCCACCGGTCCCACCGCGAAGACGGCCTCGTGCAGGGCGCTCCAGGTCGTGCCGCTGAGGGCACGGGCCTTGACTTGGACGCTCCGGGTCAGCGTCATGGGACCCGTGTAGCGGATGGCAGTGGGCGCGACGCCACTGTTCTGCCCGCTCGTGGTCGCTGCCGCCTCGAGGCTCGCCAGAACGAGGAAATCCGAACTGGTGTTCGAGACGTTCAGGCTTTGGATAGCCAGGAGGTTCTGGCCGGTCCGCAGCAGGCCGATATCGTCGGAAACGACGAAGGATTCGATGCTGTCGGCCTCATGGTTGGCGGTGGCCACCGAATTCCACCTGGGCGTTCCGTTGAACAGGACGCGTTGAATTTCCGTGCCGTTCAGGTATGCCACGAAACCGTCGTCGTACCGGACATTCAGCACCATGGTCTGGAACGGCCCGACACTGCTGAGGGTGAACGGAATGCGGAGATAGCAGCTCGTGGCCTTGCCGCTGCCGTACATCTGGCTGCCGACGTCGAGGCTGATCAGGGATTCATATCCCGTGTCGCGCTCGTAGCCGATGCCGCCCGGGGCGCCGGCCGTGCGGGTCCACGCCGAATCGTCGAAGCCGCCGGGGCTCTTCCAGGTATCGCCGATGTCTCTTACGGGAACAAGGACTCGCTTGGAGGCGCTCGCGGGGACGAGTGTCTGGGCACCCGTAGTCCGACCGGCCTCTTCCGGCAGGCGGGGGTCCGTGCCGTCGAGCGTGTAGTAAAGGGTGCCGACGCCGCTCAGCGAGAGGGTAAAACCGGCGACGACGTGCCCACCATGCCGGCTCATGACCGGCGGCTCCACTCCGGGCCACCAGCCCTGGGTCTTGAACTGGTTGAGGACAATACCGGTTCGTGCGGGGAAGTAACTCGTGATCATGCCGTTGATGTCGGGCAGCCAGTCATCGTCCTTCGTCCGGGGCTTGGCCCGCTTGGAGTCGCCCCAGCGGGCGGACTCGGCAATGATGGCCGTCTCGATCCGGTGGGCACGAGCCAGGAAACGATCGGTGCACGCCTGCGGCGTCAGCACGCCGTCGTGGAAGAAGTAGCGATAGGTCCGGTCCGCGAAACGCATCCGATACTCGGGATGAACGATCAGATGCGTGTGCAGCCACAAGGGGTTCGATTGATTGAAACTGCCGCCCACCGCCGTGGTCGTCGCGGCGAACAGGCGGGACTCGTTGAGATCGTAGAGAGAGTGCTCGGCATCGTGCCGGAAGAACTGGAAACCGTCCGGGTCCACCCGATTGTAGATCCCGTAGAAGTTGTTCGCGACACGCGCCCAGGCACTGACCGGGCCATCGGGATCGCCCACGTAGTACGTGCAGAGCATGTAGTCGATGAGATTGTCCACATCGAGCAGCTTGGGATAGGCGGGATTGGGCGTGCCATCGGGGTTCAAGCCCTGGACGCGGTAGTAGGTATTGTCGTTGCCGAATCCCGAGCTCGCGGCGTTCCAGAGCTGGCGCCACGCGTCGAGCGTACCGTCGGTGGCCTCGACGTCGTAGCCGCCGTTGCCGGCCTTGGACTTGATGACATCGTAGTCGTCCTTGTCGCCCCCAAAATAGGAGGCGGCATAGGATGCCTCGGACCGTTCCTGCGTCTGGTAGAGACCCCAGTACTGGCCGTCGAGGTACAGGTGATAATAGCGGCTGCGCGTGTAGGGTCGCCCCATGGCACGCTGGGTGTCGCGGGAGAACACTTCGCGCACGAACGTGTCATGGCTGTTGCTGTTGCCGCCCTCGTAGCTCCAGGAGTAGTTCTGGCTGGTGCGGAGGTCGATGCCCTCGAACTCTCCGACCCCCTCGCTCCCAAAGAGTGGATGGCGCAGCGACGGCAGCCCATACTCGGGGCCGAAGAACAGGCGGAAGGCATGTTTCGGATTGCCGTTGCTGCGGCTGTAGCCGCCGCGAATCCGCAGGCCCCCATCGATCTGGAAGCCGGCGGCGCCGTTCGGGTCGATCATCTCGACCGATACCGGCCGCTCCCAGGTCTGGCCCTGCTGGCGGGCATTGACATAGATGCCGGTCTGGGCATTGAACAGGTTGGCGGGATCGGTCACCAGGGAAATGGACGGGAGCGCCAGCAAAGCATCGTCCACCAGATTCCGGTAGCGGGGATCGTTCACTACATCCGGATCCATGCCGTAGTCGATGGCCTGACCGTTCACCGAGCCGGACGGCCACGCCGGTCCCGGCCGGGCCCCGGTGGGCGATTGAGCGATGACGTCCTTGACGAACAGGTACGTGTTCGTCGCGATGGGCGAGGCGTTCCAGCCGGCCTTCACCGCGATGGCCCGCAGGCAGGCCGTCCTGGCAATCCGGATGGGGCCGGAATAGATCGCGGTGGTCGCCGTGGGTCTCGCCAAGTCGGCCAGATAGGGCGGAGCCCCATCCGTCGTGTAGTAGATCACTGCCCCGGCGGTCGGGCAGGTGATCGTGACCAGGACGTCCGACTCATAGAACCCTCGCCCGGGGCTGACCTGGGGGGTCTCGACGAAGCCCTGGTAGATGCGAACATTCTGTATTCCGGGCGTCGGCCAGGTCAGGGGTGACCAGGTGTCGCCGGCGTTCGGGAACCGCCCATGGGACACATCGGTTCTCTGGGGGCCAAAGCTGACGCTATCGATCAGGGTCGTCCCATCCCGGTCGAACAGGGCCAGGTCCTCGCCCCAGGCACTGAGTTGGAAGATGGCGTGGAGACCGGCATCGCCCACTTCACCGTCGGCCCATACCAGCAGGTACCCGCGCGCGGGGACGGTCGTCAGGGCGGGGTTGTTCTTGGGGAACTGCCATTTGGTCGGCTCCGCCAGATCGTCCGTGAGGTACATACCGGCGAGATTGGCCGGCGCATCCCCGGGATTGTGCAACTCGATCCAGTCTTCGAACTCGCCCTGCGGATCGGCCAAGATGCGGCCGTTGGACGCCAGCAACTCGTTAATCACGACCGGGACCGCCCCGAACCCAGGCGGGCAGGCCAGAAGGAGAGCGCAAAGGGCATAGACGGCCCACTTCCCGGGGCTTTGGCGCCAGATGGACACGCTCACTCAGTCCTCCCTTGCTCAATCGGTCGCAGCCGCAACGGTTTGCCCCCCCGCCCACGGCGGCCTGCAAAGGACGCTTTTCCAATCGCTGCAGCCTCCGTATTTTAGCAAAAATCCGCCCGGCGGGTCAAGGCTCCTGCGCCGGGACCATAGGGCGATCGCAAAGTCCCGAGAATGACTCTACACGGGTGGCATTGTCAAGGCCGAACGCCTTGGCGATGGTTCCTTGCACGGGAAAGCCACCATCGCCAAGCTGCGCTTGACGATGCCACCCGGAGCGTTGGCTGGCTTTGCGTTGGCCCTGGCCAAGTCCGGTCCCTTGAAGATCGTCAAGATCGCCAAGTAAGAACGTTGACAATCTTGACGATCTTCGCGTTCTTGGCCCAAGAACGAGGGTACCGTCAGACCGCCAGATCGCCAACGCATGATACGGATTCGGAAAAACTATCGCGTAAGAGCTCTTTCGAATCCGTCTGATGCCCTGGTGATCCGAGAGGGTGGATGGAGGCCGGTGAAATCCCCAGACGAGGGTGGCAGGGTCATCTTCCGGAGGGGTCGTTGCTGTCTGGCGGAGGGTCATCGAATTGCAGCCAGGGTCGCATGTCCTCGACGATGGCGGACCCGATGCCTCGGATCTGCTGGAGGTCGTCGGCGGTTCTGAAGGTGGGCTCCTGGCCGGCGCGGTCTCGGTGGGCCACAATGGCCTGGGCGCGCGCCAGCCCCACTTGCGACAGGCGTATCAGGCTGGGGACCGGGGCATCATTCGGATTGATGCGTTCGCCCGGCTCGACCCGGGGTGGACCACTGGAAGGTCCGAACACCACCACGGCAAAGAGCAACGACAGGGCCAGACAGATCCCCACGCTGACGACAAAGGCGAGAGCCTGCGCCTCCTGTAGCGACCAAGCGCGTCCGACCTCAACAGGATGGAGCCTTGCTTCTCCCATCTCCGATGCGCCGTTGTGCCGATGGGTAGGCTGCAGGAAAGCCAAATACCGCAACCTTCCCGTCTCATGCCCGCTTGAACATCGACAGGCACAGCCGCTTGAGCGTGCCAAACGACTCCTTGGGCTCCAGGGCCTCGGTGAGCAGACCGCTGCTGGCGATGGCGCCGCCGTCCCCGTCGGCGAGACTCCCGCAATTCACCGCCTCCACGTACGGCTTGCTCAAGGCGATCTTGTAGAATCGTTCGAGCCACTGGCTCTGCCGCGTCGGGTCCCACCGGCGATGCCAGACGCCGGCGGTATCGATGTTGAACTTGTGCTTGCCGTTGGCGCTGGGGATTTCCACATCCGTCACGTACAGCGGTTTGGCGATCGGGGCAAAGCAGTCCAGCAGCGACGAGATATGCATCATGTCCCGCAGGTGCATGCCGGTCTCGTCCTTGCCGAACCGCATCTGGAGACCGAACGCGTCGAAGCTCGTGCCGCTCTGCACCACCATGTCCATGTACACGAACGGCGGAATGCTGTTGGGCGTGGTGGCGTAGTACTCACCCCAGGGGCAGGTGACCTCGACAATCCGGATCGCCCGACTGCCGGCGGCCCGCACCGCCATGTTGGCGGCCCGCGTCATCTCGAGAACCTGCTCGAAATTGAAGTTGAACTGGTTGAAGGCGTTCAGACCGCTGACGACATACCAGCGGTGCACCACCTGGGCATAGCGGGCGACCACCTTCGAGACGAACTGGTAGGCCATCTCCCGCATCTTCTCGAAACCGACGCCGGAGCGAAGCAACCATTCCGGCAGATGGTCGGCGGCAAAGCGCAGCAGCGGTCCGGCGGAAATCACGACCTTGCGCCGGCTCAGGCTGGCCATGCAGTTGTCGATCAGGGAAAAATCGAAATGCCCCTGACGCATCTCGATCCGGGCCCAGTTGATCGGCAGCGTTACCGACGCGAAGTACTCCAGCGCACGGTCCAGGTACTGGGAATTGGCGATCAGATTCGGGTCCAGGCGGCAGCCCAGGCACCCGCGGCCAAAGCCGTGGCTCTTGCGCCGCTTGTCGAACAGCGACTTGCCCTGCCGGACCGCCAGCTTCTCCGAATAGACCGTGGCCCGGCGCAGCGAGGAGTCGGCCAGTTGCGATGCGGCCGACAGATCCTTGATATGCTGGATCGCCTCGATGAAGAGATCCTGGGACCGCTTGGAGATGTCCTCCATGCCTTCCAGGCTGTCGAAGAACGACCAATCCTCGCGCCGATTCGTGATCTGCATCAGCTTGGCGCGCGTCAGCTCGACGTTAAGGACGTAGGGTCGCTCCCGTTCGGGCAGGCAGGTGGTCGGCAGCAGGACCCGGCCAAAGCCCTCGATCGGCCAGAGCAAAGCCAGGCCCGCTGTCTCCAGATTCGGCCTGACACAGTCGATGCAGCCGTCCGCAAAGGCGATTCTCGCCCGGCGGATGCTGATCCCATCGGTACCGAACAAGTAGGCACCGGAAAGGGTGAAATCGGTGGCGATCTTGCCTTCTCTGAAAACCTGGAACTTCACTCAAACGTCCTGACTCAGCCTGCTATGGTGGTCGTACACTCGCGAACAAGTGCAACATGCACCGGGTGCATTATACCAACCAGGGGGCCTGATGCAACCGCCAAAAAAGCCGATCGCCATAGCACCACAGAGCTGCCCCCCTGGCATCGCCCGGAAGAACGCCGTATCAGTTCGATGCCGCTGTCGAGGTGCTCCACGCCGCGTAGTGGCTCACCGGCGAAGGGACGAGCATACTGGTCTTCTCGATTAGCCGGGCGATGAGTGCGACTTGGTGGAGCAGGGCTTCGACCAGATCGACATTCGCCAACGCCGCTTCCGGGCTGAAGCGGCCGAGGACCACCACGACGTATCCGCAGTTCGTGCGCTCGGTGCACAGTTGGGCCATGGTCACGCTCGCATCGCCCAACTGGGTGATGACCGGCTCCGCGCCGTCATCGACCTTGGCCCGCAGATCCTTCAGGAACGTCTCGGTGAGTTGGAGGCGGGCCGACTCCTCGGGATGGCTCGACCAGCACGTGCCGTCGCGGTCCAGGATCAGCAGCACAGGACCCTGCTCCGGGAGAATCTCAAAGACCTGGTGTGCGATTTGCTCGTTGAGCAGGTGAGTGGAGGAAACCGTCGCATGGCACGTGTTCATCGGGCCGACTCCTTAACCGGGATCGCGAAATCACAAAACCTACCCGGGAGATGTCGGCCGGCAAAAGGGCCGACTTTGGCGATGGTGGGCCGGACGCCGGTGGGGGACCGTTTCCGGGCAGACAGACACCGGGCTGGTGACGCCGGACCCGGCTTATGGGACGTGCGGACCGTATCAGCCCTTGGGAACAGGCTGGCTCTTGCAGCGAACCATACGCAGACTATTGCCCCGTTCGCTGTACTCCACGTTGTGCATGTAGGCGCGGATCAGCAACAAGCCGCGTCCTTCCGGACGGTACAGGTTCTCGCCGACGCGCGGGTCGGGGATCCGCCGGGGATCGAAGCCCGGCCCCTCGTCAGTCATGCAAATCTCGATTTTCTCCTGGTCGACCGTGTAGTCGATGACGACCTTCTTGGTCGGATCCATGCGATTGCCGTGCTTGACGGCGTTCAGAAAGGCCTCTTCCAGGGCCAGATGCACGGCGAAGATATCGTCTGGGGTAAACCCTTTGGCCTCCAGCGCTGCAAGAATCTCCCGGCACGACGGCCCCAGGGCGGACGGTCTGCTTTCGACAATCACGGAACACCTGACCGGCATTTCAGCCGCCATAATGCCACACCTTCTCATTTACCCGGAGGGATCGGCCGAACCGACGAAGGTTTCCCGCCCGTCCCGGGGCCAGGCCGGGACTCGTGCCACCAAGCGACGCTTCACTGCCGCGCCGAGAAACTCTGCGCCGCACTCTCCACGTCCTCGTAGATCCCAAACACGTTGGTCAAGCGGGTGATTTTGAAAACCTCATAGATCCCCGGATGAATATTACAGAGCCGCAACTCACCTTCCTGCTCGTACACCCTCTTGCTGATACGAATCAACAGGCCCAACACCGCGGACGACAGAAACCGGACGTGACGGAAGTCCAGCACCAGATGAATGCGCGGCGCCTGTTCCACCACGGCTTCCACCGCCTCCCGCAGGGCACGCACGTCCGTATCCTCGAGAATCCTCTCGTCGGTGAAGGCGATGATCGTCGCCTCGTTTCGATATTCCACCGTGATCCGCGGCTGAATTGCAGCCATACACACTTTCCTCAGCACGAGCATAATGGAAATGGGAGATGGTACGGCCGGCACAGGGGCCTGTCAAGCTTTTTGCCGGCGGCGTGCCGGAACGCGCGTCCCAGACGGGAAATTTCGGGAATAACGCCGTCAGATTAACAAATTTGCGATTTTTGTGCACAAAACTCTTGCCATTTGCAGTACACAATAGATATTAATGCCGATATTGCCGCGAACGCGCTGCGGTACGGTCACTCCGGGCCGCAGCGCCACCGGCAGTGTGGGGTACACGGAAGACTCCGGCGTTTGACACGGCCACCGAAGTGCCATTAACAGATTCCTTATTGGGAAGGAGAACGACATGAGAGTCAGCAGATCGACTGGATACGCGTTGCTGGCGGTGGGTTACATTGCGAAGAACCAGGGCGACGGCGTCGTGCTGTCCCAGGATATTTCCAAACAATACGACATCCCGCTGGAATACCTGCTGAAGATCCTGCAGCAACTGGTCCGGGCGAACGTGCTGCGCAGCAAGCGCGGGCCCCGGGGCGGGTTCTCGCTGGCCAAGCCCACGACCAAGATCACCATGCTGGAAGTCATCGAGGCGGTGGATGGCCCGCTGACCGGCGAGTTGAATCTCTCCGATCAGGCCGGCAACGATCCGTACAGCGTCAAGGCCGAACAGACCTACAACAAGGCGATCTCCCAAGCCAAAGGCGTCTTCCAGAAGACGAAACTGGCGAGCCTGCTCGGCAAATAGGCCCGCGTTCGGTCTGATCCAGGGATGGTGGATTCCCGTGGTGGGAATCAAAGGGTTTCCCTCGGTGGGGAAGGTGTGCGCACGACATGGAGATTCGTGACTTTCAGGACCTGATCGCCCGCCGGTACAAGGCCACGGACCAGGCGCGAGGCGTGCCGCGCACCTTCCTGTGGTTCATCGAAGAGGTCGGGGAACTGGCCACGGCATTGGCGACGGGGAACGACAGAGCCAATCTCGAGGAAGAATTCGCCGACGTTTTCGCGTGGTTGTGCACCCTGGCGAACATCTCGGACGTGGATTTGGAGAGAGCCTGCGGCAAGTACACCAGTGACCGGGTCAAAGGGTTCAAGCCGAAATAGGTCCGCCCTCAGGTCCTGCTTTCTGGAAACCGACCGCCCGCGTGCCGGTGCCGGGCGCCATCAGGCCGCGTTCGCAGGCCGGATACCCAGCAGGTCCAGAGTGTCCCGCTCGATCACGTTGCGGATGCTGCCACGGGGAACCGTCGGCAGCTTGGTGTCGGCTAGGAGCATGTTGAAGCCCAGGAGGGTTTCAATGCACTGGTCCGCATTGCCCAGGGGCGAGCCGCTGCCGAACAACAGCTTGTCCATAACGCCCTGCTCATAGGCCGCCACGACGATATTGTACGTCTGCCAGACCTTGCGCGGACGGATCGTCAGATCCGCGAAGACATTCTCATGCTTGGCCACCATGGCCAACGTCTGCTCGACGAACGGCACGCCCATGTTCCCGATCACAATCTTCACGTTCGGAAACGCACGTGCCACCTCATCCAACAGGTAGGGCTGCGCGTACTCCAGCACGGCTTTGGCATCAAGGTCGTGACTACAGTTGTGGAAGAAGATCGGCAGGCCGGCTTCCCGGGCGGCTTCATAGAGTCGCATCGCGTGGCTGTGGGCCGGATGAAACCCATTGATGGCACAGTAAAGGACCAGTCCTTTGAACCCCTGCTTATCTGCCAAGGAGACCAGGCTCCGGTCGGTCAGCCGGTCCTGCGTGGGGTCGACG
>JALORE010000012.1 GCA_025459125.1 Planctomycetota bacterium | reverse complement strand
TGGTCCAGCGCATGTCCGACAAAAAGAAAGGCTGGATCTTCCCCGAGGAGATCCCTCGGATCACTCAGTACATCCTCGATCAGTAGGGGCGAATAATCATTCGCCCCTCCCGACCAGAGATGACGGGAGACGCAGGACAGAAAGGAAACGAAACGGGGCAAAAGAACGCACCCCGTCCGTGAACCACGCAGCGCTGAAGCCCTGGGACGCCAGAGCTTAACGTCGTGCCTGACCCCAGAGTCCCAGCTTCTTTAGGGTGGAGTTCCCGCAAGAGAATCCCGCGACCATCTTGACAACGGCTGGCTCATCGATGTTCGCGAAACTGCACCCGGAATTCCCCGCCTCGCTACAGAAGGACCCCCGCTTCCGCGAAGGCCCGCTCCAGCAAGTCCGAGACGCCCGTGACTTTGGACCACCTGATCAGATAGCTCCGGTCCAACGAATCGCCCTGCACCTTGACCACGCCCAGGATATCGAGCCATTGTCTCTCGGAGACCCGGCCCCCCATCTCATACCACCGCAGCTTGCTCAGAATGATGTCCTCCGGGGAAGAGAAGTAGAAGACGGAATCCGGATCCTCTTCCACCAATCGATCCTGGCGCTTGCGGGCGTTCGCGGCCTGGTGATACGGGTCCTGTTTCGGGACGAACACATCGACCTTCATCATCGTCTCCAGGTGGATCAGATTGAAGGAAGAGGCGTTGGAGATGGCCTCCTGGATCATCTGCTCATCGAGATAGTATTCCTCGCGCAGGAGTCCGGCCAGCGAAGCGACGTGGGCAGGGGCGAGGTCGGCCACGAGGTCCACATCCACGGTGGCCCGCGCCAAGCCATAGACCGAACTGGCGATCGAGCCGCCGATGTAGTACGGAATCGACAGCCGGTCAAACGCCTGGATGACCGGCTTGAGCGCCAAAACGATGTCAGGGCTGTGCATGGCTTCTCTGGCTCTCGTACCGTTGGAACCGGTCGGCCAGCTCCGACCCATATTGGTAGTAGACAAACAAGCCGCGGAGTTGGGCGTCCGTGCAATCCCCGTGCCGCCGGGCAATCGCCCGCCGGGATAGACTCAGAGTCGTGGCCGACAAGGACCTGACTTGCGCAAACTTCTGACCAGGGGTGGCGCGGCGCACCAAGGCGATCCACGCCGCTTCCATCTTGGCATCGGTGTCCGCAGATTGCCTTTTCATTTCACGTCTCCCAGAAGCTCCTCCTTAATATAAGGCAAAACCAAACCGCTGCCAAGGGAGAAACCCGCGCATCCGGCCGGGCCGCGCGGCGGCTCGCCCACAAGGCAAAACCCCCGACAGGTCAGGCTGCGACGCTCGGCCACAAGGGGCCCGCGGAGGAAGTCTCTGCCGGAGGCGTTCGATTCACATCAGCAATCGTAAATCATGAATCGTAAATCCGAAGGCTACCGACTACGGCTTTTCAGAGTGGCCGTCCCGCGAAAGAACCCTGCGACTGTTCCGACAATGGCCTGCTTGCGGATGTCCCCGGATTCCCGTGGAATTCCCCGAGGGTAGTCACCACGAATCCGGACACGGTACGTGACACCGGGAATTCTCGCAACGCTGGCTCCCGCGATTCCCGTGGAATGACAAATGAAGACCTGACCCCGGAATTCCCTCGTTGGAGGGCAAACGCTTGTTGGTCAGGTTCGTGAACGGCGTAGACAAGGTTTGCGACTGCAGTCAATTGCTGCATCTGGAGATGTTCCAACCGCTCAAGAACGAAGCCTTCTTCAAATTGGTGAAAGTAGATGCTGGGGGTTATGGCGTTTCGTGGAACGACGCGGTAGACTTGAGCGAGCACGAATTGTGGGTTAACGGCGAGGAGGCAGCGTCGGTTCGGTATCCGGCAACGTAGCATGCCACCCGAAGAGTGCTGCCGTGATCTCGTTGTCATGCGAAGTGAAAGGATGGGTGTGGATGAATTCTCGCGAGAACATCTCTTGGCTGGTCAGTCTTTCGTTGACTCTGTTTCTCGGACATGCCGTCGCGGCCCAGGGGTTCAAGGTCTACATCTCGACCGACATGGAAGGGTGCAGCGGGGTTACGTGCAGTAAGCAGGTGGCCGGTGCGGAGGGCAAGCAACTCATGGCCGGGGACATGAACGCCTGCATCGAGGGGTGCTTGGCCGCCGGGGCGACGGAAGTCGTGGTACGGGACCATCATGGGGGTGGCCGCAACGTGGATCCCAACGCGATTGACCGGCGTGCGAAGCTGATCCAAGGCGCCACGCCGGGCCACCGCTTTGGAGGCCTCGAGGGCTCGGCGGCGATCATCCTGCTGGGATATCACGCCAAGGCCCTGACGCCGGAGGGTACCCTGGCCCATTCCTATTCTTCCGCGTCGATCCAGGGGATGTGGCTGAACGGCCGGTCCGTGGGCGAGATCGGCGTCGATGCGGCGATTGCCGCGGAACACAAAGTTCCGGTGGTCATGGTCTCGGGCGATGACAAGGCGTGTGCGGAAGCCCGCGCCTGGCTTCCCGGAGTCGTCACCTGCCAGACCAAGAAGGGCACGGGACCGCAGAGCGCCGATCTGGTCCCGGTGGAAGAAGCGCGCCGCCTCATCACCCAGAAGACCAAAGAGGCCCTCGCCAGACGACAAGAGATTCGGCCCCTCACGATCACCTATCCGGCCACCATCCGGTGGGATTATCTGCCCAAAGGCTCGCTGCGCACCCACGACCCGGCATTCAAGCCGTTCGACAATGCGAGACGAGTGGAGAAGACCGGCGATGCCGTGGAAGTCCTGTTGATCGGGAAGTAGTAACTCTCGGCACGGTTCAATCTGGCTCGCATTAGGGTAACGCTGCGACCCGCAAGCAGGGTGGCATCGTCAAGGCCGAAGGCCTTGGCGATGGTCCTACGCATAGGAAGCCCCCATCGCCAAGCTGCGCTTGACGATGCCACCCAAGCGCGTTACCTGATTCTGAACCAGGCCTTACTCTCTGGATTCCGGTAGCTGTAAAACTTTTTACTACAAAGACTTACAATCGCCTTCACGGGGCTGAGTAGAATTACTCAGTGTACTGAGCAAACGGTACGACCCCAGGAAACGTGGTCATTTCTGGAGAGCTTGTTCGTCGACAACGTGAGTAACGGCATAAGCACGCACGGCGCTGGCGGTTGCACGGCGCATATGGGCTCTGTATCAGCCGTTCGGCAGCGTCGGTGATACTCTACACCGCCGTCTGACGAGACGAGCCTCGCCACCGTCCAACGACAGCCGCGCAGTACGCTCGCCAGCCTACTTGGCGGCCTTGGCCTTGCGGATGGGGCGCTGCTGGGCGTAGCGGCTGATGTTGCGGATGGCCTGGCGCAGACGCTGCTCGTTTTCGACCAGGGCGATCCGCATGTAGCCTTCGCCGTTCTCGCCGAAGGCCCGGCCGGGGGCGATGGCCACTTCCGCGTGCTCGATCAGGTCCATGGCGTAGTCGATCGTGCCTTTGCCGTTGAGATGCTCCTCGGCGACCTTGGCCCAGACGAACATACTGGCGCGGGGTTTCTCCACCTGCCAGCCGATTCGCTCCAGACCGTCGCACAGCACATCCCGGCGGGCCTGGTACTTGAGGTTCTGGGCGGCGACGTCGCCTTCGCAGTGGCGCATCGCGATGATGCCGGCGACCTGGATCGCCTGGAACATGCCGTAATCGTAATAGCCCTTGATCGTGGCCAGGTAGTCGATCATCTGCTTGTTGCCGGCCATGAAACCAATGCGGAAACCCGCCATGTTATAGGGCTTGCTCATCGTCGTCATCTCGACGCCGACGTCTTTGGCGCCCTTGGTGGCCAGGAAGCTGGGCGCTTTATAGCCGTCGAAGAGCGTCTCGCCGTAGGCGAAGTCGTGGATGACCTGGAACTTGAAGTGCTTGGCCAGATCGACCACCGGCTCGAAGAAGCCCGGATCGACCGTCATCGCGGTCGGATTGTGCGGGTAGTTCAGGATCAGCAGCTTGGGCTTCGGGAACAGGTGCTCGCACACCATCGCGATGGTGTTGAGGAACTCCTGCCCATTGCCCAGCGGCACGGTGATTACGTTGGCGCCCGCCAGGACGACGCCGTAGCAGTGGATGGGGTAGGCCGGATCGGGGACGATCGCCGTATCGCCCGAGCCCAGCATGGCCAGGCACAGGTGGCTGAAGCCCTCCTTCGAGCCGATGCAGGCCAGGATCTCGCTGTCCGGATCGAGCTCGACGCCCCATTTGCGGGCGTACTTCTTGGCCATCTCGGCCCGGAGGTTCCGGATCCCCTTGGAGGCGCTGTAGCGGTGGTTGCGGGGGTCGCGGGCGGCCTCGCAGAGCTTGTCGATCACCGCCTGCGGGGCGCTGTCGCTGGGGTTGCCCATCCCCAGGTCGATGATGTCGGCCCCTTTCTGTCGCATGGTGTGTTTCAGGGCATTGATCCGCGCAAACAAATACGGCGGCAGGCGGGTGATCCGCTGCGCCGGCTCGATGCGATAGGGCTCGTTGTTGCTGCTCTTCTTCATGCTCGGTATCCGTAAACCTGTCGACACTTGCTGCACAATAGCCTCGTATCCTACCATACTGGGTGACACTTGTACAACTTTGCTACCCGATCTCTGCTGTTTTCTCCAGAGTGCCCCGGCGGATCATCCGTGAATTGCCCTTCCTTCTTCGGCCGCCTGCGCGGTTCTTGATGAGGGATTCGGGGCTCTCCGAACGAGTTCAGCCGCGCGGCGTATACAGAGAGGAAGTTGAGAACCGATGATCTTGCGGTACGATGTCCCATGCGGTACATTGGCTCCTCGGCCGTACGCTGGATCGGGAAGATCCGCTTTGAGCAGGGAGGTGGGTTGGAGGATGGTCCTTGGGAGGCCTTTCGCCCGGGAGTCAGTGTAGGGGTATGGACACGATGGCCGCGGATCGATTTCACGAGGGAACACCCCCGTTGCCGAAATTGAAAGACAAGTCGCCGTTGTCCGGCACTGGCCTGCCGTCGGACCTGGATGAGGCGGTTCTGCTGATGTGTGCCCTGTCATTCGGGCCGCTGAGCAAGACCGACCTGACCCGGGCCCTCAAGCAGGTGGGCATGACGGGAGCCGATGGGTCCCCGATCACCGTCCAGAAGGCGGGGGACTGCCTGAATCGCCTCGCCCGGAAGGCCCATGCCAGTCTGTGGGAAGGGGCGGACCTGTGCACGCCGGAGGCGCGAATCGCCTGCTTCGATATGGCCCGCCGTAACGGTTGGCTCCTGCGCTTTGCCGAGGCCCTGCGCCAGGCGGTGCCTGCCCAAATGACCACGAGCACCTGGGAGTACAAGTGGGGCGGGCGGCGGTTCGTCTCCTTTGCCCACGCGTGCCGCGAAGCGTTCGTGGCTCTGGAGAAGAATGATCAGTACGAGCTCAAGCGCCTGGCCGGGGTGTGCAGCCAGGATCGCGAAACGCAGTCGCTGACCAACGTGCTGCTTTCCATCTGCATCGACCCCTTTCAGCCGGCCTTGATCGAGCGTTTGCCCGCCCAGTATTGGGGCACCGTGATGCAGGCCGCGGTCCGCGGGCACACCATCTTCCTGACGCTGGACCATCCCGTCTTCCCCTATTTGCGTGCGAAGATCCTGGCCGACCGTCATTGCCTGGACCCGTCCCTCCTGGCTTTGAGCGTCAACCATCTGGCGGAACGGGACATTCTGGCCGGGGACTTTGCCGGGGCGCGGGCCCTGCTGGACACGTTCGCGGATCTGGACGCGTCGCTCGTCCGGGGCATGCTGGAGCTGCTCGGTGGACGGGTGGCGGAAGCCCGCCAGGCCTTCGATCTGTCCCTGCGCAACGGCGGCAAGAGCAAGACCGCTCAGATGGGCCACCTGGGGACCTTTCCGGGGGTCCTCCATACGCTGCTGCTGGTCCAGTCCGAGCAGGCGAAAGACCGCCAGCAGGCACGAACGTGGATCGACTGGTTCGAGAAGCAGCGGCGGCTGGAAGCCTACGCGGAGGCATATCGCGCCCTCGGCGCCCTGCTGGACTTCCATGAAGGCCGTCTGATAGAGAAGCGCGATGCCGTCCGGCTCCAGTACGTCGAAAACGTCCCGCTGGCTTATGTCGCCATCTGCTTGGTGGCGTTGATGTACCGGCTCTACGCGTCCCTACCCCGGACGCAGAGGAAGAACACGGAGGAGTTGGTCCTGGTGGTGGAGGAACTGTTTTCCGTCTGCCGGGAGCACGGGGCACAGTGGCCGGTCATGCAACTCGCACGCCTGATGCACCGGCTCGACCTGCGTCCGCCGGTGGAGACCGGCCCGGTCGAGGCCTTCTTCACGAAGACGCCGGCCCGGGACTTGTCCGGACTCTGGGGTGTTCGTGAAGTCTGGGAAACCCGGGTCGGGGCCCTGGAGCAGCTCTTGCAGGAAGCGGAGAGTGCGCCGGATGCGCCCGCGACGGTGGCACCTTTGCGTTTGGGCTGGAAGCTGTATGAGGTCCAGCCGGAGGAGTTGGTGGTCGTTCCGGTCGAGCAGAAGCGCACGAAATCCGGCGGCTGGACCAAAGGCCGCGAGGTGCCCCTCCACCGCCTCATCAACCACCAGGCTGAAGGGTTGGACTATCTGACCGACCAGGACCAGGCGGCGCTGGCCGGCGCCCAGAAGAACGGGCGCTATTATTACGACTACGCCTACCGCCTGGACCCCGGCCGGGCCCTGGAGGCCCTGGTCGGGCACCCCAACGTCTTCTGGGAGGACCGTTGCCACGTGCCGGTGGAGATCGTGCGGGGTACGCCGGAGGTGCACATCGCGCCGCGCAAGGGACAGCTCTGTATCGGCATGGATCCCTTTCCCCCGCCCGATTTCGAAGGCCGTTTGCGCGCGACGCGCATCATCAAAGAAACGCCGACGCGCCTGCGGGTCATCGTCTTTGAGCCCTTGCACATGAAGATGGCTGAGATTCTCGGTTCCGAGGGGCTCGCCGTGCCGGAGAGCCGCTCGAACGATGCCCTGGCCCGCCTGCAGGGATTGTCCCGGCACGTCGCGATTCAGTCGAACGTGGCCCTGGCCGGGACGGACGTCGAGACGGTCGAGCCGGACTGCCGGCCCCGTCTCCGCCTGCAGCGTCTGGAGCAGGGCCTGCAGGCCGAGATGGTCGTCGTCCCGCTGGGCGAGCAATCGCAGCGCGCCTTCACGCCCGGCCTCGGCAATGCGCATCTGATCGAATCCGTGGCCGGCAAGACCCTGGGGACCCAGCGCCGGCTCAAGGAAGAGGCGGAGCAGGCAGACAAAGCCATCGAGACCGTCACGATGCTGGAGGACGCCCAGAACCAGGATTACACCTGGGTGTTCGACGATCCCCAGGAGGCCCTGGAACTGCTGGAGCAGTTGCAGGCGGTCCCGCCGGAGGTTCTGACGGTCGAGTGGCCCAAGGGCGACCCGATCACCGTCCGCTCCCTCTCGGCCCAGCAGTTCCGCCTGTCGATCCGCTCGGCCGAGGATTGGTTCGAGGTCGAGGGGGAAGTGCAGGTGGACCAGGTCCTCCTCGTCAAGATGCGGACCCTGCTCGACCAGATCGAGAACACCGACAGCCAGTTCATCGCCCTGGGCAAGGACCAGTACGTGGCCCTGAGCCGGCAGTTGCGCAAGCAATTGCAGTGGCTCGCGACCAGTGCCCACTTCTCCGGCAAGAGCGACACGCTGCGCATGCATCCGTTGGCGGCCATCGGCCTGGAACAGTGGAAGGATGAGCTGGGTGAATTCCAGACTGATGCGACCTTCGATGCTCACCTCGAGCGGCTGCGTGCCATCGAGAAGTACGAGCCCGCGATCCCCTCCACCCTGCAGGCGACGTTGCGCCCGTACCAGGTGGATGGCTTCACTTGGCTGACCCGGCTGGCCGAATGGGGCGTGGGGGCCTGCCTGGCCGACGACATGGGCTTGGGCAAGACGATCGAGGCCCTGGCCCTGATCCTGCATCGGGCGTCCCAGGGACCGACCCTCGTGGCCGCCCCGACCAGCGTCTGCGCCAACTGGGTCTCCGAGGCCCAGCGTTTCGCGCCCACCCTGCGGCCGGTCCGTTTCGGGATCAACGACCTGGGCCGGCGGGACGACGTCCTCAAGGCCCTGGGACCGTTCGACTTGGCGATCTGCTCCTACACGCTGCTCCAGCAGGAGGTGGACGCCCTGAAGGATGTGCCGTTCGCGACGATCGTCCTGGACGAGGCTCAGGCCATCAAGAACGCCGCGACGAAGCGGTCCTCCGCGGCCATGAGTCTGCAGGGCGGTTTCCGCATGATCTGTACCGGCACCCCCATCGAGAACCGGCTCGCCGAGCTTTGGAACCTGTTCCGCTTCATCAATCCGGGCCTGCTTGGTTCCGAGGAGCGTTTCCACGAGCGGTTCGTGCGCCCCATCGAGGTTGAGCGGGACCAGCACGCCAGCCACATTCTCAAGAGCCTGGTTCAGCCCTTCATCCTGCGCCGGACCAAGTCGCAGGTGCTGGAAGACCTGCCGCCGCGGACCGAGACGATGCGCCTGGTCGAACTGAGTCCCGAGGAGCGGGCCCTGCACGAATCCCTGCGGCAGCGGGCCCTGGAGCGGCTCGAGGGCGTGCGGGACATGGCCCCCGGCCAGGCCCATATCCAGGTCCTGGCGGAGTTGATGAAGCTGCGGCGCTGCTGCTGCAATCCGCGGCTGGTCATGCCCGACTGTGGCCTGACAGGCTCCAAGCTCGAAGCCTTCGCCGAGCTGGTGGATGAGCTGCGTGAAAACCAGCACAAGGCCCTGGTCTTCTCCCAGTTCGTGGACCACCTGACCCTGCTCCGCGAGCACCTCGACAAGCAGGGCATCCGCTACCAGTACCTGGACGGCTCGACCCCGCCCAAGACTCGCCAGAAACGGATCGACGCCTTCCAGAACGGTGACGGCGACCTGTTCCTGATCTCGCTCAAGGCCGGCGGCCTCGGTTTGAACCTCACCGCCGCCGACTACGTGATCCACATGGATCCCTGGTGGAACCCCGCGGTGGAGGATCAGGCCAGCGACCGCGCGCACCGCATCGGCCAGACCCGCCCGGTCACGATCTACCGCCTCGTCGCCGCCGATACGATCGAGGAGAAGATTGTGCAACTCCACCACGCCAAACGCGACCTGGCCGATTCGTTGCTCGAAGGCACCGACACCGCCCACACCCTGACCGCCGACGAGCTGATCGACCTGCTCAAAAACAGCTGACGGAGGACGGATGACAGGGAAAGGACGGCCGCCGTCTACCACAAGATGGCGGGTGGGCCGAGGGTGTCCTGACGCTCATAGGCGCCCTGGTCCACGGCTGTGCCGCGGATCCTGTCCGCACCGTCCAAGTCCACGGGCAGGAGCTCGTTGGTGTCGCTGTCGCCGTCCAGATCCAGCAGGTCCATCGGCAGCAGGCTTGCATTCCCCTTGTTCAAACACGGCGAGGAGGCGTCCAGCCGGTAATCGCCCTCCACCCACTGGCCCTCAATGCTGACTGTCCCTCGTGAGATGAACCTCGGGTCCGCATTCAGGTTGCCGGGGCCGGCGTGGCCGCCCTGCACGTTGCTGGAGGACACGGTTACCATCCAGGGGCTGTTGCTCCAGATCTCGTTGCCGCCGTTATGCAGGATACTGTTGTGGATCGTGATGGTGCCCGGGTAAGACGGGTCCCAGACGAAGCTGATGATGGCCCGGCCGACCGCGGCGCCGTTGTCGGCGATCGTGCAGTTGGTCGCCGCGAGCGTGCCGCCGAGGTTGCAGAGGGCGGACCCGCCGGTGAGATTGGCCGTGTCCGAGGAATTGCCGGTCAGCAGACAGTTGGTCAACTCCGTGACGCTCTCCTCATTGTGGAGACCGCCGCCAAAGACCAAGGCCCGGTTACCGGAGATCCGGCAGTTGGCGATCGCGGGTGCGGCCCCGAGACAGGCCAGACCGCCACCGATTGCGGCGGTGTTGTCCCGGATCTGGCAATTCACGATCACGGGGCTGCCGGTCTGGAGGAACACGCCGCCCCCGTAGCGCTGAAAGTGGTGGCCGTCCGCTTGGCCGGCGACGATCGTGAACCCGTCCAGGGTCGCGCTGGGCGCGATGCCGGAGGCGGTGACCACGTGGAAACTGTTATCTGCGCGGCCGACGCTGGCACCCAGATCGTTGCCTTTGAGGTCTCCCGACAGGACGCTGGCGTACCGCTCGAAGTCCCGGCTGTCCGGCTGCGGCTGGCCGTAGCCGGCATGTCCTCCCTTGACGATCACGCCGCTGACGAGCGCGAAAGAGGCTTCCCGGTCACCCGGCGTTCTGCCGGCGCCCTGGTCCGGCTGGTACCGACCCTGCGCCACCCGGACCTCATCCCCTGCGGAAGCCGCCGCCAGTCCGTCTTGCAGGGTGCGAAAGGCGGTAGACCAACTTGTCCCATCCGGAGTCCCGAACGCATCGGCATCCACGTACACGACCCGACCGCCCCCGACGGTGAACGGGACCTCGAACTGTACTCCGGCGGTCCGGCACAGGAACGTCCACTGCCCGGCGGCCAACGGTCCGAACTCACCCTGTAGTCCGCACACCGGCTCCCACGTCCACTCACAGTAAATCGGTGCCGGGGGGAGGAACCACAACTCCACGACCTTGGTGGCGGGGTCCGTGTAGATCGTGGGCGTGCCTCCCAACGCCGCTTCGGCCAGGCAACGGTTGGCGTACACGTTGGTCCGGCCGCTGAACGTCATGACGTCTGCGGTCTTGGCGCTGACGGTCCAGGCGGCCGGCGTCGTCTCGCCGGGAATCCAGGACACGTGTGTCGCCCACGCCACGCCCGTAGACAGAACCAGTGCCATTACAGGGATCAGTCTTGCAGGCTCCATAGAACCTCCCTTCGGCGAAACTCGTGAAACAGGCTCCGGCGCGGCCCAGGCATCGCACGGAATGAAGGCGCCCCGGCCGGGCGGCAGTCCTCTTACGCTGCCGCTTGCACGGAAACCAGTATACCTCCCCACGGGGTCCGACGCAAGGCGTTTCCCGCGACGACCGGCAGCCCCCGAATACCGGGGAAATGCGCCGCCGGGTACCGGCGCCGTCGCGGCCGGCGCCGGTCAGGTCTCGTCCGGATCGAACCCGGGACGGCGGGAGCTGCGGGCGCCGGGGAAGGCGGCTTCGACCTGGCGCAGCAGGCGTTTCAGCGTGCCCAATGCGAAGACGATGTCCTCATGGTCGGGGAACCGTCGCTGCACGATTGCCCAGGCGGCGAGGGAACGTTCGATGCCGAGGAGGGCGACCTTCGCCGAGCCGTTGGCGTCCTGCCGGTCGTACTCGTTGCCTTCGAGCACGCCGCGAATCATACCGGTGGCGGCCCGGCAGAGCTTGATGTAGATCTGACGCTGGTACCGGCCAATCACTTCGAGACAGTCCCGGAGGCTCGTTGTCCCGCCGGCCGGTCCCGTGCCGGGCGTGCCGGCCCCAGCGGGCGGCTCCCGCACGTTGCCCTCCTCGTCGAAGAGTCCCGCGTTCGCCTGGAGCCACTGGTCCACGACCTCGATGTATCGCATAGCGGTCCGGCTGCAGGGCTGCGCTTCGGCCGCCTCGTCGATTTCCGCCTGCGCGCGGACGCTCTCCTGGAGTTCCTCCTCCTCGAGGTCGAAATCCGTCTCCTCGGCCTGGTCCTCCACCTCGTCCCTCGCGTTCTCGAAGGTCTCGTGCAGGTTGTCCCGGAACGCCTCGCTCTCGCTGTCCCGCGCCCGGGAGATCTCGGCCTCCACCTCCTGGCCCATCGCATAGTTCAGGCACCGCGCCGTGAACGCGCACCGCTCGCACCAGCGGTCGCAGTAATTGTAGATGCCGGAAATGAAGCGCGGGTCCCGCGCCAGCTCGTCCATTCGCTCTTCGTCCATCTGTCACGACCTCGGTCCGTTTGAAGGAACTGGATAACCGTCTCGCAATCAGGACTTCAGACCTTGTTCTATGTCGCCCGACCCTGTCCATCAACCGGCATTCTCCGCGATCCGTGCCCGGACGAGCTTCCGCACCAGGGCCGTCGGCAGGGGATGGTCCGGTTGGAAGCGGATCGTGCCCTGGCTGGTGTCGTAGTCCTTCAACTCGTCCTGATGAGCCTGGACCGTCATGGAACTCATCGGGTAGAAAGCGCGGTGTCTCGCGGTCGCGCCGAAGGCCACCAGCATTTTTCCGTTCAGGCGAAAGGCGGGGAGCTGATAGCTGATACGCTCCTCGGCGTGGGGCGCGGCCGCCGGGATGACTTTGCGGAGCTTCTGCAGAGCGTTGCGCTTGTCCTTATCCACGCCCGTGGGGTAATCGTCAACCGCTTGGGGTTTGGGCCTTCGTGCCACTACCACCACCTCGGATTGCTCTCCAGGAACTCGAGGACGGCCTGGTACTTGGGGGCCTCCTGCGCCGGCTGGCCGTGGTATTCCATCAGGCCCCAGGAGCCCCATTTGGACCAGGTGCCCATCGAGGAGAAGATCGCGGCCAGGGTGCCGCCGTTGGTCTTCCAGCCAGACAGGTAGGCGAGGTAGAGGTCGCGCATGCGCGCGTGGCGGTTGGCGGCGTGGAAGAGGTCCTCCAGGGTCTTGTTGTTCTCGGCCCCGCCGTGACCGACCAGATGCTGGCCTGCCTCGTAGGCGACCAAGCGCAGGCCGTGTTCGGCGGCGATTCGGGCCTGCTCGGCGATCGTTTTGTTCCCCTGGTCGATGTACTCGGCGCATCGGTCGAGGACCTGATCGACCGTCATCTGGGCGACCTCGTTCTGTCGCTTGGGATCGCCCAGGGCATTGCCGAAGTAGGGGGCGATGCCCAGCACATCGGCGTGCTTATGGGCGTCCTCGAACGTCACCACTTGCCGGCTCGTCCAGGGATTGGCGCTTTGCGCCGCCAGGACGCGGACCAGGCGGTCCGTGCCGCCGAAGACCCGTTCCCAGGTCCCGAAGATCTCGACAGAGCGCTTCGAGTAATACCGCAGTTGGGCCTCGTAATCGTTGTTGCTTAGACCCAGGGCCTTGCCCCGGTCGCGGCAGTAGCGAGCCTGGCCGAACATGCCGTTCCAGCATTCGTTCGAGTACTCGATGTACACCTTCAGACCGGGCCTCAACTGGGCCTTGACCATCTCCGCGAAGCGGCGGACGTAATCGTCCGTTGCCCCATGCGGCAGACAGAACCACGGGTCAGCGTTGAGCGTGTTGGCCAGTTGGATCAGGTATTCGAGAGCCACACCTGCTTCGCTGCCCTGGGTTTGGAGGCTGGGAGTGGGGCGGTCGGACCATTCGGTCTGCCCGGAGTTGTTGGTCCGCTGCAGGTCCATGAAGCGCAGCACCTTGAACTTCTCCCACCGCCGCAGGAAGTCCGGGTGGAAGGGCTGGTCCCGGTAGGTGTCCTCAAAGCCCGGCAGGATCACGCGGATGTTCCGGACCGGGTCGGCGGGATCGGTTTCGGTAATCCGCAGGGTCAGGAGGTCCTGGTCGGCGTTGACCTGGACCCGGATGCGGCCGGGAGTTTCCTCGACGACCTTCGTGCGGTACGCGAACTGGATCTTGCCCCGGCCCTCGTACACGCACGTGTAGATACCGGCGGGATAGCCGAGTTTGGGCCGGCTCAGCACGATCGAATCGGCGAACTGGCCGTCGGGGCGCAGCGAGCGGACCCACCCCTCCGGGGTCAGGTCGAGTGGCCCGCCCTGGGCGTAACTTTGGCCCGGGGCCTGGCTCTTGAAGGTCTGCGCATGCCGGAACAGGTCCACGAACACGATCTCGGAGGACCAGTAGGTCACGCCGGCGATGTTGATGCCCAGCGCCGAATTCTCATTCGGGACGGCGGCGAGTGAGAGCGCACTGAGGAGCCGTAGGCCCAGAACCGCCACGAATAGTGTCTTCCTCGTTTTCATGTCATGTTCCTCAGCGCGTCCGGGTGGTAGCGGCAAGGCCTGCTTGTAGTGACGCCGTGAGGCGTTATCTTATGCTCTTATGAGCACAACACAAACGAGCTCACGCTTGCCGCTGCCGCATCTTGATGTCACACTGGCTCATCACAGTTGTGCGACGAATTCGTAGGTCCCCGACTGGACTTCGAAGACGACGTAGTTGCCTTCGACGCGGACAAAACGCGCATCATCGGCCCGGTGCGTCGCGCCGGGGCCTTCGGCGCGCGTTTCTTGTCCGGCGCAGGGGACGTACACGGTCGCCGTGGTGTTCACCGGCACCGCGATCTGCAGATGGAGCTTGCCCTCCCGGATTTCCCAGGCGCTGGCGATCTTGCCGTACATGGACGCGTGCTCAGCGCGGGCCCAGGTCACGTCGCCCAGCAATTGCGGCTTGATGATGATGTGCTGGAAGCCCACCGCCTCCGGATCGGGATTGATCCCCGCCAACACCTGATAGAACCAGGCGCTGATGTGGCCGAACATGATGTGATTGCGGGAGGCGTTGCCGTCCCACTGCTCCCACAGGGTGGTCGCGCCCTGCTCGAGCCACAGGCCCCAACTCGGATAGTCGGTCTTGGTGGCCATGCCGTAGACCACTTCGGCCCGGCCGGCGGCGGTCAGGGCGTCAATGAGGTACTTGGTGCCCAGGATGCCGGCGTCGAGATGGCCGTCCTTCGCCTGGATCGACTCGACGAGCTTGCCCACGACCCGGGCGCGCTCCTCGGGCGGGACGAGGCCGTGGTACAAGGCGCAGCTCATCGCCGTCTGCGTGCCGCCGGCGTAGAGGCCGGTCTGGGGGTCGTAGAACTCCTGGTGAAATGCGTTGCGGATCGCGGCAGCCAGGTCGCCGTATTTCCTGGCGTCCTCCGTCTTGCCGAGCAGGGCGGCGGCCTGCGAGACGATCAACGCGTCCCGGTAGTAGTAGCCGGTCGAGGTGACCTTCTCCGGCGTGGTCGTCTTGGCGGGCGCCCAGTCACCCAGGCCGATGGTGACAATGTGGTTCTGGGCCTTGCTCGTGAGATAATCGACGTAGAGCTTGAGCCGGTCGTAATGGTCCGCGAGGATGCGCGTGTCGCCGCGGTACTGGTAGAGGTACCAGGGGATCAGCACGTAAGCGCTATCCCAGGCGGGACCGTTGCCCCACTGGTAGCCCCAGCCGCTGGTCGGCACGATGCCCGGCAGCTCGCCGGTGGGTCGCTGCTCGTCCCGGAAGTCGTTGAGCCACTTGGCGTAGGCCGCCGCCGCCTCGAAGTTGTACAGCCCGGTCTCCGCGGCCAGGTGCGCGTCGCCGGTCCAGCCATTCTTCTCCCGGTGCGGACAATCGGTCGGATAGCCGACAAAGTTGCTGACGTAGGACCAGAGAGTGTTGCGCTGGATACGGTTGAACAGATCGTTGGAGCACTCGAACGTGCCGGCCGGGTCAAACGCGGTATGCACGACCCTCGCCTCCAGGGCGCTAGCATTGGGTTTGCCCGGCAGGCCGGTCACTTCGACGTATTGGAAACCGTGATAGGCGAAACGCGGCTCCCACAGCTCCGTCCCCCGGCCCTTGAGGATGTACGTGTCAGTCTGGGGCTTGCCGGTCTTGATGTGCTGGCCGATTTCTTTCTGATCGAGGGTACCGTCCGGGTTGAGCCGCTCGCCGTAGCGCATGGCGACCTCGGTTCCCGCCGGTCCGAAGACCCGCAGCCGGACCCAACCAGCCATGTTCTGGCCGAAGTCGAAGATGTAGACGCCGGGCCTGGGCTCGCTGAGCTTGGCCGGCCGCAGCATCCTGGTCACCTTGACGGGCGGCATCATCTGGGCGGTGAGCCGACCCTGGGGGCCCGACACCACCTGTGCGGCGGGCCAACCGGCATCATTGGCATCGGCCGCGTCCCAGCCCGCCTTCTCCAGACGCGCGTCATACGTCTCGCCATTGCGAATGCTGTCGAAGACGATTGGCCCGGTCGTGACCCGCCACGTGGCGTTGCTGGCGACGAGCATCTTGGAATCGTCGTCGAACGTGATCTCGAGTTGGCACAACAGGGCCGGCCGGTCCCGCCAGGGGGCCTTGTCGAAATCCCAGACGCACCGCGTGTGCATGTTGTACCACCCGTTGCCGAGAATCACGCCCAGGGCGTTCGGTCCTTTCCGCAACTGCCGTGTCACGTCGTACGTCGCGTACAGCGCCCGCCGGTCGTAGCGGGTGAACGCCGGATCGAGGACGTGATCGCCGACCTTGTCGCCGTTGAGCCGCAGTTCGTAATAGCCGAGTCCGCAGACGTACACCCGGGCGCTCTGGACCCGCTTGGCAACGCTGAACGCCTTGCGAAACAGGGGGGCCGGTTGCGGTGCCTTATCCGCGCCGCCCGGGGCGCTGATCCATTTGGCTTGCCAATCCTTCGGCGCCAGCAGTCCCATTTCCCAGACCGCCCGGTCGCTGACCGCCGTGGGTTTATCATCCCGGTCCCAGACCCGCACGCTCCAGTAACACCGGGTCCGCGCCGCCAGCGGTTTACCGGCGTAGACGACGTGAATGGACTGGTCGGACGCCACCTTTCCCGAGTCCCAGAGATCGGGTTTGTTATCCCGCAGCAGCCTCTCCTCGCTGGCCACGAGGATCTGGTAGGCGGTTTGCTTCTGCCCGCGCCAGGCCGATTCCAGCTTCCAGCTCAGACGCGGCTGCACCACGTCGATCCCCAGGGGATTCGCCAGGTACTCGCACCGCAGGTCCGTCACGCGGACCTCGCTGGGTAGCTGCCCGTCTGCCACGCTCATCCCCCACGTTGCGGCGCCCCATACGCAAAAGACCGTGCCCAACCGGATCATTCGTACTACCTCCAAGGCGGATTCTCGAAACGACGTTGCCAGGGGGGATTTTCGCGGCCCCGGCGCGGGAAATCAAGGACTCATTTCGTGAAGTAAACGGGGTCCGCGGCGTCTATGATTGACGGACGCTCCCCCCGTCGGTAGGTTGGCAGCCCGGCCGGACGAGCGCCGGGGCGCGGACTCGCTCTCTTGGCAGGGCGTGTGTCCCGCTCGCCTTCCCGGGGCAGTGACCGCGACGTTGGAAGGAAAATGGACACATTGAGCGCAACCTGTTTACCGCTACCGGCCGGGTTTCCCGTTCTCGGCGTTCAACCGCAGGAGATCGCGCCGCTTCTTCCGTGGGTGGGCGGGCTGGTGGCGCTGCTGTGCCTGTGGGCGGCGCTGCGGGCGAATCGCCACCGGCGCTGGGTCGACGATACGCCCACATCGAAGACGACCGGCGTCTTCATCGGGCTGGTCGAGGTCAAAGGCACCGCCGAGGCCGAGCAGCCCTTCGTGAGTTACCTGGGGGAGCAGCCCTGCGTCTACTACTCGTGGTCCGTCAACGAACACTGGTCCCGCTTGGTCACGGAGACGTACACGGACAGCAACGGCAAGACCCGGATGCGCACGCGCAGGGAGAGCGGTACGACCACCGTCGCCAGCGGCGGCGAACAGGCCCCGTTCTACCTGAAGGACGACCTGGGGGTCGTGCTGGTCCGGCCGCAAGGGGCCAAGATCGAGCCGGTGACGATCTTCCATAAGACCTGCGGCCGGAGCGACCCGTTGTACTACGCGAAAGGACCGGCGCAGGCGGTGGCGCATTCGGATCACCGCCGGGACTTCATCGAGACGGCCCTCGTCCTTCACGCGCCGCTGTACGTCATGGGCCAGGCACGGGAGCGCGAAGACGTCGTCGCTGCGGAGATTGCCCACGACTCCAAGTGCCCCTTGTTCCTGATCTCCTGCCGGACCGAGAAGCAGATCAGCCGCGGCCTGGGAATCGGCTATTGGGTCGGGGCGATCGCGGGTCTGGTCTTGGCGGTAGGGGGCGTGGTGGCCGGCCGGGCGATTCTGGACCGGCCTTTGCTGGATGACATCCCGCCCTATCTCATCGCCGCAGCGCTCTACGCTCTCGCCTGGTCCCTGGGTTGGGTCTGGCTCGTCTTCAACAGCCTGGTGGATCTGGCCAACCGCGTGCGGCAGGCGTGGTCCCTGGTGGAGGTGCAACTGAAACGCCGTAACGATCTGATTCCGAATCTCGTGACGATCGTCCAGGGAATGAGCGACCACGAACGCGCCGTGCAGACCGAGATCGCCGCGCTGCGCGCCCAGATGACGGCCACGCCGCCGGGCGTGGCCGGCCCCGATTTTCACGCCTGTGCCCGCCTGCTCGTGGCAGTGCAGGAGAAGTATCCGCAACTCCGCGCCCAGGACTCGTTCCTGGGTCTCCAGCGCAACTTGACGGACACGGAGCAGCGGATCGCCCTGGCCCGTGGCTACTTCAACGACATCGCCACCTACTACAACACGCGCCTGGAGCGCATCCCTGACCGCTTCGTCCGCCCCCTCGCCCGCCTCCGGCCCCAGCCCCTTCTGGCCGCCAACGACTTCGAACGCGCCGGCCTCCCCATCACGTTGACCCCATAGACCGTACCCTCGTTTTGGCGTCAAAAAGGGCGAAGGTCGCCAAGGTTGCCAACTTCTTGATTCGGCAACCCTCAAAGGATCGGCATTCTGGACGATGAGGTAGCAGACGTGGCGCGAAAGCAGGATGGTCTTGAGTGGACGTAACGCCACTGCCGATAGGGGCCATTTCGGTGATGTCAACGAAATGGTCCTCGATCCGCTGACCGCTGCCGAAACAGGCCCACGTGGCCCGTGCGGTCGATCCGGTTGCAGTAGACCCGGGCCTACGGGCCGGCAATGTAGATCCCTTCGCTGGGCCCGTGCATGAGGTCCCCCGCGAAGTGTTCCACAACGGTGGCATGGACGCTATGACCCTCGACGTTGCAGTGCGCTGCCTCCCCGCCCACGTTGATCGCCCGGCAGGCACGGTACCGGATCGTGTTGCGCAGGATCTGATTGTAGTCGCAGGGTCCGCCGGTGGACTGCAGTTGGATGCCATACGTGAAGGCGTACTCGATGGTGTTGTTCTCGATGGTCATGTGGTTGGCCAGGCAGAGGAAGACCCCGTACTGGTAGGGATTCCGCAGCGTCAGCCCGCGCCCGGTGTTGTACGCGACCCGGTCGTACGTGCGCACGCAGTACCCACGATGGGTGGATTCCACCTCCTCCGGGTCGTCTCCCCGGGGACCCAAATACAGCCTGCGGCGCGCGGGGTCGTAGGCCCATTCGCCTTCTTCGTTGATCTCGCCGACGATGCTGGTGAGGTAGTAGCCGAACCCGGTCGAGATGTCGTACCAGGGGTTCGAGGCGAGCGTGATCGTCGGCCCGAGCGAGCTGGTGATTGGAATATGGTCAATACACCATATAACGGGCTTGATGTGGCAGACGGCCCCGTTGAAGTAGAGTCGCGGCTTCGTCAGCGTGCTGTTGGAGAACGTCGTCTTGGGGTTGACGACCGTGGTCGGGTAGCTCCAGCCGGTGTTCGGACACCGCGCGGCAGTAACCGGCCCTGCTGGAATACCTGGCGGATGGCGAAGTTCTGGTCCGGGTGCGAGGCCACATAACCCGCTACGTCTGCATAGCAGATACGGTTCCACTGCGGATTGCCGCCACAGGACCCGCGTGCCATTATAGCCGCGACCGTGGCGCGTGGCGCGCGGCAAAAGAAGAAATAGCGATGGCATCGGCGGCGCGGGACGATAGAATGGGGCCGGCAAGAAATCGAATGTGGGTATGCAGAAAGGATGATGTATGGCCCAGAGTCATGAGCAAAAGAAGAACGTGAAGAAAAAGCCGCAGAAGACGCTCAAAGAGAAACGCATCGAGAAGAAGATGAAGAGAGAAAACAGGTCCTGAGAACCAGGATACGACCATTCGCTCAGAACAGCCGCCCGGGGCCCACGTG
Source organism: Planctomycetota bacterium (assembly GCA_025459125.1). Lineage (GTDB taxonomy): Bacteria > Planctomycetota > Phycisphaerae > Sedimentisphaerales > Anaerobacaceae > PLanc-01. The sequence continues at coordinate 54,982 of JALORE010000012.1, read as the reverse complement.
GACAACAGGCGGCTGTCTCCCTTGTGGCACCCCCGGCGCACCCGCCCTCCCCGTTGGGGGGGGGAGGTCCGGTCCAGGGGTATTTGTATCGCTTCTTGGAATGAGTCTCCCGTCATGTCGCGCCCAACTACCTTTCCAGCCGTTTTCCCGATCCCGTGGGGGCGCTGTCGCTCGTGAGGGTGTGGGCCGGGCTGTGGGAGGCGAGGCGGAAGTCCAGGTCCGCGGTGTTGAGAAAGCCTGGGTCGGCCACGACCGAGTGGGCGTCCAGGTGCGTCTGCTGCTGGAAGGCCGCGAACTGCGCCGGCAGGAAGGCCTTCCTGAGAAACAGCATCAGTGTGCCGCGGGGCTGCCACCAGCAGTTGTAGTCCTGGGTCAGCCCGGCCGTCCAGTCGTTCTCCACGCGCAGGCCACTGTCGGTCGCGTTGCAGAAGATGTTGCCAACCACATGGAAATCGGTCGTTCGGGCGGAGTTGACGTAGAACATCAGGTGCCGGCCGTTGCGGTCGGGCCGTTGCCCGTGGCCCCAGCCGCCGCCCGCGTTGACGCAGGTGTTGCGCTCGAAGCGGATGTTCCGCGTGGTTGATTCCGGGCCGCGGTTCCAGTACTCGAACGAGTACTCGCAGTTCCAGATGACATTGTCACGATAGGTGATGTCGGCCTGCGTGTTGTTCGCGCTGCCCTGGTTCGTCAGGGCGGCGTCGTAGACCTCCCAGATCCGGCAGCCCTCGACGAGGTTGTCATGGGCGCTGTCCCAGAATTCGATGCCGTTGCCGAACCGCACAGGCCGGCCCGCCGGCGTGGTGTGCTGATGCCCGCCGCCGATCCAGGCGACGTCGCAGTCGCGCACGACGATATGGTGGGCGTTGCCGCCCCCGATGCCGTGCGCGGCGCCGCCGTGCAGGGCCAGGCTCTCATAGACGACGTGGCTCTTGTTGCCCTGGTCGATGATGTGCCGGCGCAGGGCCAGTTCGATGCTTCGGTAGTGCTGGGCCGGATTGCCCTGGGAGTACAGCTTCACCTGCCACGTGTCCCCGCTGTACCAATAGTCACCGTCTTGCCGGAGGTCCTCGGGCTGCCACTTCTTGACCCCCACGGCCCGGCCGTCATCGAAGATGAGATTGCCCACGTCCACCGCCAATTCGGCCGAGGCGTCCCGCGGCAACCACGTCCAGGAGACTGGCTGAAAGGAGAACACCGACCCGGACGGCAGTGCCCCGCCGAGGAAGACCGTGATCCGCCCATCGCCGGCGGTTCGAGCGGCCCGGAAACGCACCTGGTGTTCGCTCCAGCCGGTCCCGACGTCTATCGGGTGGGAGCCGCCGTCGCCGTAGCGGGTCCAGGGTGAAGTTGGTTTCATGAGCGCGAGTTGCGGAATCGCAAACGGCCGCGTGCAGCGGACGCGGAAGCCCAGCACGTAGCCGTCGCCTTCCTTGAGTGCGAGACGAGAAGCAATGAGTTGGATGTGATTGGTTCTGTCGCCGCCGGCGGTACACTCGAGTTGCAGGAATGCCGGCGTCTCGCCGGCCCCCGGTGTGACGGTCGTCCTGACTTGCGCCCCGCCCTCGGTGTGTACGGACCACGAGGAGACGGCCAGGTTTCCCGGCAGACCCAAGTCGATGGCGGCAGGCGCCGCGGTGGCCCAAATATCGCCGACCTCCTGGTGCCAGTCGCACGGGTCGTTGCGGCTGACCGAGCCTCGCAACAGGGGCCGGGTTCCTTCGCCATAGGCTCCGTAGGTGATCGGCGCCCCCGCGCCGCCGCTGCGCGGGATCAAGGTCCCGCGCCACCGTCCCCCGCGCTGGAAGAGCACGCGGTCGCCGGGCTGGAGCTCGGCGGCATTGACCTTCTCCAGGCTGCGCCAGGGCGATTGCGGCGTCCGGCCGTCAGCACTGTCAGCGCCTGCCGTGCTGCTGACGAAGAACGTCCGCCCGCCTTCCGCGGCCCGGGCTGACCCGAGGATACCCCACGTCCACGCGCCGGCCAGCAGGCCGGCGATCAGAATCGACCGCTTCTTCATCCGGCACCTCTGCACGATCATCTCTCCGACGTCCATGGCCCGATTGTACGCGCCGGCCGAGCCCTCGACAAAGGGCTGCCGCGGAAATCCGGTCGGGGACCAAAGCCACGTAAAAAGGTAAAGGTAAATCCGCAATTGCACCGTCGTGCGGCCTGCCGGGGACGCCGGGGAAAGACGCCACCCAGGACGCGGTTGACGCGGGGGACCTTGTTGACGATAATGGCGATGACAAAAGAGGTTGGGAGGACCCGGGATGCGGTCTTGCGGACGACCTCCACAGGACCGGCGCGGGTCACCGAGTGACGCAGTATGAGGACGAAACTATGGCACACCAATCGCGACGCCATAAACTTTTGCATGTGGTCTTGGCGTACAACGCCGCCACGGGCTTCGTGCCGGACACGCCGGAAGACCGGGGCAGCACGGCCGACCTGCGGCAGATGATCCGCCACATGGCCCGCGTGTTGCGGTCCCTGGGCCACCACGTCACCGTCCTGCCGCTGGCCCACGATCTCTTTGGGTTTCAGCGGAAGTTGCGGCGTCTGAACCCCGATGTCGTATTCAATCAGTATGATGACGTAGTGCACGGTGCCCTGTACGAGATGCGGTTTGCCGCCATGGTGCGGATGATGGGCTTTCCGTTGACCGGCTCGCCGGCCCTGGCGCTGGGCCTGGGCCGGTACAAGCACATGTCGGCCGCGCTGCTCCACGGGTCGGGGATTCCGATTCCGTCTTGCACGGAGCTGCTGGAGAAGGTCAGCGACGTGGACCGATATGAATGGAAGTTCCCGCTGATCGTGCAGGCCGGCCAGGAGCACGCGGGCATCGGCCTGGATCGCGATTCGATCGTGCGCTCGAAGAAGGCCCTCCGTATGCAAGTGCATAAGATCCTGACGACCTACCATCAGCCCGCGCTGGTCCAGTCCTTCCTGCCGGGCCGGGAATTCAACGTGGGTCTCATCGGCGGCAAGCGGCCCCGCGTGCTGCCGTTGGCGGAGGTCTGCTACCGGGACCTGCCGCCGGAGATCCCGCCGATCATGTCGTACGCGGCCAAATGGATCGAAACGTCGGTGGAGTACAAGAACACGTGGGTCATTTGTCCGGCGGACGTGGAGCCGGAATTGGCGCATCAGGTCAGCGATATCGCGCTGCGTGCCTTTCAGGCGGTGCGGGCCTGGGGCTACGGCCGTGTCGATATTCGGCTGGATGAAACCGGCGTTCCCCGGGTTCTGGAAGTCAACTGTAACGCCTCGTTGGAAGAGGGAGTGGCCTTGGCGCGTTCCGCGGAGAAGGCGGGGATCAGCTACCGACAGTTGCTGCAGATGATCATCGACGCGGCGTTGGAGGGGCCGCCCTACGATGTCAGCATGCCGATGCAGCTTTAGCCCGCCCGCCCGTAGCCCTTGATCCGACGGCGGTAGTACTCTGCCAGCGGCATCGTCAATTCGGAAACCGGCTCGAACAGCTTTCCGCCTCGGCACTTGGGCCGGCAGGCACCAAGGTTCCGCATCAGCCGGTCCACATACCGGAGCTTCTGGATGGCCGGCCAATCCCGATACCTGCGGCGCCAGCCGGAGCGCGGCGTAAGCCAGACCGCGAACGTCTCGGCGAAATCGTCATCCGGATGCTTCTGGGCGTACGTGCAGCCGTAGGACCAGCACCGGATGTGCCGGACGAACCGGCGGCTCCAGGGATTCGGGTGAAAGGCCTCCCGGTACGGCTTGGAGAAGGGGCCGAAGATCTCGCGCCACCGCGGGTCTTCCCACAGCCGAAAAGCGTAGTTGATCGCGTGTCCGGTCTCGTGCCGGAGCAGTTGCATGATCGTTTGGCTGTCTTCCAAGTCCCCGGTCTGTTCTCTCTCAATCTGTCCCAGCAGCGGGCTGGCCAGATAGAAGGGGATGCCGATGGCCGGAACCTGGTCCGGGCAACCCCAGCCGTCGGTCAGATAGAACTTGGGTACGTAGTACACACCCTTGGCCGACAGCTCCCGCTCGAGTTGCCGGGTGAAGGGCTCCAGGGGCGAGCCCTTGATCCGCAGCCCCAGGTCGCAGATACGACTTTGCAGCAATCCCTGTCGCAGGGTGTTCCCGTTCCCGGAGCGGGCCCACGCCCTATTTGATAAACGCGGTCTTTCGCAGACTTGCGCAGCCATCCGTTCTTCCCTACGTTGTCATACCCCCTGGCCAGATACGCCAGAGGCACAGGACCCAACCTCGCCTTACGAGACAAACTCGTTCGGCCTTCCCTATGTTACCCCGGGGCGGAGATCCGTTTCAAGCGTATCTGTGCATGTGTCTGTAAGATATGCTCCCGTATAGACTTATGGATGCGTATGCGACTCATCGCTCCCCGGCGAGATTGAGGATGTGTGGCTGGCGATGTGCATATAAGTATTTGTATGGTATGATCTTATGAGGAAAAGAGGCGTGGTTTCCTCCCGCGGCATACGCTGGAAGGAACCGGAAAAAACAGCCAAACAGTCATGGGTAGTTCCAGAAATAGATGCAAGTGGCTTCTGTCAATAGGGTTAGTATCTGGACCCAGAGAAAACCGCACAGATCGCTCTGAATCCGAAGAGTATTTTTTCGCCCATCACTTGACTGCGCAGCACAGTAACAGATCTTGATCGCGGAGGTAGAGTCTCCCGTTGGCAATCGTAGGATGGGGCCAGGCCTTCTCCTTGGCCCGGTCCGGCTGAACGAGACGACCCCTCTCCCGGTAGCCGGCCGGGGAGGGATCCACCAGGACCACCGTGCCGGAGTCCTCCTCGCGGAAGTATAGCGCGCCGTCCGCGTAGGAGACGCACCCTTTCTTGATCTTCTCCTTCTCGGCCCAAACGATCTCGCCCGTCTGGAAGTTCTGGCAGGCGAAGCCCCGGCTGTCGGAGTAGCCGTAGAGATGTTCGCCGACCTTGACCACACCGCCATGATGATTGGCCATGGCGCGGTTGGCGTAGACCTGTTCCACAGCGAACTTGCCCGCATCCGGAGTGACCTTGAAAAGGTGGCTGCCGGCGTTGTAACCGGAGGTGACGTAAACCAGATTCCCGGCGACGATCGGCGTCGGAATGACCGCGACGTTGCCTCTGCGCGGCGCCTGCCACAGCATCCGCCCGTCGCCGGCGGCAATGCCTACCACGCTGGCGGCGGTGAGTTGAACGTACTGCCGGACGCCGCCGATCTCGGCTGCGATGATGGAGGAATAATGCGCCTCGTCGGTGAAGTCCTTGGCCTGCCACAACAGGCGGCCGGTCTTCCTGTCCAGCGCCACCATGGCGCCGTTCTTTCCGCCGGGCGTGACCACCGCCTGCTCGCCATCCACGAGCGGGGCTTCCGAGTAGCCCCAGGTCGGAGGCTTGCCGCCGAAATCCTGACCGAAGTTCTTGCGCCACTGCTCCCGGCCGTCGGCGGCGCTCACGCAAACCATCTCGCCCCAGGCGTCCAGGACGAAGACGAGGTCCCCGCTGACGGTGGGTGTGCAGCGCGGTCCGGGATAGCTCCAGCCCGGCGCATCGGGAGAGCCCGGGGCACCGACCTTGGTGGACCAGAGAATCTTGCCGTCTGCGGCGCTGAGCGCCATCACGTATCCGGCCCCCTCCTTGTCCCCCATGGTATAGAGGCGGTCGCCGACGACCGACACGCCGGCGTAACCCTGGCCCAGCCCGGCAGCCTTCCAGGCCAGCTTGGGTCCCCCGGCGGGCCATTCCTTGAGCAACCCGGTATCGGCGGACCAGCCGTCCCGGTTCGGCCCGCGCCATTGCGGCCAATCTTCGGCTTGTCCCCGCGCAGGGACCAGACAGCCGCACGCCATCATCAGAGACAGCAAGAGCAACCAGCCAGGCTGATTCGTCGGTACCATTGTGGGACTCCTCTACGTTCTTGTCCGTGTGGATCAGTCGGCGGCGCCGGGGGCGCCAACGCGAGCCGAACGGTAGCATGGAACCCGGCCTTCGTCAAGCGGGTTCGCCGGCCGGGCTCGTTTGCGCCGCATGATGCTTGCACCGTTGGCCGTACTGGTCGATCAGGTCATCAACGAGATCCGAGGCGTCCATCCCCTCCGGAAGCGGGAATCTGCCTTCCAGGGCCGGCAAGAAGGTCTTATGGCGTTCCGCCTCCGGCGTCCGGAATCGGAGCTCGCCGCTCGGTGGGTCGGAATCCGGGTGAACCGCGATGGTGTATGTGATCTCCCGGGCGTCCAGTTGGGCGCGCAGAGTCCGGCTGTACTCATCCTTTCTCTCGGAACCAAGATCAAGGCGATTCTCGCGGGGCACCTGTTGATATGGTATACTGAAGGTCATGAGCACGAGCGCCGGCGGCCGAGGCGTCGGCACACCATTCGAAGGGGCGCCGCCATGAAGTTCAGGGGATTCACGCTCATCGAGTTGTTGGTCGTGATTGCCATCATCGCGCTGCTGATGGGGATTCTGCTGCCTTCGCTCCAGAAAGTGCGACAGCAGGCGAAGATGGTCTCCTGCGCCAGCAACATGCGCCAGTTGGTCCTGGGCCTGACGGCCTACGCGGAGAACAATGATGGGCGGCTACCGCCGCACCCGTCCACCGCGAATGCCCCGACCAACTACCATCGGCCGTACGAGTTGAACTGGCTGGGCAATCAGGTCGGCCCGGTCGCAGACGTCCGCCAGGCGACGTACCACCATGCGGGCCGCTATCTGTCGCCGTATCTAGCGGAGGTCGGGGTGTTCAACTGCGAGCTGTCCGCGATTCGGGATGACACGCCGTGGCCCCCGTCCGAATCGGGTCTGGCGGCGCAGGGGACCTATGGCGACTTCTATCGAACCGGCCGTTTCGCGCCGCTGCACTCGACCTACACCCTGCTCTGGAACTACCAGGGTTATAACCACCAGAAGTCCGCCAACGTCGACAAAAGCCAGGGGCATTTTGTCGGGGCCGATACCCTCGCATCCCGCACGAAACTCGTGGTGCAGGACTCCCTCTTCTATCTGACCACGAACACGAACCTGCTCTGGCCCAGTCCGCAGCAGACCTGGTGTTCGTCTCACCCGTTCAAGAGCGCGTTCCGGGCCCACCCCTACTATGTGTTCAAGGATCCCGCCATGGCCGAGCGGCCCGGCATCAAGTTGAACGCGGGTTACCTGGACGGCCGGGTCGAATCCTTCCAGTCCGCGGACGCCCTCGGCGTCAAGAACCACCAAGCCCAGGCCTTCCTCTCGTCCAAGGCCTATTGAGCCGGCCGTGGGGGCAGGGGGCATGGGATGACACCATCGCTGTAGGGGCGAATAACCATTCGCCCCTGCCGCAGGAAAGCCCGCAAGGGACCCCAAACCCGGTCGGCCGGGTTCTGGGGTCCCCTGCAGGACTGCGGCTTATCGATCGCCGGCGAGGTGACGCACCTCGGCGACGGACAAGGCACGGTTGTAGATCCGGAAATCATCAAGGGAGCCGACGAAATACCCGTCGGCGGGGTACTGCGACTTGCCGAGCCAGTTCTGGGTCGTCTTGCCCAGATCCCGGGGCAGCACCGTCGTGGCACCCGAGGCGATTCGCTCGCCATCGACATAGAGCGTGATCGTCTTGGCCTGGCTGTCGATGGCGACCGCCACGTGGTGCCAGCCAAGCGGCAGGACGCGCGGGCTGTTCACGATCTGCTCGTTTACCGTGGCCGAGCGGATGGCAAAGCGCATGTTGCCCGAGGTCCCTTGACGGGGACACAGGAACATGTACGGCGACGCCCCGGAGCCCGAGCCGAAGTCGAAGATCCGCTGCCAGGAGCTGTTGCCGCCGCGGAAGTTGACGTGCGTGGCTACCGTCGTGTCGGTCAGCGAAGAGATCAGCGTCCCAATCGGCAGCTCCACATAAGCATTGGTCCCGTTAAAGACCATGGCCTGGCCGGCGTAACCGGCCTCATAGCCGGCGTCGCCCCGGACGGTGCCGTGATAGCCCTTGCCGGAGGTGTCCTGGGTGTTGCCGTCCATTGTGTAGAGGGCGACCAATCCGGTCGTGCCCGGGTCGGCGGGGCTGACGGCCTGGGGCGCCACGGCGTACAGGCGGATGTCGTCGACAAAGAGGGTGCCGGTGCCGCTGCCCTCGACGCCGATCGAAAGGCTCTTGACGCTCTTGAGACTGGCACCGGTGGCGGCCAGGGGGATCTCCCACTGCTTCCACACCGGCAGCGCCGTGGCGGCGTTGTTGCCGAAGGGGACTTTCGTCCCGTTGATCTTCAGGTACACGGGGGCCGGCGTGTTGGTCAGTTGTCCCCGGAAGTATACGACGAGGGTCGTGATCCCGTGCTGCGTCCAATCCTGGGGCGGATCGAAGGTTCGCCCGGTCTCGGAGTAGTTCGGCGCCGCCGCGTTGTCATACTTCAGGGGCATGGACTGCCGGCCGCCATGGACGATCGTCTGCTCGGCGAACGGCGGATCGAGGTAGCCGACGGTCGAGCCGCTGCCGTTGGTCCAGCCGTCGGTCCAGGTCTCGTAGATGCGCGTGCCCTTGTTCTCCAGATCGTTGTAGCTCTCGAAGTCATCGACGAGCACGTACGGCTCGGTCGTGAAGCTCCACACCTCGCCGGTGTAAGGGCCGCCACCGCCGACCTCGTCAATCCTCCAGTAGTAGGTGGTGGCGACGCCCAGGGACACGGGGGCGTAGCTGTGTTCGGCCGTGGTGGCAACCAGGACCATGGCATTCCTATCGGTGCCGAGATAGACCTGGTGCGATTCGGCCTCCCGGCCCGGCCGCCACTGCAGCGTGGTATTGACGCTGACGCCCGTCGCCTTGTCCGCCGGCTGGGGTGCGAACGCCTGGACCGGAACATAGAAGAAGCGCACCTCGCTCAGACCGGTCTGCGGCACGACGCCGCCCCAATTGGCGTTGATGGTCAGCTTGACGAATTTCGCCTGGACCCCGTGGAAATCGACGGTCGTATTCGCGGTATAGGTGGGCAGACCCGTCGCCTGGGCGAATTCGGGCACCCCGTCCAGGGTCTTCCAGGTCTGGCCGTCGAGGGAATACTCCACGGTGACGCTCTTGGCGCCGAAGCCCAGCATGGGCTCGATGATCTGGTTCGCGTTCCAGACCCGCATCGTGTCGAGCTTATAGGCCTGGGCGAACTCGTAACGAATCCACGCGGGCTTGACTCCGTTGCTCAGCCACATCTGCGTGCCCTCGGTGGAGTGCTCGTCGGCGGCGTTGAGGCCGGAGCCGTTGATCGTGTTCTGCGGCCCCTGGTTGGCCCCCGAGCCGGAAGCCGTGGCCGCCACCGGCGTGACCGGGTACGCGAACGGCTCGGTGGTGAAGTTCCAGACCTCGCGTCCGGCCGTACTCGAGCAGGCCGGCCGGATCGAATGTCGCATCCGTCTGTCCCCGGCTGGCCAGCACACCCATCGGACTGGCCCGCCCGGCGTTGTTGACGTCCGCGGCCCCAGTGCCCAGATACACATCGTGGCTGGCGGCGAATCCGCCCGGCGTCCAGCCCAGCACGATGTCCCGGGGCACATCGGTCGCGCCACTCTTCGGTTGGGGATTGGCCGCGGATTCCGGCATCGCCATGCCGCCCTGGAAGATCTTCGCGATCTCCTCCGCCGACAGCTCCCGATTGTACATCGCCGGCTCATCGATGCTGCCGAGGTACTGCTGGCCGCCGTTGGAACTCGACTCGCCGCCGATCATGAGCGGCAGGTTGTTCGGATTGATGTCCACCTGCCCGACGGATTGGGCTTGGCCCTCCCGTTTGCCGTCCACGTAGATGCGCAGCGTCTTGTTGCCGAACGTGCCGACGATGAAGTGCCACTCGTTGTTGGCGACCACGGTCGTGCTGTCCACCAGCGACGTGGTGTTGTTGACGAAGAACTCGAGCCGGGCGAGGCCGACGTTCTGGGTCAGGACCAGGTCGAAACCGCTCGTCTGCCACTGGGATTTGTCGATCACCCGGGCCCAGTTCGGGACCGTGCTGGCCTTGACCCAGGCCAGCAGGCTCACGGCCGAGGTCACGTCATACTGGGGGATCTCCGGGATCGTGACGCGCGAGCCGTTGACGAACTGCAGGGCCGTGCCCTTGGCGCCCGGGACCCAGGTGGCGTTGCCGACGACGCGGCCCGGGTTGTTGTAGGTGGAGGCGTCCCGGGCCGTGGTCCCGCTGCCCTCGTCAAGGGGCAGGTACAGGACCAGGGACTTATCGGCCGCCCAACTCGGCAGAGTCATCAGACTCAGAACCATCACAATGATCAGTCGCGACTTGCTCATGGTTGAACCTCCTTCCCATTCTCCTCGTGTCTACGTGCTGCTACGCCTGATATTCCCTTGCTGCCTGGGCCCGGCTTACCCCGCACACCCGACCCGTTCGGCCTCCGTTCCGTGGCTCTATATTATAACATCATAGGTCCCTTTGGTCACCTGGCAAGTGCCGTTCGTCGGAATTCCAGGGTAGATGCCACCCGGTTGACGCGCTCTTGCCGTCCAGCTTCGGGCTTTGCGTCTGCCCTGGTCGGAATTCCTGACGGTTTTTTCCCTTGATCTGTGTGTCACCGACGGGGTATAACCGTCCCCATGGAAAACTCAAAATCTCAGTCCGTTATCGGTTCGTCCCGTCGTCAATTCCTCAAGACCTCCAGCTTTGCGGCCCTGGGCGGTGCTCTCGCCGTGACAGGGCAAGCCTCCGGGGGACGGTCTTCGGGGGACGTCCTCAAAGTCGGGCTCGTCGGCTGCGGGGGGCGCGGGTCCGGTGCCGCCGCGCAGGCCCTGAGCACCGGGGAAGGCGTGGTCCTGACCGCCATGGGCGAGGTCTTTGCGGATCGCCTGCAGAGCAGTCGCAAGAGCCTGGCCGCCAATGAGCAATTCGGGGCCCGCGTCAAGGTCCCCGACGAAGCCTGCTTCGTCGGCCTGGACGCGTACCAGAAAGTGATCGACAGCGGCGTGGACGTCGTCCTCCTGGCCACCCCGCCTGGTTTCCGGCCCCAGCATCTCCGGGCGGCCGTCGAGGCGGGTAAGCACGTGTTCTGCGAGAAGCCCGTGGCCACCGATGCCCCGGGCGTGCGCAGCGTCCTGGAGTCCGCGGCCATGGCCAGGGAGAAGAACCTGGCGTTGGTGTCCGGCTACTGCTGGCGGTATCACCCGAGCCGCCGCGCGTTCTATCAGCGCGTCCATGAGGGCGGCCTCGGCTCGATTCGCGCCATCTACGCCACGTATTTGACCGGCCCCGTGAAACCCATGCCCCCGGCCAGCCGTCGTCCCGCCGGCATGAGTGATGTGGAGTGGCAGCTCCGCAACTGGTACAACTTCGCCTGGTTGTCCGGGGATGGGCTCGTGGAACAGGCCTGTCACAGCATCGACAAGATCGCGTGGGCGATGAACGGCGTCCTGCCGCTCAAGGCGGTGGCCACCGGTGGCCGCCAGTTCCCCAACAACGAAGGCAATATTTTCGATCACATCGACGTTTTCTACGAATTCCCGGACGGTGTCCGGGCGTTCATGGCCCAGCGTCAGATCAGCGGCTGCTACAGCGACAATTCGGACTACCTCATGGGCAGCGACGGCGTGGGCACCATCAAGGGCTGGAACGATCCCATCATTACGGGCAAAGAGAACTGGCGCTACAACGGTCCCAAGGCCGACATGTACCAGGTCGAGCACGATGAATTGTTCGCCTGCATCCGCAGCGGTAAGCCCATCAATGATGGTATCTGGATGGCCCACAGCACGCTCATGGCCCTCATGGGGCGCATGGCCGCCTACACCGGCAAGGAGGTCTCCTGGGACGAAGCCCTGAATTCCCAGGAGAAGCTGGTGCCCGACAATCTGACCTGGGACATGGCCCTGCCCATCAACCCCATGGCCATGCCGGGACAGACGAAGTTCGTCTGAGCCGCGCCGCATCGTTTTGACGTGATGCCGTTCGTGATTTCCCGACGCTCGTTCCTGCAGTCTTCCGCCGTACTGGCCGGCGGCCTCGGGCCGCTCTTGGCGCGCGCGGCCCGGGCCGGGGACACCCAGCGACCGCTTCTAACCTACGTGGGCACGTTCAGCTCGCCCCTCCACGACGTGCTGCCGACGCAGGTGGATTTGCCCCCCGGCAACGGACGCGGCATTCACCTGTTCCAGGTGGATCGCAGCACCGGGGCCCTGACCCCGTGCGGCGTGTACGAGTCGGGGACAAGTCCGAACTGCCTGGCGTTGAATACCGCCGGGACCCGCCTGTATTCCACCAATGAGACGGACCGCGTGGGCGAAGGCCGCGAGGGCACGGTTAGCGCCTTTACCATCAACCGCGCCGACGGGCAGTTGAGACTGCTCAACACCGTCCCTTCCGGCGGCGCCGGGCCCACCTTCGTGAGCCTGCATCCATCCGGGCGGTTCCTGCTGGTGGCCAACTACTTCGGCGGCTCCGTGGCCGTCCTGCCGATCCGGCCCGACGGCGGCCTGGAAACCGCCACCGACGTCAAGCGGGACGCCGGAACGCTGGGACCGAAGCAGGCCACGAATGCCCCGCCCGGCAGCTTTGCCTTCAGCGGCCACGACCGCACGCATGCCCACATGATCCAGCCCGATCCGGCGGGGCGCTTCGTCCTGCACGTCGATCTGGGCCTGGATCGCATCTTCGTCTGGAAGTTCGACGATGCCCACGGCACGCTCACTGCGAACGATCCGCCCGCGGTTTCGCTGCCGCCAGGCGATGGTCCGCGGCATTTCTCGTTCCATCCGAATGGGCGCTGGCTCTACTCCCTGCAGGAGGAAGGCTCGACCGTCGTCCTGTTCGACTACGACGCCGGCCGGGGCCGACTGACTGCCCGGCAGACCATCTCCAGCCTGCCCCCCGGCTTCGCCGGCAGCAACTTCTGCTCGGCGATCCGCGTCTCCGCCGACGGCCGCTTCCTCTACGCCGGCAACCGTCTGCACGATACTATCGCGATCTTCTCCATCGGCCCCGACGGCGCCCTGACCTACCTCGGCGAGGAATGGACCCGGGGCAACTACCCGCGCAGCTTCAATTTCGACCCCACCGGCCAATTCCTGTACGTCTGCAACCAGCGGGCCGACAACCTCGCGGTCTTTCGCGTGGACCGCCCGACCGGCCGCCTGGCCTTCACCGGCCACTACACCCCCGTCGGCAACCCCTCCAGCATCATCTTCCTCGACCTCGCGCAGACGGACTAAGCTCTCTCACCCGATCCGCACCATCCTCATGCCCGCAGAATCCTGCTCCCATTGGGTTTGCCGGTGCACCCCCTATGAGTGGTCACTTCCCCGGCTCTTGCGTTGCGGCGGTGCCGATACTATCATGGGGTCTTTCGAAGGCCCAGGAACTCGGTTGATGTGTGTCACGGAAAGGCACGAGAGTGGCTTCACCCAAACCCGCAATCCACGAAGTTGACTTCTGTGGGCAGATGGCGACCGCGATCGCCATCCTGGTGAGCCAGAATCCCGGCGTCTATCACCCCATCCATGATGCCCGCCTCGAAGGCTTCGGGACGGGCACAGGTCGGCGCCAGCGGAAGGATCTCCGTTTCTTCGACACGGCGGGCAACGTGGTTCTGTGTGGGGAGGTGAAGCTCCCAGGAACATACGAAGGGCGCTCTGCATTTGCTGAAGAGCTCATGCAAGACGCCTTCACCAAAGCGGACAACGCGAACGTCCAGTTCTTCTTCACGTGGAATGTCAACGAATTCGCGCTGTTTGACCGCAGCCTGTGGGACCGGCCCTTGATTGACCGGCGCGTCCGCGCGTGGCGATTGGCACGGAATCTCGCGAATGCCGGAGAGGTCGCCCGCGAAGAGAACTTGCGCTTCATCAAGACCTGCTTCCTCCCCGACCTGTTACACGACTTGGCCGACACCCTCTCCGGGCGTCGGCGTCAGTGGTTGCCTCCGGACGACATCTTCATCCGTTCCCTGGAAGGCCACCTCGACTGGCCGGTGCAATTGACTGCTTCGTACATCTTCGAGCATACGAACAGGAACAAGTCCTTCGATCTCCGCGTCCAGCGGTGGATGCACGATCAGGAATGGACCTTCGTTCGTACGCCGGCGGAGGACTGGGTCAAAGCCGTGGACAACATGGCCAAGACCCTGGCCTACGTGTGGGCGAACCGGCTCATCTTCTATAAGGCCCTGCGCGCACGCTTCGGCGACTTGCCACGGCTCGAACTGCGTCCCTCTCTCAGAAAGCCGGAGGAAGCATTGGCCGCATTCAACCGTCTGTTCCAGCGAGCTGTGGATCGGAGCGGCGACTATGAGCCGATACTGATGCCCCAAGCCGAGGACTGGGCGGCCGGTCTGGTCTTCTATCCGGACACCTCTCTGGATGCCTGGCGCGGCATGCTGCGCGGGATTGAGTCCGTAGATTTCCGCGAAGTCCCGTCCGATGTGGTTGGACGCATCTTCCAAAAGCTGATCGGTCCGGATGAGCGTCATCGCTTCGGCCAGCACTTTACCGGCGATGATGTCGTAGACCTGATCAACACGTTTTGCGTCCGCAGCGGTTCCGATGTCGTCCTTGACCCAGCGTGCGGATCGGGCAGCTTCCTCGTCCGCGCGTACTACCGCAAGCGTCACCTCGATCCATCCCGCGCGCATCTGGACCTGATCGGGGAACTGTTCGGCTGCGACATCGCCCTCTATCCGGCCCATCTGGCAACGCTGAACCTTGCCGCGCGGGAGATCAATGACGAGGCGAATTACCCACGGATCGCCCGATGCAATTTCTTCGATGTCCAGCGGGAGAAGCCCTTCTGTGAGATTCCCGTCCCGGGCAAGTCTTCGGATCATACGCCGGTCCTTCTGCCGGAGCTCGACGCGGTGGTCGGCAATCCACCCTATGTCCGCCAGGAGAAGGTCGAGAAGCCGGACAAGACCCGCTTCAGTGGGCTTGCCAGTGAGGCGTGGCCCGATCTCCAGTTGAGTGGGCGGAGCGATCTGCACTGCTACTTCTGGCCCGTCGCTGCACATCTTCTCAAACCGACCGGCTACTTTGGCTTCCTGACCAGTTCGTCCTGGCTGGACGTGGAGTACGGCTTCGCGCTGCAGGGTTGGTTGCTGCGACACTTCAAGATCCTGGCGATCATGGAGAGCGCCGCCGAGCCGTGGTTTGAGGACGCGCGGGTCAAGACCTGCGTGACGATCCTGCAACGCTGCGATGATGAAGCCGCCCGCATGGAGAACCAAGTCAGATTCGTGCGGTTCTCACGCCGCCTGGCGGATATCATCGGGGTTCCACCCGGCCAGAACGAAGATGCTCGGCAAGCCTCCCTGGAAGCGCTGCGGTACCGAATTCTGGGGGTCGAGACGGACTACCAGGACCAGGATATGCGCCTCATCATCAAGACCCAACGCGACCTGTGGAATGACGGGGTGCGCGCCGGCATGGTCCTGGGCGACGTGGACTTGGAGCCCTTGGCGGAGGAATATGAGAACGGACACGCGTCTGAGCCTCACGAGAGCATGCCTACGCCGGCCGAGCCGGCGAAGCACAGGAAGGAGAACGGCGATTACCACGCAGGCAAGTGGGGTCGATACGTTCGCGCGCCAGATATCTACTTCGGGATCATGCGTCGATTCGCTCCGCGTTTCGTTGCTCTGGGAGAGATAGCGGCAATCCGCCGCGGCATCACGAGCGGTTGCGACGCCTTCTTCATGCCCAAGGATGTCACTGCCGAGATACTGGCGAAACACGAAGGCGACCGTGCCTTCCGGCAGCACGCGGGTGGCGCACCACGCAAAGACGTGGAATCCCGGAAGCTCAGGATCATTGAAGCCGGCGACGGCAGCGTTCACCCGGTTGAGGCCAAGTACCTGGCCCCGGAAGTCCATAGTCTGATGAAGTTGGACCGGCCTGTCGTGCCTGGCCGTGACCTGGACCGCGTGGTGTTGTTGGTCAGTGAGCCGATGGACAAGCTGAAGACCAAGGCCCCTTGGGTCTGGCGCTACCTGCGTTACGGCATGACCGCCACATTTGCCTCGGACAAGTCGAAGGGCAAGCCGGCTCCAAAACGGTCGACCTGCGCCGCTCGGGATCCATGGTATGATCTGACAAGACTGGTGAAACCCGGCTTCGCATTCTGGCCCAAGGCCCAGCAATACCGTCACATCATCCCTGCGAACCCAGGTCAGATTATCTGCAATTGTAATCTCTATGACATTGCGTCGGAGATCCTCTGTGGCGATGAGCAACTCTCGCTCGTGGCGATTCTGAATTCTACTCTGGTCGGCCTGTTCAAGACATTCTACGGCCGGTTTGCGGGAACCGAGGGTAATCTCAAGACCGAAGTGGTGGACGTGAACCTCCTGGAGGTGCCAGACCCGCGCGGTGTCCCGGCGGGCGTGACAAAGCGGCTCGTTGATGCTCTGGATCGCATGAGTCGGCGCGAGGTGGGGCGCCTCGTGGAAGAGCAACTCATGGACTGCCATACGCCCGACAGAGCGAGGAGGATTGCCGCCGCGCCACTGGTGCTGGCGGAGGAGTTGCACCAGCGCGATCGCCGGGATCTGGATGATGCCGTCTTCGAACTGCTGGGTGTTTCGGACCCGAAAGAGCGGGATGAGTTGGTTGGGCGGCTCTATGAGGCCACCGCGCGGCACTTTCGCGAGATTCGTGTGGTCGAAATCGAGAAGATGCAGCAACGGGCAAAATCCAACAACCAGCGGTTCAGTGTCCACGATCTGGCGGCAGATGTCTGGGATGCCGCCGCGCTGGAGGATGCCACGCCTCTGGCCGAGTGGGTCGGTCAGTACCGTGAGTCGAACGTCCTGGTGGACATCCCGGAAGAGCGTCCCGCCGTGTTGTCGCCGTCCCCGATGTTCGATCCGGATACGGTCTACTTCGGAAAGGCCCGGAGAAGCCACGTCGATTGCCCCTCTCACGCCCAGGCCGAACTGATCGTGCGCTTGGCCAATCTGGGCGTAAGCGGCAGGGTGACGCTGCCTGCCGACACAGATCCATGCTTCAAACTGCTCGACCGTGTCAACGTCCGCCTGGAAAAGGCACTGGCACGGTTTCGGGAACTAGCCGAAAGCCGCACGGGGGACGAGCGTGTCCGCGAACAAATTGTTGAGACTGTGGAGCGATGGTTTGTCTTGGGACGTGAGGTACCCCAGCCCTCGACTTCGACCCCAGACCCCGAACTTGCGTCCTAAGAGTATCGGGCCGAACTGGGGGCACTTTTGTAGCCGACGGCACAGGCCGCGGCGCTGGCCATGCGCGGACGGGGGAGATGGGCAGGGCACACCCCGCCGTGGCAAATCACAAATCAACAATCATAAATCGAAAATCAGGACCTATTCCCACTCGATGGTGGCGGGCGGTTTGCTGGAGATGTCGTAGACGACGCGGTTGACGCCGCGGACCTCGTTGATGATCCGGCTGGAGATCGTGCCCAGGACCTCGTAGGGGATGTGCGAGAAGTCGGCGGTCATGAAGTCGGTCGTGTCCACGGCACGAATGGCGACGACGTTTTCGTAGCTCCGCTCGTCGCCCATGACGCCGACGGTCGAGACCGGGACCAGGACCGCCAGAGCCTGCGAGATGCGGCGGTAGAGGCCGGCGGCCTTGATCTCGTCGATCAGGATTTCGTCCGCCGCACGCAGGACTTCGAGCCGCGGGGGTGTGACTTCGCCGAGGATACGGACACCCAGGCCCGGGCCGGGGAAGGGATGCCGCCAGACGATATCCTCCGGCAGGCCCAGATATTCGCCGACAACGCGGACCTCGTCCTTGAACAATTCCCGCAAGGGCTCGACCAGCTCGAAGCCAAGCTGGGCGGGCAGGCCGCCGACGTTGTGGTGGAGCTTGATGTTGGCGGCGGGATTGCCGTCCTTGGCGCCGGATTCGATCACGTCGGGGTAGAGCGTGCCCTGGGCGAGGAACTTCGCGTTGGGGATTTGACAGGCCTCAGATTTGAAGGCGGCGATGAACTCGGCGCCGATGATCTTGCGTTTCTGCTGCGGGTCGGTCACGCCGGAAAGGGCGGTGAGGAACTGGTGGGACCAGTCGACGACGCGGAGGTCCATGCGGAAGTGGTCGCGGAAGGTCGAGACGATGCTCTCCCGCTCGTTGCGGCGGAGCAGGCCGTTATCGACGAGGATGCACACGAGCTGGTCGCCGAGCGCCTGGTGGATCAGGGCGGCCGTGACGGAGGAATCGACGCCGCCGCTGAGGCCGCAGATGACGCGCGCGTCGCCGACCTGCCGGCGGACGGCCTGGACCGTTTCGGCGACGAAATCGCTCATCTTCCAGTCGCCGGCGCAGCCGCAGATGTCGTAGAGGAAGTTCCGGAGGATCTCGGGCCCCTTGGGCGTGTGGCTGACTTCCGGGTGGAATTGCACGCCGTAAAAGCGTTTCTCGGCGTGGCGGACCGCCGCCCACGGGCAGGTCTTCGTCTGGGCGAGCTTGACGAAGCCCGGGCCGGGATTGGCGACTTGGTCGCCGTGGCTGGCCCAGACGAGGGTTTCGTCGGGCAGGTTGGCGAAGAGGTCGGATTTGTCGAGGATCGTCAGGCCGGCCCGGCCGTACTCGCGCCGGCGGGCGGGATTCACCTCGGCGCCGAGCATCTGGCAGCCGAGCTGCATGCCGTAGCAGATGCCGAGCGTCGGCACGCCCAAATCGAGGATGCGCTCGTCGCAACGGGGGGCCTTCGCCTCGTAGACGCTGGCCGGACCGCCGGAGAGGATGATGCCCTTGAGCGGCAGCTTCGACAACTCCTCGAACGGCACGTGGGCGGGGAAGATGCGGGAGTATACGTTCTGCTCGCGGACCCGGCGGGCGATCAGTTGGATATACTGACTGCCGAAGTCCAGGATGGCGATCATCTCACGGGTCATACAAGAACCTTTGGAATATTGGAGTACGGGAATGCTGGAATATTGGGAAGAACCGCCTCGGGCCCCCCCTCATTCCATGGTTCCATTCCGATCTTCCTCAGCTTTCGAACGGCAGACTGGCCGAGTAATTCGGGGCTTCCTTGGTGATCTGGATGTCGTGCGGATGGGACTCGCTGACCGACGCCATGCTCACGCGAACGAAGCGGGCCTTCGTCATCAGCTCGTTCATGTTACGGGCGCCGCAGTAGCCCATGCCGGCCCGCAGACCGCCGACGAGCTGGTAGACGAAATCGCTCAGCGAGCCGCGGTAGGGCACCCGCCCTTCGACGCCTTCCGGGACGAGCTTGCCGACCTCGGTCGTGCTGGACTGGCCGTAACGCTCGGCCGAGCCTTTGACCATCGCGCCGAGCGAGCCCATACCGCGGTATTCCTTGAACTGCCGGCCCTTGTAGATGACGAGCTGGCCGGGGCTTTCCTTCAGGCCGGCGAACAGCGAGCCGATCATCACGCACGAGGCTCCGGCGGCGATGGCCTTGGTGATATCGCCCGACTGGCGGATGCCACCGTCGGCGATGACGGGGATGCCCTGCTTGTTGGCTACCTCGGCACAGTCCATGACCGCGGAGACCTGCGGGACGCCCACGCCGGAGATGATGCGGGTGGTGCAGATGGCCCCGGGCCCGATGCCGACCTTGACCGCATCGGCGCCGGCGTCGATCAACTCCCGGGCGGCGTCGCCGGTGGCGATATTGCCCGCGATTACGTCGATCTGGTAGTCCTTCTTGATCCGCCGGACGGTATCGACGACGTTCTGCGAGTGCCCGTGGGCGGTATCGACGGTGATGACATCGACATCGGCCGCGATGAGCGCCTCGACCCGCTCGTAGTCGTGGACGCTGACGGCGGCCCCGACGATGAGCCGGCCGCGCTTATCCCTCGCGGCCCGCGGGTACTGCTGGACGCGGTCGATATCCCGCATTGTGATCAGTCCGGCCAGCTCGCCCTTGCCGTTGACCAGCAGCAGCTTCTCGACCTTATGCCTCTGGAGGATTTCCTTGGCCTGTTCGAGGGTGGTGCCCGCCGGCCCGGTCACGAGATTGGCCTTGGTCATGACCTCGCTGATCTGGACGCTGTAGTCGCGGAGGAACTTCAGATCGCGGCGGGTCAGGATGCCGACAAGCTTTTTGCCCTCGACGATCGGGATACCGGAGACGTTCTGCTCGGCCATGAGCTCCTGGGCCCGTCGGACCGGCTCGCGGGGCGAGAGGGTGACCGGGTCGAGAATGACGCCGTGCTCGGAGCGTTTGACCTTCGAGACCTCGCGGCGCTGGGCCTCGATGTTCAGGTTCTTGTGAATGATGCCGACGCCGCCTTCCTGGGCCAGGGCAATGGCCAGGGCCGCCTCGGTCACGGTATCCATGGCCGCCGAGACGATCGGGATATTGATGGGGATATTGGCCGTGAGCTTCGTGCTCGTATCGGCCTGGCTCGGCACGATGTCGCTTTTGCCGGGGACCAGCAGCACATCATCGAATGTAATGCCTTCGGCGGTGATCTTGCTATTGTTCATTCGCAGAGCTCCAAGAGTACTTCCGCTCCCCTGGTTAAGCTAAACGGAGTACTATAATCTCGTGCCGCGGCACGGTCAAATCCGAAGCGTCCGCGTCGTGCGAAAAAATGCGGAACCCGGGGCGAATCCGGTCGTCAAGCAGCCAAAGGAGGCGGGCAATCACCGCTCCCGGCGATGGTTCGCCGAAAGCTTGACCCGGCCGGCTCGCGGGACGATAATGGTCGTAGCCGCAAAGCGCCCATTTTGACGCGAACCTGCGGCCGGTCGAGCCAGTATAGGAATCAGAATCCGGAGGTTGCCGCGGTTATCGCAACCGCGCCCGGAGATCGTTGGAGTTGTGGAGAGCCGTTATGAGCCTGTCCAAGAGCATCATTCTTGCTTCCATCGTCGTTGTCGGTCTGGCGGCAGGAACCGTTCTGGTAGCCGGATACGTGAACAAGCCAAGCACGCCCGCGCCGGTGGCCTGTCCGGGCGACTGTGACGGCTGCCCCTGGCAGGGGACCGACGCCTGCTGCAAGACAGACAAGCCCGGCTGCTGCGCCAAGACCGATCAATGCGCAAGTGCTTGTCCAAAAGCAACTTGCGAGAAGGCTGCCGGCTGCTGCCCGCAGGAGGCCCCGGCGGCTCCTTGCCCGCCCCCGGATTGCGGCGGTTGCGGCCTGGGCAAGTGCCCGCGCACGGAATAAAAAAGCGGACGTGCCGAAAAAAAGCGGAACGCGCTGCGGCATCGACCGTCTAAACAATTGAATGACGGCCCATTTGTACCTCCTTCACAGATGAGTGCCTCAGTTCGCCACACACCGAGGCGGGCAGACATACCAGTCCTCCGTGTCTGCCCGCCGGCCAGCAGGGAAGCTGGCTTTTTTTATGCGCCCGGCACGTCTTGACTTCGCGGCGGCGGGAGACTACCCTGGCGCCCGGTTTGGTGTCCCCGGTGACGCTACGGGCCGGAATGATTCTACGGTTGAGGTCATTGTGAGAGGTTCTATGAAGGCATTACACGCAGTTTGCACCCTCGTGACGGTGTTGGCGCTCTTCGCCGCTTCCTGCCAGGTCGGCTCGTCCCAAAAGGCTGGCGGTAGTCCCCGGGTGGCGTTGTTCGACGGCAAGACCCTGAACGGCTGGACGCTCGTCACGTGCGAAGCGACCGTGGAAAACGGCGAGATTCTCATCGTCAAGGGCAACGGCTTGGTCCAGACCGAGAAGAAATACCGCGACTTCGTTCTGGAGTTCGAGTGGAAGCCGCTGAAAGAGACGAAGTGGGACAGCGGCATCTACTTCCGCTACGACACCATCCCGCCGAAGCGGCCCTGGCCCGCCCGGTACCAGGTCAACCTGATGCAGGGCCAGGAGGGCAACCTCAGTGACCTGCCGGCGGCTCGCAGCCAGGGCCTGATCAAGCCCGGCCAGTGGAACCAGTTCAAGCTGACCGTGCAGGGCACGAAAGCCGCCCTGGCGGTCAACGGCACGCCGGCCTGGGAAGCCGATGGCCTGGGCGAGCCCGCCGAAGGCTACCTGGCCCTGCAGGCCGAGGTCCCCGGCGGCGGCCAGCACCGCTTCCGCAACATCTACCTGACCGAGCTGAATGAATGATGTGACGCGAAGAGCCTTTCTGCACAAGATCGGTGCGGCGGCGGCCGTGCTGACGGTGCTTCGATGCGTTCGCGGCAACGAGCGCCGGGCGGCCCCGCCCAACATCGTGGTCATCCTGACGGACGACCAGGGCTACGCCGACATCAGCTTCAATCCGCACCATCCCAGGGAGGTGTCCACGCCGCACATGGATGCCCTGGCCCGTGAAGGGATCTTCTTCACACAGGGCTACATTAGCGGCAACGTCTGCTCGCCGACCCGCGCCGGGCTTATGACGGGACGCTACCAGCAGCGGGCGGGGATCTACACCGCGGGGGAGGGCGGCAGCGGTCTGCCGCTGGAGGAGAAGATCTTCCCGCAGTTCCTCAAGCCCGCCGGCTATACGTGCGGGGCGTTCGGCAAGTGGCATCTCGGGCTGACCCGCGAATACAGCCCCTGCGCCCGCGGGTTCGACGAGTTCTACGGGTTCCTCGGTCGCGGGGCGCACGACTACTTCAAGCTCGACGACCCCGAGTCGCCGATCTACCGGGGCTTCGAGCCGATCCGGGACGAGGGCTACCTCACCACCCGCCTGACGGATGAGGCGGTCTCCTTCATCCGGCGGTACAAGGATCGCCCGTTCTACGTCCACCTGGCCTACAACGCCGTCCATGCCCCGGCCGAAGCGCCGCCCGAGGACATCAAGCGGTTCGACACGGGCGACGAGCTGCGGAACACCTTGATGGCCATGCTCCAGCACCTCGATGCCGGCGTCGGGCGGGTCGTGGAGACGCTTAAGAAGGAAGGCGCGTGGGAGAATACGCTGCTGTTCTTCCTGACGGACAACGGCGGCTCGAACGCGATGCACGCGGCCAATACGCCGCTGCGCGCTTTCAAGCAGTGGAACTACGAAGGAGGCATCCGCACGCCGGTTGTCGTCTCGTGGCCGGCTCGGTTCCAGGGTGGCCGGAGCATCGACACGCCGGTCATCTCCTTCGACATCCTGCCGACCGTGCTGGATGCGGCCGGGCTGCCGGCCCCGACTCGCAAGCCCTTCGACGGCAAGAGCCTGCTGCCTGTCCTCGAAGGCAAAGCCGGGACTTTGCACGAGCAATTGTTCTGGAGCGAGGGTGGCGCATCCGGCGAATGGGCAGTTCGCCGCGGCCACTGGAAACTCGTCGCGCACCCCGCGAAGATGGAGTTATACGACCTGGCGGCCGACCCCTCGGAGGCCACGGATCTCGCCGGTAAGCACCCCGACAAGGTTCGGGAGCTGGCCGGGCGGTACGACGCCTGGCTCGATGAGATGGCCGAACCGTTAAGCAGACAGAGCAAACGCTGGACGGCGCAGCCGCCCTCCGAACCGCAGGCTGAAAGACAGAAGAAGCGGCTGGAGCGAAAACAGCAGCGCCAGGCCGCCCGGACCGCTGCGCCAGAGGAGAAGTAGCGAACCGACGGAACCGTGTTGCGCCGGCGGCAGGAGCAGACATATATGGATAACGTTCACGTGACGCGCCGAGGATTCTTGCAGGTTTCCACCGCGGCTCTATTCGCGGGCCGCACATCCGCCGGAGCGGAACGACGCCGAAATGTCCTCTTCATCGCGGTGGACGATCTCAAACCCGTGCTCGGCTGCTATGGGCATCCGATGGTCAGGACGCCGAATGTTGACCGCCTGGCGGCGCGGGGGATGCGGTTCGAGCGGGCGTACTGCCAGTATCCCGTCTGCAATCCCAGCCGGTCCTCGCTGCTGACGGGCTTACGGCCGGATTCTACGGGCATCCTGGACAATACAACTCCCTTTCGGTCCCGCCTGCCCGAGGTGGTGACCTTGCCGCAACGTTTCCGGGAGGCAGGGTACTTCACCGCTCGGCTCGGCAAGATCTTCCACGGCGGCGAGCCGTTCGACGACCCGAAGGCGTGGGATACGACGTTCGATG
Source organism: Planctomycetota bacterium (assembly GCA_025459125.1). Classification (GTDB taxonomy): domain Bacteria; phylum Planctomycetota; class Phycisphaerae; order Sedimentisphaerales; family Anaerobacaceae; genus PLanc-01. Next base: position 31,100 of record JALORE010000012.1, on the reverse strand, counting down.
GTCGCGTGACGAAGACCGGCCGCCAGGGCGAGGGCCGCAATCTCACCGGTGGCCAGGTGAAGTGGTGCCAGTGGACGGCGGCCGAGGGCGGGGACGAGGACCAGCCGGACGGCCAATTAGCCCGCGAGGCCGTCCGCCTCCTGGAGCAGGACCGCCGTAAGCCGTTCTTTCTCGGGCTGGGTTTCCACAAGCCGCACGATCCGTTCGTCGCTCCCAAGCCGTATTTCGATTTGTACTCCCTGGAGCGACTGGAGCCGCCCACGGTGCCGGCGGATGCCTCTCCGCTGCACCCCCAGGCGATCGCCAGTCCCTGGAAGGCAGCTTTCGACCGTTTCACCGACCGGGAGCGTCGCGAATTCCTGCGGGCGTATTACGCTGGGGTGTCGTTCCTGGATGCCCAAGTCGGCAAGGTCCTGCAGGCACTCGACCGTTCGGGACGAGCGCGGGACACCGTCGTCCTGCTTTTCGGCGATCACGGCTACCATCTGGGCGAGCAGGGATGGTGGAACAAGAACACGCTGTTCGAGCACTCGGCGCGGGCCCCGCTGCTGGTCGTTGTCCCCGGCGAGACAACGGCCGGCGCCTCCTGCGGCCGCTTCGTGGAATTCGTCGACTTCTACCCGACGCTGATCGATCTGTGCGGCCTGACGGCACCCGCGCAACTGGAGGGGCGAAGTTTCCGCCCACTGCTGCGGCAACCCGAGGTGGCGTGGAAAGAGGCGGCCTTCACCCAGGTCCAGCGCGGCACGGCGGCGGGACGGACGGTGCGCACCGACCGCTGGCGCTATGTCGAATGGGATGACGGCCGGCAGGGGGTGGAACTGTACGACCATCAGACCGATCCCGGCGAATACCACAATCTCGGCCGCGACCCCGCCTGGGCCGCCGTGCGCGCGCAGATGGCCGGACTGATCCGCACCTCACGCAAACTGTAGCCGTTTGGGATGACACGAAAGACGTGGCAAGGAATGCCTCCCCGTGCTCCCAGGCCTGAGCCGAAGACAGCGCCGAGTCTCTCCGCTGCGATTCTGCACGCGGCGTCACAGCATCGCATCCGCGTGTCCGAGGCGGTATGAGCCGATTCGTCCGGGAACAGCGGCTGTAGTCGTGCCAGGGAAGAGGGGGCTGTCTGTTGCTCAGGAAACGTACGCGCGAACTTCGCTGATGGGCTGTAAGTGGAGACTACATACTCTCAAGGGACTTGCAGGACGGACCGATAAGCAATATAATCGGGACAGCATGGGCAGGGTAGGCACACCAATCGTGTCCTGCCCGTGAGACAGTCATATCGTCGTAACGTCCTTCCGGCGACGGAAGGGATCAGCGAGCCTGGTGTGGGCCAGGGTTGCAGAGGCTGTGGGTTCCGGTGTGGGCCGGAGCTCAGGACGTCAGTGCAACACACTTCTTGGGAAGGAGGAACAGAAATGGTAGCGAACAAGTACCTTCTGGTGGGAATCGTCACTTTGCTGGGCGCGTCTCTGGCACTGGGTGCCCCTCCCGCTGTCCACCCGGTGACGGGCCAGCCCTTGGTGGTCCCCTGTCTGAGGGGGACGCCGGAGGCGATCGACGGTGATCTGGGCGACTGGAATCTGGACGCCATGACACCGGCCGTGCTGGATGTGGCAGGGCAGATGTACACGGGACAGGCGAGTTGGACCGGCGCGCCCGACTGCAGCGGGAAGTTCTACCTGCTCTGGGACGACACGAAGATCTACCTGGGCGTGGAGGTGAAAGACGACCGGATCTCCACGACCAAGACCGGCGCCGACATCTGGAATGCGGACTGCATCGAAGTGTTCTTCGCCACGACCGATGCCGTGGCCACCCATACCGCGACCTCGCATTACCAGTACGGTTTCAACGCCAACAACCAGCGCTGGAACTGGTGCAACATGGACAATCTCGGGGCGCGCGACCCGGCCTACCTGCAGGTCGCCTCGACCCGGACCCCCGACGGCTACGTCTGCGAGGTCGCGATCGAGTACGGGCAGATGCGTTCCCTGAAGTTCGAACCCGGCAACGCCATCGGTTTTCACCCGGTGATTGACGACACGGAAGCCACCGACCGGGAAATCCAGATGACCTGGACGAGCCGGGAAGCCCATGACCAGACGCAGGGCTTCGGGCATATCATCCTCTCGGCCGAGCCGGCCATTGCCAAGGCACTCAGCCGCGGTCCAAATCCGGCCAACGAAGCGGTGGATGTCCCTGTGGACACGCTGCTCTCCTGGGTCGCCGGCGCCTTTGCGGCGAGCCATGATGTCTATCTCGGCACGGTGTTCGCTGATGTCAACACAGCTACGCGCAGCGATCCGCGGGGCGTGTTGGTGAGCAAGGGCCAGACGACGACGCAATTCCAGCCGGCCGCCCTGGACTACGGCAAGACCTACTACTGGCGGGTCGACGAAGTGAACGCGCCGCCCGACAGCACGGTCCACAAGGGCCAGGTCTGGTCCTTCACGGCGGAGCCGTACGGCTACCCCGTCAAGCCGGCGACCGCCACGGCCTCCAGTGCGCAGATGAACATGGGCCCGGGCAAGACCATCGACGGCTCCGGCCTCGACAAGAACGGCCGGCACGGCACCGATGGGACCACGATGTGGCTCAGCACCGGGGCACAGCCCAACTGGATTCAGTACGAGTTTGCCAAGGTCCACAAGCTGCACGATTTGAAGGTGTGGAATTCCAACGGGCCGGTCGAGAGCTTCATCGGCTTCAGTGCCAAGAAGGTCACGGTCGAGTACTCGACCGACGGCACGGCGTGGAAAGCGGTGGAGAACGTGCCTGAGTTCGCCCGAGGCCCCGGCACCCCCGGCTACGCGGCCAATACCACCGTTCTGCTGGGTGGGGTGGACGCCAAGTTCGTCAAGTTGACGATCACCGCCACCTGGGGCGGCCTGAACGTCACCGGCCTGGCTGAGGTTCAGTTCTCGGCGGTTCCGGTCCAGGCGTTTGGCCCGCAGCCGGCCAACGGCGCGACGGGCGTCAGTGTAGGTGCCGGTCTGAATTGGCGCTCCGGCCGCGGGGCCACCTCGCACAAGGTGTTCTTCGGCACCGACCAGGCCGCGGTGGCCGGCGGCACGGCGACCGCCCAGACGGTGACCGCGCACAGCCTCACCCCCAGTGGCCTGAACTTCGGCACGACCTACTACTGGAAGGTCGATGAGGTCGGCGCCGCCACCTATCCGGGCGACCTCTGGAGCTTCTCGACGGTGGAGTACGCGGCCGTCGAGGACTTCGAAAGCTACACGGACGACGAGGGCAACCGCATCTACGAGGCCTGGGTCGACGGCTGGACCAACGCCACCGGCGCCGTGGTCGGCTATCTGCAGGCCCCGTTCGCGGAGCGCGTCATCGTCCATGGCGGCAAGCAGGCCATGCCGTTCGAGTACAACAACGTCAAGACGCCGTACTACTCCGAGGCGGAACACACCTTCGCCGCGACCCAGAACTGGACGGGCAGCGGCGCCGACACCCTGTCGCTGTGGTTCCGGGGCCGGGCCGCGGGCTTCGCGGACAAGGGCAATAACGCCTACACGGTCAGTGCCGGCGGCACCGACATCTGGAACAACGGCGACCAGTTCCGCTTCGTCTACAAGTCGCTCAACGGCAACGGCTCCATGACGATGCGGGTCGACAGCATCGGCAACACCAACGTCTGGGCCAAGGCGGGTCCCATGATCCGCGAAACCCTGGACACCGGGGCCAAGAACGCCTTCATCGGGGTGACACCGGGCAGTGGCGTCTCGTTCCAGTGGCGCGCCGTCACCAGCGGCGCCTCGGCCAACAGCCAGACCGCCGCTCTGGTAGCGCCGTACTGGGTGCGCCTCACCCGCACCGGCAACGCCTTCAAGGCCGAGCGTTCCGCCGACGGCAAGGCCTGGACGCAGCAGGGCACGGACCAGAGCATCCAGATGGGGACCAGCGTCTTCATCGGGATCGCGGTCACCAGCCATGATGCGGCCTTGGTCACGACCGCCGAGGTCTCGAACGTCTCGACCTCCGGCACGATCACCGGCGCCTGGCAGTCGCTGCCGATCGGGGCCGCGATGGCGAGCAACGATCCGGCGCCGTTGTATGTGACGGTCGAGGACAAGGCCGGCAAGAAGAAGACGGTCGTTCATCCGAACGCCGGCGCGACCGCGACGGCAGTCTGGACCGAATGGCGAGTTCCGCTGAGCAGTCTGACGGGCGTCAACCTGGCGGCCGTCAAGAAGATCACGCTCGGGGCCGGCGATGCGGCCAGCCCGAAGCCGGGTGCTGCCGGTATGCTGTACATCGACGACATCGGGTACGGCCATCCGGTGAAGTAGTCCGAAACCGCAACCGCGCCGCAGTACCGGGCGCACCATGACACGAAAGCGGGGCGTTCGTCTACCGGACGACGCCCCGCTTTGCTTTTGCGCGGGCCTGCTTCCGACCGGCGTGGTGCCGGTCCGACGTCCTGGGGCCGGAAGAGAGAGGCTGTGTCGTTGCCTGTCTCCTGCGAGAACGAAACTATCAAAGAGTCTGGTTTTCGCGCCCACTTCCTGGTCTACTGCGAGTCTTTGTTGTGGCAGGAGCGAAGGGTGATTCGCCCTGCGAGGGCAGGATTCGATGCTGGAACGGGAATGTGACAAGACGTTGGTCGAGCGGGCCGTCCGGGGCGACGGCGACAGCTTCACGGAGCTGTGCCGGCGCTACTATAGCGCGATGGTCGCCATCGGGCACGCGATCCTTCGGGACCGGCATCTGGCGGAGGATGCCGCCCAGCAGGCGTTTGCCAAGGTGGCGGTAAGCCTGCCCAGGCTGCGCCAGGCCGACCAGTTTGGCCGCTGGGTGGCGGCCATCTGTCGCAACGAGGCCCGGGACCTGGCGCAAGCCCGGCGCCGGCCGCTGCCGGACGAGGAACCGCCGGTGGTGGAAGGAAGAACCGACTCCGACGAGTCCTGCCGAGCGGTCCAGGAGGCCCTGGGCCGGTTGCCGGAGGAGGCCCGGGAGGTGGTCTTCCTGCGGTTCTACGACGGCCTGTCGTACGACCAGATCTCGGCGGTTCTCGGGATTTCCGAACAAGCGATCAACGGCCGGCTGCGCCGGGCCAAGAAGCGACTGGCACAGTACTTACGTCGCCACGGTTTCGATGAGGTGGACCTATGAGCGAGCGCAAAGACGAGCGATGGCTCGATGAACAGCTTCGGCGGGCGGTCGCGGGAACCACGCCTGTGTTCGATGCCCGGGTATGGAAGGAGAAGCATTCCCGGGAATTCCAGACCTTGCTGCGTCGAAGCGCGCAACCGGACCGGTCCGGCATGAGCCGTACGGTACGCCTGATCTTGAGCAGCTCGATAGCCAAGTTGGCTATCGCCGCGGCGGTCGTCGCCGCAATGGGCGTCATATTGGCTGGGCGGTTTGGGCCGGGTCCAGACTTGCCGGTAACACGCGCGCCGGTGCCTGGTTTCGTGTCGCCGGCCCGGATGGTGAGCATGATCGAGCTTTCCGCCGCGTTCCGACGCGGGGGCATCGACGAGTTGGATCGGCAGTGTGAACGAGCGATGGAGCGGTTGGGACCGCGGCCTGGCAGCGTCTCCATCCAGGAAGTTCTGAAAGACATCATGACAACCAATGGGAAAGGATGAGTCTATGAGAACAACTACTGGTTTGACGATGGTCGTGGCTGCGGGGGTGTTTTTCGCGTGCGTCAGCCCTTTCCCTGCGGCGGCAGCCTTGCCCCCGGACCCGGACAACGCGGCGCTACTTTACTACCAAGCCTTTCTGGTGATGGCGCAGGCGGACGACCGTGCCACGACGGACGTGGTGGCGAATGTCGTCAATGGGACGACCGCCCCGAACGACAAAGTCAGGGAGTACGTGGAGAAGTGTCGTACGGCGATCGACCACGCCGTGACGGCGTCGAGCCTGCCGCATTGTGACTGGGGCCTGGTCTACTCCCAGGGTTTCTCGATGGTGATGCCCCACCTGATCCAGGCTCGGGCTTTGGCCCGGCTGATCCTGGCGGAGGCTCGGATTCTGAGCGCCGACGGCAACTACCGGCCCGCCCTGGAACGCTGCCTGACAACCTACAAGCTGGCCGGGCACCTTGGGGAGGACGTGCTGATCTCGGTCCTTGTTTCCTCGGCCATCACCGCGCAAGCCAACAAATGTGTCACGGCCGTGCTGGATCGGATGCCGGCGGATGCCGGCACGCTGACCTGGCTGAAGGACCAGCTTGCTCGGACGCCACTGGCCACCCTGGCGATCAAGACGTCGATGACGAACGAGCGGGAGGTGGCGTTGCAGTACCTGCGCCCCGAGCGACGGGAGGATCTGATCAAAGTCTTGGCCGAGTCCACCGGCATCCTGGGTGGGGCGGGCGGCCTCAGGGCGGAGGAACTCCGCCAGATGGCCACGGATCAGGTGCTCGAGCGGGCCCGGCAACGCTACACCAGCCACCTGGACTCGGTCCTCGCGGTCCTGAGCGGCTCCCTGCCCTATGGCGAGGCCTACGCGCGACTCCAGCAGTTGGCGAAACAAACGGAGCAGGACGCCTCCCAGGATCCTGCCTTGCAGTTGCTCCGTGTCGCTGCGCCCGCGATGACAAAGATGTACTCCACGCAGGTGCGTCATCGGGCGGATTTCCATGCTCTGCAGGCGGCGGTCGAGGTGTATCTCGCCCAGGCCAGCACCGGTCGGCTCCCGCCGACGCTCCCCGCGACCGCGCCCAAGGACCCCTACACGGGTGGCGCGTTCCAGTATGGGCCGGCAGGCAATGGCTTTACCCTCGAGTGCGGAGCCAAGGATCTGGAGAAGAACGAAGTCCGCAAGTACGAGTTCCAAATCAAGTAGACGGAAAAGCGTTCCCGAGGCCCCGACGGAATGCTCCTGGGCGGAGCATGCCCACCGTCGAAGACGCCTTCGCCTTCGGATCATCAAGCCGGGCCCTCATGCGGCCCGGCTTGGTCTTGCGCCCGACGCCACTGCAATTCTTCAGCAGGCCGGTTGCGTTCCGGGCCGCAGGGGAGCATAATCCGTGGCTATGATGCCATTGGAGAGAAAAGAAGACGTGCAGCCGGTATGTCCGCACTGCGAGGCCGAGTTGCAGAAGGTCTGGATGCGCGAGCTCGAAAGCGTGCTGGGCAAGCGGTACATTTATTTCTGCCCCAACTGCCGCAAAGTGCTTGGTGTTTCCCACCGCAAAGGCTTCTGGATGGGCTGAGAACCGCGGTGTCTCGCCCCGCCCTCGCGATTCCCATGCCGTCGGTAGGAGGCGGGGATCCTGGGCAGAAACGGGTTCCTCTTGCAGAATAGGAATCGATTGGTATTCTGCAAGAATCGGGGGTCTTCCCGGTACCCCCCCGGGGTCTTCTGGACGCGCCGCGCGAGCGAGGATGACAGGCGGTTTCTTGGTGAAACCGGTTGACAGGGGGGGAGGAGATCGGTAGAATTCGCCCGTTCTTGGCTCGGGCCTCCAAAGGCGATGACCCGCGGTTGGGAGGCTGCCTGCCAAGGCATTCTCAAGAACTCAGCGTGCGTGCTCGACGGTTCGGGCCGGTCGCCTACACGTGCGATGGGCCGGCAGGTACGCGGGGGGATCATAAGCCCGAAAAAAACCTTCGCGGGACGGGCCTGCGTTCGCAGCGCCCACGCCTGCCAAATCAAGGAGAAATGAAACGATGGCAACACCGGTGGAAAAATGGGTGGAAGAACAGGCCCGACTGGCCAAGCCGGACCGGGTTCATTGGTGCGACGGCTCGGAACAAGAAGCGCACAAGCTGATGGAAATCGGCATGCAGCAGGAGAAGATCGGGGCGACCCCCGTGTTCCAGGAACTGAACCACAAGACCTGGCCCACCGCGTACCTGCACCGCAGCCATCCGACGGATGTCGCCCGGACGGAGCAGTTGACCTTCGTCTGCCATCCGCAGAAAGACCAGGCCGGTCCGAACAACAACTGGATGGCCCCGGCTGAGGCCAAGGAGAAGCTCGCCAAGCTGACCGACGGCTGCATGCGCGGCAAGACGATGTACGTGCTGCCGTACATGATGGGCCACCCCGATTCGCCCTATGCCAAGTCCTGCGTCCAGATTACGGACATCTCCTACGTCGCCGTGAGCATGCGAATCATGACCCGCATGGGCCGGAACGTGCTCGACAAGATCGGCAACACCGACAACTTCGTCAAGGGGCTGCACTCCGTCGGCGATTTCGATCCGAACCGGCGCTTCATTATGCACTTCCCGCAGGACAGCCTCGTCTGGAGCATCGGCTCTGGTTACGGCGGCAATGCCCTGCTGGGCAAGAAGTGCTTCTCCCTGCGGATTGCCTCGTGCCTGGGCCAGCGTGAAGGCTGGCTGGCCGAGCACATGGTGGTCATGGGCATCCAAGACCCCCAGGGCAAGATCACCTATATCACGGCGGCCTTTCCCTCCGCCTGCGGCAAGACGAATCTCGCCATGCTCGAGTCGGCACTGCCCGGCTACAAGATCTGGACCCTCGGCGACGACATCGCCTGGCTGAACGTCGGCCCCGACGGCCGGCTCTATGCGATCAACCCGGAGAGCGGCTTCTTCGGCGTCGCGCCGGGCACGTCCATGAAGACCAACCCGAACATGGTGCGAACGCTCAAGGCCGGCAAGTTCTACCCGACGCTCTTCACCAACGTCGGGCTCGATCTCGACAAGAACGAGCCCTGGTGGGAAGGCGCGGACGGGCCGGTGCCCCCGCACGTGGCCGACTGGCAGGGCAAGCCCTGGAAGCCGGGCCAGGAGGGCAAGGCCGCCCATGCGAACTCCCGCTTCACGGTCTCGGTCTACAATGCCCCGACCCTGTCCAAGGAGTTCGACAACCCCCAGGGCGTGCCGATTTCGGCGATTCTGCTGGGTGGCAAGCGAACCCAGTTGATCCCGCTGGTGACCGAAGCCTTCGACTGGGCGCACGGCGTATTCCTGGGAGCCCGGACCGGCTCCGAGACCACTGCCGCCGCGGCCGGCCAGACCGGTGTTCTCCGGCGCGACCCCATGGCCATGCTGCCGTTCTGCGGCTACAACATGGGCGATTACTTCGGGCATTGGCTCAACGTCGGCAAGCAACTCAAGCACCCGCCGAAGATCTACGCGGTCAACTGGTTCCGCACGGACGAGAACGGCAAGTTCATCTGGCCCGGCTTTGGCGACAATATCCGCGTGCTCAAGTGGGTCCTGGACCGCGTGAACAACCGCGTCCAAGCCAGAGAAACACCGCTGGGCCTCGTACCCAACCCGGCTGACCTCGACCTCTCGGGCTTGAGCATTCCCAAGGACAAGATGGAGAAGCTCTTCGAAGTGGACCGGCAGGGTTGGCAGGGCGAAGTCCAGGACATGGACAAGTTCCTCAACCAGTTTGGCGACCACCTTCCCGCTGAGATCCGCCGCCAGCGCGACACCTTGGCCAAGAAGCTGGGATAAGCGCGCGCCGAGTCCGTTGCCCCGGAGTGCTCGATTCGAGGCCAACCGCAATCAACCCGCGGTTGGCCTCGCTCGCTGTAAGGCAAATTGGGCCTGAAGCTGTGTGCATGCAAGCCGCACACGTGCACACGAGGCGGTGCACGTTCCACCTTGACGGCACCTTGTCGGAGAGGGTAGGATCGCTATTATGACGAGCCCTGTCTTTCTGAGTCGGGTTCTGCTGAAGAACTACAAAAGCATCGCGAACTGCTCGGTGAAGCTCGGTCCGTTGAACTTCCTGGTGGGGCCGAACGGAGCGGGCAAGAGCAACTTTCTTGATGCTCTGCGGTTTATGGCAGAGTCACTGAATACCTCCTTGGACCATGCCCTACGCGAGAGAGGCGGATAGCACACAGGTGCTGGTCACGAGTCACAGCCCTGATCTTCTCGACGACAAAGAGGTGCAGGAGGATTGCATCCTTGCGGTCATCAGCGAGAATGGGGAAACCCAGATCGGACCCCTCAACGAGGCAGACCGGAGCCTCCTGCGTGAACGTCTCTTCACCGCCGGCGAACTGCTGAAACAAGGGCCGCTGACGCCGGACCTCGAGGCAATCCGGCAAACGCCACCCAAGCAGTTGGAGCTCTTTGGAAGGCTGGACGCATAATGTGCGTACGACTGTCCGCACTTGTCAGCGGTCATGGTGAGGTCGAAGCCGTTCCGGTACTGGTTCACCGGATCGCCAAAGCGGTTCTTCCGGGAACCATGGTTACTCTAGATCCTGTTCTGCGAGTTCCGGAGGCACATCTGCTCAAAGAAGGGGAATTGGAGCGACAGGTGGAGCGTGCAGCACGAAAGATGCGAGGTGGCAGGGGGATCTTCATTCTGATCGATTGTGATCGTGACGGAGGGTGCTCCGCCACAGAGGGCCCCGCTTTAGTTCATCGTGCCCGCCGCGCTCGGGCCGACATGGAGATATCGGTCGTATTGGCCAAGAAGGAATATGAAGCATGGTTCATCGCGGCCGCCCAGTCCCTGCGCGGGAAGTGCGGTCTGCCACAGGATCTGGTCGGGGCTCCGGATCCTGAGAACGTTCGCGGAGCGAAAGAATGGCTGAGCAGGCACATGCCCCGCAATCGACGCTATGCCGAGACAGCTGACCAAGCCGCGCTTACCAGTGTTTTCGATATGCAGGTTGCACGTTGTGCGGATTCGTTTGACAAATGCTATCGCGAGATTGCTCGGCTGCTCACCGTTCTCGGCGGCAGGTAGAACTCAAGAGCGGAGCGGGACCGCCGGGTGATCGTGAACGCCTGCCGGCGTCGGGCCCCGGCGGCTGGTGCGGCACCCTCCGTCAATTGCGCCCGGTCGGGGGCGGATTACGGTGGGGCGGTGCTGCCGGGACGAAACGGGCGGTCAGCCGGCCGTCCGTGAGCGACAAGCTCTGCAAGCGGACCCACTTGTCCTCCATTCGGACGATGGGCTCGAACGGCTCTTCGTTGAACAGTGAGCCCGCGATCCGCGTGCGGAGGTCCTGGAGATCGACGTCGGCGTTGGCCAGCCGGTCCCGGTACATCTGCCTGGCCATAGCCTTGGCCGGCCACGTAATATTCACCGCGCCGACTTTGACCTTCTCGACGACGAGATTCAAGCGGCCCTGGTCGTCCATACGCGGGCCGAGCTCGATCGTGACGACGAAGTCGGCGCCTTCGAGCCGGGCTGTTCCCATCAGGACGATCCGCTCCGGCGTGAAGAGCACCTCCGGCGCCGCGAGCGAGATTCCCCCGGTTTCCTGCGGCCATTTCAGTTTGCCGATGGCCTGGTTGAGAGCCTGGTCGAGCACGACCATCTCGAACGGCTGCTGCTGCTGCACATGGTTGTAGAACCGGGACCAGAGGTCGCGATGGAGATAGGGATCGACCTCCTGGGCATTGGGGTCGGGGTTGGCCGGCACCACCGGATGATACCGGGCGGGCTTGTGCAGGAGCAGGAGGATCACGACGGCGCCCACGGCCAAGTCGATGCCCAGCCAGAGCAGGAGCCTCTTTCGCCTGGATCTCTTGCGTTTCTCCAACGAGCGCCTCCACAAGTTTCCCGGAAACGGCTGGGTGAGCCGAATTCTGTCTTGCCGGATATAACCCGGACGATTATAGTGGTTCGCACGTTGGGTACAAGGAGTTTTGTGCCGGTTCGGGCCAGTGGGACTTGTCGGCAGTACGCGGGAAGCTCCGATGGAACTGCCCTCCGGTTGTCTGTCAGCGTTGCATTGAAAGGAAGGTTCTTCGGGTTATGGCAAACCACTTTGCAGACCGACTCTACGAGGCCGTGCAGTCCAAGAAGACGCCGTTGGTGATCGGCCTGGATCCCGTGTACAGCCGATTACCGCCGGCGATTCGGGCGCATCGTCAGATGAACGATGAGTACGATGCCGCGGCGGCCGTCGACGCTATTTTCGATTTTTGCACGCAGGCGATGCGGATTGTGGCGCCCATCGTGCCCGCGGTGAAAGTCAATATCGCCTACTTCGAGCGGTATTTGTGGGAGGGTTTGGAGAGCTACTATGCCCTGATCAGCGAGGCGGACGATCTGGGTCTGGAGATCATCGGCGACGTCAAGCGCGGCGACGTCGGCCACACCGCCGAGATGTACGCGGCGGCCCACCTGCAGAATTCCGAGCTGACCGGCCTGGAGGATGTCCTGGCCCCCGATGCGATCACCATCCACGGTTACACCGGCGCCGACGGGATCGAGCCGTTCGCCACCATGGCCGCGGCCCAGGGCAAAGGCGTCTTTGTCCTGGTGCGCACGAGCAATCCTTCCGCGGCGGCGCTCCAGGACTTCCAGGACGCCCAGGGCCAGACGCTGTTCGAGAAAGTGGCGGAGGTGGTCAATGGCATCGCCACCAAGTCTGAGTTGATGGGCGAGAAGGGCTACAGCGATATCGGCATGGTCGTGGGAGGCACCTCGCCGGATGCGACGACGTCCCTGCGGACGAAGTACGGCAAGATCTGGTTCCTCGTGCCCGGCTACGGCGCCCAGGGGGCACAGGCAGTGGACTGCATCCGGTTCTGCAAATCGGATGGCACCGGCGCGCTGATCAACGCCTCCCGCTCGATCATTTACGCGTACGAGAGACCCGCGTACAAGGACCAGTTCGGCGACGACTGGAAGAAGTGCATCGAGCAGGCGGTCATCGACGCGAAGATCGACCTGTCCCAGGCCATGCAGTCGAAGCTGTAGGACCACGGCGAGGCGCCGGGGAAGTTTGAAGCGCGAAGTGTGATTTTTGATCTGTGAATCGGCAATCAACCATCAACCATCAAACTTCGAATCGGTCGGGCCGATGTTCGACCGGATTGCCCCGACGTACGACCTTCTGAACCACCTGCTGTCCTTCGGCCGGGATTACTCCTGGCGCCGCCAAGCGGCCGCCCAGATCGGGGCGGGAGGCGGCCTGACCATCGTCGACCTGGCCACCGGGACCGGCGACCTGTTGCTTTCCCTGTTGGCGCGGCACCGCGAGACGGCGCACGTCGTGGGTCTCGACATCTCCGAGGGCATGCTGAACCTTTGTCGTGAGAAGCTGCGCCGGCGCGGTCTGGCCGGGCGGGCGGAGCTGCGGCGTGCCGACGCTGCGGCGACGCAACTGGCCGAGAACTCGTTCGACGGCGTCACCATCGGATTCGGCATTCGCAATACGCCGGATGTGCCGAAGACCCTGCGTGAGATGCACCGGATTCTCAAGCCCGGCGGGACGGCGGTGATTCTCGAATTCTCCTTGCCTCGCACACGTCTGTGGCGCTGGTGTTACCTGCAGTACCTGCGGCTGGCTGTTCCTTTTCTCGGCAGCGTGATTTCCGCCGATGGGCAGGCGTATCGTTATCTCAATCGATCCATCGAGAAATTTTATCCCGCGACGGAATTCCTGTCTCTCATGCGGGACGCAGGCTTCCGCGACGCGTCGGTGATTCCATTGACGTTCGGTGTGGCCTCGATCTACCGGGGCCGGAAGAGTCCCATTTCTGAGTGAGTTATGGATACAGGGTTGGCCGGCAAACAGGTTCTGGTCATGGGGTTGGGTCGTTTCGGCGGGGGGGTGGATGTCGTCCAGTACGCGTCCCGCGCCGGGGCGCAGGTCGTCGTCACGGACAAGACGACACCGGAGAAGCTGGGCGATTCCCTCGCACAGCTGCGCGGCCTGCCGGATGTCGAGTACCACCTGGGCCGCCATGAACCCGACGATTTCACGGCCGCCGACGTGGTGATCGCCAATCCCGCGGTCCCGCCGGACAACGAGTACCTCCAGATCGCCCGCCGCGCGGGCAGACGGGTCACGTCCCAGATGGGGCTGTTCTTTCAATCCTGTCCCGCGCCGATTATCGGTATCACCGGCGCCAACGGCAAGAGCACGACCACGACTCTGACGGCGCATCTGCTCGAACGGGCCCGGCCTCCGGCGTCCCCGCGACCCTATGAAAAGGTCTGGCTCAGCGGCAACATCGGGGATCGGCCCCTCTTGACCATCCTCGACCAGATTGGTCCGCGCGACCTGGTGGTCCTGGAGATCTCCAGCTTCCAGGTCGAGCAACTGGCCGAGGTAGGGAAGGCCCCGCGGGTCGCTCTGCTGACGAACCTGACCCCGAATCATCTGGACCGCTACGGGACGTTCGAGGCGTACTGCGCCGCCAAAGAGGGCCTCTTTCAGTACCAGACGCTCGACGCGCGGGCGCCGGCCATCTCCATCTTCAATGCCGAAGACGAAATCGCGTGCACTTGGCTTCGCAAGTACCAGTCACAGCGGGGGCGTCAATGCCTCCAGTTCTCCGCCGATGACGTGAGCGACGAGATCCGGGCGGTTTACGCGCTACCCGGGCGGGCCAACCGGTCGAATCTGGCAGCGGCTACGGCGCTTGCGCGGTGTTTTGGGGTCTCGGATCAATCCATCCGGGATTGTCTGGGGGATTTCAAAGCCCTTTCACATCGGTTGGAGCTCGTCGGCGATACGCACGGCGTTCGCTGGTACAACGATTCCAAGGCCACCACGCCCGAAGGCACGATGGTGGCCTTGTCAGCCTTCGAAGGCCCGAAAATCCTCATCGCCGGCGGGTACGATAAGCACACGCCTTTCGATGAGCTGGGAAAGAGAATCGCTCGGGAAGCGAAGGCCGCCATCCTTCTCGGCCAGACCGCACGGCAGATCGCCGGCGCCATGGAGGCGGTTCCGGCGGAGGAACGACGAGCCCAGGTGCGCTTTGCCTCGTCACTGGCGGAGGCAGTCGGGTTGGCACATCTGCTTGCCGCGCCCGGCGATGTCGTCCTGCTGAGTCCCGCCTGTGCCAGTTACGACATGTTCGAGAACTACCAGCAGCGCGGCCGCCAGTTCGCGGAGCTCGTTCGCCAGATCGGCTGATCGTGGCGTACGTTTCGCGAGGGAGGCCAAACGGGCCTTGTAGCACAGCCGCCCCCGGCTGTGTCTTTTGGCTCCCCAGCCGAGGGCGGCTGGGCTACAGGCTCCGTTTCGCGATGGCACCACGTATGGACACAGACCATCGGCAAGCTGGCGCTTGCCGCTGCCACCCACCACAACATGGACTCCCGCCCCCGGTTAGGCCGAGGGCAGGCTCTGCGCGGGAATGATATGGGGTTTGAACCGCCCAGCAGACCACCATTCCGTTGGACGCTCCGCTTCGCCGTTTTTCCCGGCCGGGTTGGTAAAGTCGCGCGGTCGAGCCGTCGATGTGTCTGGCGTAGGAGTTGGACATACCGCAACGCTGTCAAGGGATGATGCCCATGAGCACGACGAGCGAACGCCGACGAGAGCCGCGCCTGTCCTACAACTGGCCGATCTGGTTTGCTCAGGACGCGAGCGAGGAACTGTCACAGGGACAAATGGTCGATGTTTCCAGCCGGGGAGCCGCCTTCACCTGTTATGCGGACGAACACTGCCCCCATCCCGGCCAGTACGTGACCGCCCGGTTCAGCATTCCCCAATACGGTCCGGACGACTCGTTTGACATGGTGGACTTCATCCGTTCCGGTCACGTCTGCCGCGTCGAGGGCGTCAACAGCGCCCTGCGGCGCATCGCGATTCAGTTCACCGAGGCGCTGCCTTTCTGTCCCGGCGCACGACGAAATGATACCCCGCACGTCCCAGCCGCCCGGGAATTCGAGCCCACCTTCCCCTGACCGTCTGATGTT
The DNA here is from genome assembly GCA_025459125.1 of Planctomycetota bacterium. Lineage (GTDB taxonomy): Bacteria > Planctomycetota > Phycisphaerae > Sedimentisphaerales > Anaerobacaceae > PLanc-01. The sequence continues at coordinate 15,503 of JALORE010000012.1, read as the reverse complement.
CGTCAGATCTGGGAGTAGTCCGTCGGCTTGAGAATGATGTCCGTGATATTCGAGACCGTGTCCTTATAGGCCGGATCGGCGCTGAGCTTCTTCCAGTCCGGATCATCGCGGAACGTCTGCCAGCGGCGATCCCGGTCGGCCAGGTCCTTGAACACCAGCATATAGTGCAGGTTCGGCATGTTCGGCCCGACAATCGTTTCTCCAAAGAGGACCGGGTTCAGACCGGTCTTCTTGAAGATCGCGATCTCACCGCCCTCATTGAACATCTCGATCTTCTTCTTGCCTGCCTTGGCGCTATGGCTCTCGTAGATGCGCAGCTCCAGGATCCGCTCTCTCTGGATGGGCACCGCCAGCTTGGGCATCTGGCTGAACGCTTTCAGCAGCGAGCTCTCATACCGCACGTAGGCCGGCTCGGCCAGGCTGGCGTTGAGGAACGGGGCCCCTTTCTCCTGCACCTCCGGGTCCGCCTGAAGCTGTGTCCAGGCGCTCAGCACGGAGTCCAGCGATGGGTGCACCAGCAGGACATGGAGGGTGGGCTTGCTGGGGCCGTAGACCGGGTTGAATACGCCCACCGGCCTGACGCCGATCCGATTCAGGGCGGCGATGCCCACGTTCTTCAGGAAGTCGCCGACCTGATTGCGGTTCGCTCCCGTCCGCAAGTGATACTGCCGCCATTCAAAGAATTGCTCCGGGGACGCCTGGCCAGCTGTCTGCGCACCGGTGAGATTGGCGGCGGTTGCGCCCGCGACGCCCGTTACGAGAAACTCCCGTCGGTTCATTTCTGCCACCTCCATCAAGATGAATGAACAAACAGGGCCAAAGATCAGCTCGACCTTCGGCCCTGGGATAATGCGGTATTATCTTCCGTCGGCCTATTTCTTCGGGTCGATCGCCGCCCCGGCCCGTGCCGGCAGCTTCTCCACGACCTGCGCAATGACCTTCTTCACCAGCTTCTCCTGCTCGGGAGCCAGGAGATTGCCCGCCGCGCCGCCGGCCACACCACCGATGACGCCGCCGATGACTCGGTCGCTGGTATCGTGCCCGCCGACGGCCGCGCCCAGTGCCGCGCCCGCGGCCGCGCCCAGGAACGTCGACAGACCCTTATTCGTCTTGGCGCTGCCTGTTCCCAGCCAGAGGATCGTGGCATCTTCCACGTCCACCAGCTTGGCCGACATTTCCATCTTGCCGTCCGAGTACTTGGGGATATCGATAATCATGACGGCCGGTACGTTCAGAATCCGGCCGGCCTTGGCGGCGCCTTGATCCGTCGTCAGGTCGGAGGCCTGGAATTCCTGCTCTTTCAGGAGCGCCTTGATATCCTTGCGCTCGATGAACCGGTAGCCCTTCTCCATCAGTTTCAACGTGAAGAGGTTGCTGATCTGGTTTTTGACGGATTCGCCATAGACCCGGCCGGTCACCTCGACGATCGCGATCTTGTCAATCCTCCCGAAGTCATAGCCCGCCACGGCCTGGCTCTCCGCGCTCGTTTGCCCGCAGCCGGCCGCCACCAGCAGGCTCAACAATACACCAACCAACACCGTTCTCATGGTTTCGAACCTCCCATTCTCTCTGAGACCAAGTTCTTTCCGGCACTCCATGCATACAACATAGTAGTGCTTCGGTCTGTCTTGTCAATCCCTTGCGTCCGCCTGGCCGCCGCACGTCGCCCTTCGTAACCGCAGGAGCCGCGCCACCGCGCGGCCCCGGCAGAATTCCTCTTATCGCAGCAAACCCGGCGAAACGTTGAGCCTTTCTGCGCCCAGACGCGCGCTTTCCGGCGCAGCGGCGGCAGGGGCCACCTGGACCGCTCATCAGATAAAGGCCGCGCGAGCCGCACGAGTAACAGGTCGGTGCGGCCGGACAAGAAAAAACGAACCTCTGCGTCCGGCGGCGGTAGTGAGGAATAGGGTTGGCGGATGATCCGCGGGCCACTATAATGCCGCCCAGTCCCTTTCTGGAGATCCTTTATGTCTGAGACCGTCAAGCGTCCGGAAGCCGGCGCTGAGAAGAGCTTCGAGGAGAAGGTCAGCGAGGTCATCGAGCAGGTCCGACCCGCGCTGCAGGGCCACGGCGGTGACGTGGAGCTGGTTGGTGTAGACGAGGATAAGACCGTTCGCGTGCGGCTGCAAGGGGCCTGCCGGGGCTGCCCGGGGGCGACCCTGACCATGCGGATGGGTATCGAGCGCATTCTCCGAGAACGCGTCCCGGACGTGAAGCAAGTCGTCGCTGTCAGTTGATCACCGCTTTGCTGCTGGTCCGCGGAGACTGTCGGGCTGCGACGGCTCCGCCCGCCCGAGCAGGTCGCGGATGCGTTCCCTATTCGGACTCTCGATCACACCCTTTTCGGTGATGATGGCGGTGATGTCCTTTGCCTCGGTCACGTCGAAGGCGGGATTGTAGACGTGGACGCCGCTGGGCGCCGTCTGCACCTGGGCACACCAGATCACTTCCTCAGGATTTCTCTGCTCGATGGGGATGGCTGCGCCGCTTTCGAGGCTCAAGTCGAACGTGCTGGAAGGGGCGGCGATGTAGAACGGGATGCCGTGGTGCTTCGCCAGGATGCTCAGGCTGTACGTGCCGATCTTGTTCGCGGCATCCCCGTTGACGGCGATGCGGTCGGCGCCGGTAATGACCGCTTGGATCTTGCCCTGCTTCATCAGGAATCCGGCCATATTGTCGCAGATGACGGTCACCTTGATGCCGGCCTGCTGCAATTCCCAGGCGGTCAGGCGGGACCCTTGCAGCAGCGGCCGGGTTTCGTCGGCGAAGACCTCGAATTGTCGGCCCCGCTGGTGGGCCTCGAACAGAACGGACAGAGCCGTTCCCTGGCCGGCGGTGGCCAGGGCCCCGGCGTTGCAGTGGGTCAGCACGCTGAAGCCGTCGCGGATGAGCCGCGTGCCGTTTTCCCCGATCCGCCGGCACATCACAACATCCTCTTCGTGGATGGTGTTGGCCTCCGTTAGAAGAGCGGCTTGCAGCCCTCGCGCTGTGGTTTGCGGGTCTTCGGCGGCTTCGCGGGCCTTGGCGCGGATGCGGTCCAGCGCCCAGAACAGGTTGACGGCGGTCGGCCGGGAGGAGGCCAGGTAGTCACAGGCCTTGAGGACCTCATTCAAGGCCTCCGCCGCGCTGGGACGGCCGGTCAGCCACTGCAGCGCCAGGATCGGGCCGTAGGCCGCGGCCACGCCGATGGCCGGCGCCCCACGCACCGTCAGGGTCCGGATCGCTTCGTGAAGCTGCTCCACACTGCGGATCTTCAACCTGACGAACTCAGCCGGCAGCCGCCGCTGATCAATCAGCTCCAGCACACCATCCGTACCGCCGATCCACTTCACCGCTTCGATGTTCATACGGAAAACCACTCCCGGTACACCCGTAATATGCCGTGATAAGGAAGCTCGCAATTCGAATTTCGTCCCTCCTCTGTCACCCCCGCGCCGGCGGGGCTCCACTGAGCTGAGGCACACATGGATTCCCGCCTGCTTTCTCCACGCGCTATCTTGGCGTGGACGGAGATTCGTAGGATGGGCTTTAGCCCATGCGGCCCCTCGAGGCGGCCGGACGAAGACAGCATGGGCTGAAGCCCATCCTACGAATTGTCGCCCGCGCTGGCCGCACAACGACCGAATTGTCGTTCGCGACGGCTGCGCAACGACGCATACGGTCGGTCCCGGCCACTCGGTTCACCGTTCCACCCGGGCACCGGCGCCCTTCATGGCTTTTTCCACTTCTTTCAAGGTGGCGGTGGTCGTATCGCCCGGCGTGGTCATGGCCAGGGCACCGTGCGCGGCGCCGTAGTTGACCGCCTGCTCGGGGCTCTTGCCCTCCAGCAGGGCATAGATCAGGCCGGAGGCGAAGCTGTCGCCGCCGCCGACGCGGTCGAAAATCTCGAGGTCCGGCCGGGGCGTGGCGTCGTAGAACTGCCCCGCGGCGTATAGGACGGCGCCCCAGTCGTTGCGCGTGGCCGTCCGGGCATTCCGCAGAGTCGTCGCGACGACCTTGAAGTTCGGGTATTCCTTGACCGCCCCTTCGATCATGCGTCGGAAATTCGTCGGATCGAGCGTCGCATAGCTCTTGTCCACGCCCTGGACCTCGAAGCCCAGCGCCGCGGTGAAATCCTCCTCGTTGCCCAGCATCACATCCACTTGGGCGGCGATAGCGCGGTTGACTTCCCGGGCCCTCGCCTGGCCGCCGATATCGCGCCAGAGCGAATCGCGGTAGTTGAGATCGTAGGAAACGATGGTGCCATGCTTCCGGGCGGCCGCGACGGCTTCGAGGATCACGTCGGGCGTCGTCGGCGACAGGCCGGCGAAGATGCCGCCGGTATGGAGCCAGCGGACGCCGTCGTGTCCGAAGATCTTCTCCCAGTCGAGGTCGCCCTTCTTCATCTGGGCGGCGGCGCTGTTGGCCCGATCGGAGCAGCCGACGGCGCCGCGAATGCCGAAGCCCCGCTCGGTGAAGTTGAGACCGACGCGGGTCTTGCGGCCGATGCCGTCAAACGGCGCCCACTTGAGATACTCCAAGCTGACGCCCCCTTGCAGCAGGAGGTCTTCCAGCAGCCGGCCGACGGGGTTGTCGGCGATGGCGGTGACCACGGCGGCTCGTTTGCCGAAGGTCCGCCGCAGGCCGCGCGCGACATTGTACTCGCCGCCGCCTTCCCAGACCCGAAAGGTGCGGGTCGTGTGAATCCGTTCGTCGCCCGGGTCCAGCCGGATCATGACTTCGCCCAGGGACAGGATATCGTACTTGCACTCGGACGCCGGTTTCAGGTCAAGGACCGCCATGCAACCTCCGGAAGAATTGATGATCTATGATTGATGATTTGGCTGCGCCCAGCCCGTTCCCGTGCGCGAGCCTGCGCGTCGGATCTCCGAATCGTAAACCATAATTCATAATTCACGATAGATTCCGCCTTCCCGATATTCGCGCCAGGCCGGCTCGAAGGACTTTCTTCCGAGCGGGGCGGTACGCGGCGTGATGAACGTGCAGCGGAACAGGTCGGGCTCGCTTTCGTCATACTGCGTCTGCTGAATGTTGTCGCGCAGCTTCACGTTCTCCGGCTTGAAGGCCAGGGGTTCGCCGGTCGCCGGGTTGCGGATGTCGGGATGGATCGGAATGCCGTGTGAGCTGAGAACGAGGTACGAGCCGCGCGAGCCGCCGTCCTGCTCGAGCAGATCGACAATGGCCTTCAGGTAGGCCACGCTGGCCAGGGCCAGATGCTCTGCCCGGAGTGCGGCGTGAATCGCCTGCGGGTCCTGGGCGGGCAGGCCCTTGTCCCGGATGTGCTTGCACAGCTCGATCGCCTGCCCCAGGCTCTTCCGTGCGTCTTCTTCTTCCCGGATATGGGCGGCGGAGGCGGTCATGCGCATGCGGATTTCTTCGACAACCTCCTCCGGCGTGCGGCCGGACGCCCGGCTCCAGCGCTCCAGTTTTCCGAGAAGGTCCTGGATCTGCCGGTCAATCGCCTCGTTGTCCTGGGCAGAGTGGGCCGCGTCCTTGCCGTAGACGTTCACGATGTACTCCGCCGCCCGCAGGCCGCCGACCTGGCCCGCGTTGAGGGCGGAGCCGCCCGGCCGCTTCACGCCGTGCGTGCCGGCCATCTCGCCGATCACGAACGTATGCGGGATGCTCGACTCCCACCACTTGTTGACCGCCAATCCGCCGTTGTTGTGCTGGGCACAGACCGCGATTTCCAGCGGCTCATGGTACAGGTCGATGTTGTGCTCTTTGTAGATCTCGATGGCCGGCGGATTCATGTGGGCCAGACGCTCGATGGGCGTCTCTTGCAGAGCCCCGGCGTCCTGGAGATAGTTGAACGCCTCCGGCGCCAGCTCGTCGATGTTGAACGGCTGCATCGTCCGGGTGCCGACGGGGTTCTGGCGGAAGTCCAGAAAAACCCGCCGGCCTTTCTGGGTCTCGTTGAAGACCAGGACGTCGATCAGGGAGGAGCCCAGGTTCTCGATCTTCTGCGGATCGAAGGGCCATTGGTAGCCCTTCAGAAAGATGTCCGTCGCCATCGTTTTCATCGACGGGAAGAAATCGGCGAGGAAGTTGTGCTCCTGCCTGCCCTGGGCATCCGTGCTGAAGATTCGCGGAATGGCCTGCATGTAGGTGCCGGAGACGTTCCAGCGGAACTTCGTGCTGGCCAGTCCGAACTGCGATTCCGTCAGGTTCTCGGCGGCCAGGCCGGCTTTCAGCGCCAGTCCGTGCAGGCCGAACTGGCCGGCGGGATAGACGCTGGTCCGGTACAGCTCGCCCGGCCCGCCCGCGGCGAGTACGACGTTCGTGGCGAGAAAGACGTTCCACTGCCCGGGCGCGGCGCCGGATGACCGGGGTCCAGCCTCCGCCGTCACAATCCCCGCGATCCGTTTCGACTTGCCCGCGCCGACGACCAGGAGCTGCGCCGCTTCCTGGCGGTCGAAGATCGGGATGCCGTACCGCTGAACCTGCTTCTGCAGGCACTCGCTCATGAACTTGCTGGTCTTCGGCCCGGCGCTGGTGGCCCGCTCCGCCGGGTCGTGATCGGTCTTGTAGCCGATGAAAGTCCCCATCGAATCGGTGGGGAAGGCCACGCCCGCTCCCACCAGGTGGTAGAACTCGCGCAGCGACGTGATCCCTTCGATCAGGGCCAGGTCGGCATGGCAGCAGCCGGCGGCCGTGAGGGTATCCGCAAACCCTTTCGCGCAGTCGGGGACGTTCGGACTGGTGCCTTGCTTGTAGTAGGTCTGCTTGTCCGAGCCGCTCATCCGCGAAGCGCCGAGCTCCAGGCCCCGGGTTACGATCGCGATCCGGTCCTGGGGCGCCTCGACGCCTTTGCGGCTCATGAACTCGTAGAGGTGCACAGCGCAGTTCATGCCGGCGGCGCCGGCGCCGACGATGATCGTGTGGTAGCGATGGAATGTCACCTGTTGTTTGCCGATCTTCTTGGTGTCCATGATGTCCCTGTTCCGAATGTCCAGTTCTGCGAAGTCCAGTTCACATTGAGTCAATTGACCCGTTCGGGCCGGGCGAAGTCACCCGTCATCCGATGGGGCAGGCGAAACACGGCGCCCGCCTTGTTGCAGAAGTACAGCGACGAGGCGGACGGCTCCCGGCCATGACCGTCGGCCCAGAACGCGTAGAAATCGTCGTGGGCGTTCACCGGCCGTCGCGCGTAGTTTTGATTGAGGACGCTGCCCTTGGTGAGCTGCGTCAGCTTCGTCCAGGTCGCGCCCTGGTCGCTGCTCGTCCAGACCACCATCTCCCCGCCGGGATTGTACGGCTGGGGGCCCAGCTCCGTCGGCGCGATGATCCGCCAGGTTCCATCGTCCTCCAGGTACAGTGAGCCGGTGTCGTAGTTGTTGCCCGAGGTCGTGACGGGACGGATCTCCCAGGTACGGCCGGTCCAGCGGGCAGTCGTCCAGGCGCGGGGGCCGTTCTGGGGTCCGGATTCGAAGCCCTTGCTCAGCACGAAGAGAATCACCGGCCGGTTCGAGGAATCGAGACGGATGTCCTTCACATAGACGAGCTGGCCGTCCTTCTGATAATCGTGGACCAGCGCGGCATTCTGCGGTTGGGTCAGGGGCAACGTGATGCTCCGGCCGTCGGCGCCGCGCCAGGACCGACCGGCATCCGTGGTCTCGATATAGTACAGATTCGTCCGCCAGTTGAGGCCCTTGCCCTGGGGATGATAATCGAAGGCGCAGGCGGCCTTGTGCTCGTTGACGGTACTGATCTGGTAGTGGCCCTGGTCGATCGCGGCGAGCCGTTGCCACGCGGACCAGTGGATGCCGTCCGGGCTGGTCATGAAGCAGTCGGTCCGCGCGGCCGGGTAGTTGTAGCGGGTGAAGAACGCCACGAAGCCCTGACCGCGCACGGACCACGGCTGCATGTACGAGAAGTTGGTCATCGGGACTTCCTTCCCGTTCTCCACCTTGGTGGCCGGGACCAGCTCGAACTTGTCGATGCGGTACGGTTCCGTGCTGCGATGGATGTAGGATGGTCGGGAGGTGCCATGCGAGGTCGAGAAGATCCAGATGTGTCCCCGGTCGTCCACCGCGATGACGGGGTTGTCGTGGGCGTCCTTGGTCTGCTTATCGAGCAGAATGGTCGGGCGCGGGACCTGGCCGGTGGCGTGGTCGTAATAGGAGACCATGTGCAGCAGGGCGCCGGGGACACCTTTGCTGTCGCTGGTGCTGGTCAGATCATACCGGCGGTGGGTGTCCTCGGCGGTACCGCCGTAGCAGAAGAAGGTCTTCTTGACCTGGTCGCAGTAGACGGCGAACGGCTTGTGCTTGGCGCAGAAGGTCGCCATGCCGCCGCTGTACTTGAAGCGATACTCGTTCTGGAGCGGCTGATTCATGTACCACACGCCGCGATAGCCGGTGTCCTTGGTATTTAGCGTGGGGGCCGAACCGGAAGTGCCCGTTGCGGCACAGGTCATTGCTGCCCAGAGCGCCAAGATAACAGGAACCAGGGTGACGGAGGCGCCATGTCTACGCTCGGGTAGACATGCTGCCCGCAACACAAAGATCATCGCCAAGGCCTTCGGCCTTGACGATGCCACCCGGAGGTGACCCCGCGGCTTGACCATTCTTCTACCTCACATTGAAGTTCCGCCCGGTCTTCTGGCTGATCTCGGCGAGCGAGGCCCGGGCGAAATCGAGGCCGGGGTACTTCTTCGCGCGGGCGGCGTCGATCAACTGCTTGGCCGCGGCCAGCTCCTTGGCCAGCAGCTTGTAGTCCTGTTCGGCGACGATCTTCTGCATGGTGGCTTTCTCGATCATGCTGAACGAGCCGCCCATGACGAGGACGCCGGCGTTGATGTAGTCCGGGATGTTTGCCGCGTTGGTCCCGCCGGTGGGGACGAGACTGATCATCTTGTGCAGGGCCGGATCGACGGCCTCGACGAACGCCGGACCGCCCAGCTCCTTGGCCGGGAAGACCTTGCACAGATTCGCTCCTTTGCCGAACTGGGTCACGATCTCGGTCGCACTGCCGCAGCCGGGGATCATCGCCATTCGGCCGGCGAACTTCTCGTAACCGGCGTCGCTGAAATTGACGGCCGACACCAGGTAGCACGCCCCCGCGTCGGCCACCTGCTGCAGGGTGGGCAGGGGGTCGTCGGCATGGGCCTGGTTGTAGACCTTGAGCATCCCGGGCCAGTCGATCAGGCTCGCGGCGCCGGCTACGAAGGCCGGCAGTTCTTTGCGGAGCCGCGCGAGCTTCTCCAGCGGCTGGCGGATTCGGCACGTGACCTCCATATTGCCGATCCCGGCGGCCAGCAGGGCCTGGGCGGTCTTGACGATGTCGAGCTTGTCCTGATTGAAGACCAGGATGAAGCCATCCCGCAGAAGCGTGGAAATGACGGTCGTGATGTCCATATACCCCTCTCTGAATTTATGATCTATGATTTATGATTTATGATTTGGCTTCGCCGCTCTCGCGCTTTGGCGCGGACAGATGCGCCGATCCTCCGAGTCATAAATCATAAATCGTAAATGATAAATGCTAAAGCCTTCTCAGGTGGAAGCCGCCGTCGACGTTGAGGACCTGGCCGGTGCAGAAGTCCAGCCGGCCCTCGGCGATGGCGCCCACCGCCCGGCCGATGTCCTCGGGCATACCCCAGCGTTGGATGGGCGTCAGGCCCTCGGCGATCATCTTGTCGTACTTGGCCGTCACGACCTTGGTCATGTCGGTCTTGATGATCCCGGGCCGGACCTCGAACACGCCGATCCCGAACTCGGCCAGCCGGTCCGCGTACAGGGCGGTCATCATGCTGATGCCGGCCTTGCTGATGCAGTACTCGCCGCGGGCCGGGCTGCTCGTGTAGGCGGAGATCGAGCTGGTATTGACGATGCGGTACTCACCGGCGCCTGTTTGCTTTTTCTGCTCGATCATCCAGTTGGCCACCATCTGGGTCAGAAAGTAGGGGCCCTTGAGATTGATGGTCAGGACCCGGTCGAAGCTCTCCTCCGTGGCCTCCAGCAGGTCGCGCCGGACCGTGGGAGCGACCCCGGCGTTGTTGACGAGCATGTTACAGCGGCCGAACCGACTTTTCGCGAGCTCGACCAGCTTACGGCGGTCCTCGGCTTTGCTGATGTCCACCCGCAGGGCCTCACACTGCGCGCCCAGGCCGCCGGCTTCTTTCTGCGTGGCGCGGGCGTTGCCGTCGTCCGGTTGGCCCTGTTCGTTGAAGTCGAAGTGTGCGATCAGGAGGTCGTACCCGAGCCGGGCCAGCTCCAGGGCGATGCCCCGGCCGATACCCCGGCTGCCGCCGGTCACGATGGCTACCAGTCGGTCTGTCATGTGGAAATCCCTTCAATGCTGTTGCAGGTATGTCTCGATTTCGTCCGCCGCTTTCATGCCGTCGGCGACGGCGGCCACGACGGTGGCGGGGCCGCGGACCAAGTCGCCCCCGGCGAAGACCCCCAGACGCGAGGTGGCGGAGGAACCCGCCAGGGTCCGAATCAGGCCCCGGTCGAAAGCCACACCGGGGAGCGTTTGCTCGATGTTGTTCGATGCCGCCTGGCCAATGGCTTCAACCACGAGGTCCATGCTCACGACGTAAGCGCTGGACTTCATCTCCTCCGGCCGGCGCCGGCCGGAGGCATCCGGGTCGCCGAGCCGCGTGGGGCACAGCTTGATCCCGGTGAGCTTGCCCGTCTTCGATTGGTATTCCAGCGGCTGGGTCAGGATCAGGAAGTGGACGCCGGCCGCGATGGCCCGGTCGCGCTCGGCGCTCCAGGCGGGCATTTCTTTGAAAGAGCGGCGGTAGATCACATAGACATCCCGGGCCCCGCGCTGGGCGGCGGTGACGGCCACGTCCATCGCGGTATTGCCGCCGCCGATGACCGCGACGGACTTGCCGGCGAGGTCCAGGGCGCCATCCTGCTTGGCCGTCGCCAGGAAATCCATCGCACTCCACAGGCCGTCGAGCTGTTGCTCGCCGACCGTCGTGGACTTGGGCAGGCCCAGGCCAATGAACGCGGCGTTGAAGCCCTGGGCCAGGATTGTGTCCAAGTTGTGGCTGCTGTCCAGCTCGCGGCCGAGACTCAGGGTCATCCGGTCCTGCGGCACGTCGCTGAAGAGGGCGGTGATCTCGTTCTTCAGCGCGGCACGCTGCCGGTCGGGCGGGATCACGGACTCGACCGCGCCGCCGAAGGCAGTGCTCTTGTCGAAGATGGTCACGACGTGGCCGGCTTCGAGCAGCCGGGCGGCACAGGCCAGGCCGGCGGGACCGGCCCCGATGACCGCGACTTTCCTGCCCGTCGGCTTCCCGGGGAGGCGCACCTTCGACCAGCCGTTCTTGTTGGCCTGCTCCGCGAGGTATCTCTGGATATCCGCGATGGGAAGGGGGCCGTCGCCGATGAAGTTCTGCAGGCAGTGACCCTGGCACTGCTGCTCGACGGGACACAGCCACGCGCAGACCTCGGGGAACACATTCGCCCGGCGGATGACCTCATAGGCCTCCCGCTCCTTGCCCTCAAGAAACAGGCCGATGAACTGAGGAATCTCGATGCCCGCGGGACAGCCAAGCTGACACGTGGGCTCCTGGCACTTACGGCAGGCGGCGGCCAGGCGCAGCAGGTTGTCCCGGTCGCTTCGGCGGCCGTGCCGGAAGATCGGTCCGTAGACCTCGTGATCGTGGACAACGCAGCCGGTCCGGCCGCTGTCCCGCATGATCTGCGTGCAGGCGCTGCACCCGATGCAGACCTTCTCCGGGAACATCCGGCCGTGCCGGACGATGTCGCGGGCGAAGCCGGGATAAGCGAACCCCATGCGGCCTGCGCCGATCAGCGTCACCAGGCCCTGGCTCTTGTTGGCCGCGCCGACGTTGGCGAAGAGCGTCCGCAGCCAGCTATAACCGGTGCCGACGAACGCCACGTCCGGGAATTCCTTCTGGATCTCGCCGACGAGTCGAACGAGCCGCTCGACACCCACCAACGGATGCTCCGGCTCCGGGTAGCCGCCGACGATCGGCTCGTTGAAGGGCCGGCCCACGTGCGGATTGTAGTACGGATTGGCGATGGTGATGTTGATGAGCTTGACACCGCGCTGCTGCAGCAGGCCGATCAGCCGCTTGGGCTCGGTGAGGTCGGGCCTGGTGTAGTCGTTTCTGTCCACGCCCCAGCCATAGGGATAGGGGATCGCATCGTAAACGCCCATGCGCGTGACGATCTCGAGCTTGTCGCCGAGCTCGGAGCGGATGCGGTCGACCACGTCGAGCAGGAATCGGGTGCGGTTCTCGAAGGGGCCGCCGTATTTGCCCGGCCGGCTGTGACAGGCCAGCAGCTCGTTGATGAGATAGCCGTGACAGGACTTGATATCGACGGCGTCGAAGCCGGCTTCCCACGCGCTGCGGGCCGCCTCGACATAGGCGTTCTGAAGCTGGTCGAGGTACTCATCCGTAATGATAGGCCAGTCGTCCGGGATGCGGCTCTGGCGATCCGTGGTGGGCCGGGGCTGCGGGAACATCGGATCGCGGTAGGGGTCGCGCTGCGGGATGAGCGGGCGCGGCACTGGTCCCGGTTTGCTGTAGCGGCCTGAGTGGGTCAACTGGGCCACCATGACAGGCCTGTGCTTGGCCCCATTGGCCTCGGCGGCCTTCTCGCGGGCCCGTTTGACCAGGGCGGTAAAGGCCTCCTTGCTGCCCTCGTGCAACCACAACTGGCGGGGATTGGCCCGGGCCTCGCGGATGACCGCGATGGCCTCGGCCCAGATCAGGCCGGCGCCGCCGGCGGCGAACCGGTCGTACCGCCGGACCGTGAGCTTATCCGGCCGGCCCTCGGCGTCGCCGTCGCAGCCCTCCATCGGGTGCACCGCCAGGGAGTTCGGGATCACGAGCTTGCCGAACTTCACCGGGCGGGCGAGAATCGAGACATCTTCGACGGCATCGACCGCCACCCCCAACTCCCGGCTCAGTCTCTTGAGATCCTCCACACTGCTTAGCTGAAACTCCCACTGTCGGGGCTGGGTGGTTGCCTGTGCCACGGGACCCTTCCTATTTCTGAGTTACGAATTATGATTCTTGATCTACGATTTCGGGCGAAGCCGAAGCGACAGTCCTAAATCAAAAACCATAATTCGTAAATCATAAATCATAAACGCCTACAGCTTTTCTTTCAGGAACTTGCCGGTGTAGCTCCTGGGGTTCTGGACGACCTCTTCCGGCGGTCCGGCGGCCACGATGGTGCCGCCCGCGTCGCCGCCCTCGGGACCGAGGTCTATTATATAATCCGCCGTCTTGACGACATCAAGGTTATGTTCGATGACGACGACGGTATTACCCATGTCACAGAGTCGTTGCAGGACGTTCAGGAGGTTGTGGATGTCCGCGAAATGCAGACCGGTGGTGGGCTCATCGAGCAGATAGAGCGTGTGACCGGTCGCGGCCTTGCCCAGTTCCGCCGAGAGCTTGACGCGCTGGGCCTCGCCGCCCGAGAGAGTCGTCGAGGACTGGCCGAGCTGCACGTAGCCCAGGCCGACGTCGGTCAGCGTCTTGAGCACGCGGACGATCGTCGGGAAATTGGCGAAGAAATCGACCGCGTCCTCGATCCGCATCTCCAGGACATCGGCGATGTTCTTGCCCTTGTAGGTGATCTGGAGGGTCTCGGGGTTGTAGCGGGTGCCCTTGCAGTCCTGGCAGGTGACGTACACGTCCGGCAGAAAGTGCATTTCGATCTTCTTGGTGCCCTGGCCGCCGCAGGACTCGCACCGGCCGCCCTTGACATTGAAGCTGAAGCGCCCGGCGGTGTAGCCGCGGATCTTCGCCTCGCGCGTCAGGGCGAAGAGCTTGCGGATCAGGTCGAAGGCCCCGGTGTACGTCGCGGGGTTGCTCCGCGGCGTCTTGCCGATCGGCGACTGGTCGATCTCGATCACCTTATCCACCTGCGAAATGCCCAGGACGTTCTTGTGTTGGCCCGGCTTTTCCCGGGATTGGTACAGGTGCCGCTTGAGGGCCCGCAGGAGGATGTGGTTGACCAGCGTGCTCTTGCCCGAGCCGGAGACCCCGGTGACGCAGATGAAGACGCCCAGCGGGAACTTGACGTCGATACCCTTGAGATTGTGCTCGGCGGCCCCTTTGACCTCGATGCACTTCTTGAGATTGTACTCCCGGCGCTTGGCCGGGACGGAGATGGCCTTTTTGCCGCTGAGGTATTCGCCGGTGAGCGACTGCTCGCACTTGATGATGTCGTCGAGCGTGCCCTGGGCCACGAGCTCGCCGCCGTGCCGGCCGGCCGCGGGGCCGATATCGATGATGTGGTCGGCGGCCCGCATGATGTCTTCATCGTGCTCGACCACGATGACCGTGTTGCCGATCTGGCTGAGCTTCTGCAGGATGCCGAGGAGGCGGTCGTTGTCCCGTTTGTGCAGGCCGATGGTCGGCTCATCCAGGACGTAGCAAACGCCGACCAGGCCGCTGCCGACCTGGGTGGCCAGGCGGATGCGCTGGGCCTCGCCGCCGGCCAGGGTGCTGCTGATCCGGTCGAGCGTCAGGTAACCCAGGCCTACGTCCAGCATGAATTGCAGGCGGGCCTTGATCTCCTTCAGGATCTGGGCCGCGATGATGGTCTGTTCCGGGTTGAGGGCGAGTTTGTCGAAGAATGCCTGGGCCTGCTCGATGCTCATGCGGCTCAGGTCCTGGATATTCTTGCCGCCGACGGTGACGGCGATGGACTCCGGCCGCAGCCGCGCGCCTTTGCAGGCCTGGCAGGGCTGCTCGGAGAGATAGCCGTGCAGGCGGGTCTTGACGTACTCGCTGGTGGTGTTCTTCCAGCGCCGGTCGAGGTTCGGGATGACGCCCTCGAACCACACGCCGTACTGGGCCTCGTCCGCGTCGGTCGTGCCGTACATGAGCAGCCGCTGGATGTCCTTGGGGATCTCCTCGTAGGGGATGGACTTGCTGATCCCCGCATCCCGGCAGAAACGCTTGACCAGCCGGTTGTAGTAGATGTTCATCCGCTTGCCGCTGCGGCGCCAGGCGTCGACGGCCCCGTTTTCGAGCGAGATGCTCTTATCGGGCACGATCAGATCGGGGTCGAATTCGAGGATGGTGCCGAGCCCGTCGCAGCTCTTGCAGGCCCCGTAGGGGCTGTTGAAGCTGAACAGCCGGGGCGAAAGCTCCTCCAGGCTCGCCTCCGGGTGGTCCGGACAGGCGAACTTCTCGCTGTAAATGACCTCCTCCCACTTGCCGTCCTGCTCCGTACCCTTCTCGCCGGCGGGCTGCTGGAGGAGCACCAGCAGGATGCCGTCCGCGAGTTTCAGGGCCGTCTCCACCGAATCCGCCAGCCGGACGCTGACCCCCTCGCGGAGGACCAGCCGGTCCACCACGGCGGCGATGTCGTGCTTCTGGTTCTTGTTCAGGTTGGGCACGTTGCGGAGGTCGTACACGCTGCCGTCCACGCGGGCGCGGACGAAGCCGTCCCGCTGGATGTTGGCGAAGATGTCCTTGTGCTCGCCCTTCTTGCCCCGCACGAGGGGAGCGCAGATCTGGACCTTGGTCTCCGCCGGCCGGGCGAGGATCG